>NZ_JBIVJF010000006.1:0-252526 GCF_044750105.1 Kitasatospora sp. NPDC088861
ACGCCGCTCGGCGCAGCGTCGCTGGCCCAGGTCTACCGCGCCGATCTGGCGGACGGCACCGCGGCGGCGGTGAAGATTCAGCGCCCCGGTGTCGCCCAGGTCATGGCCCAGGACATGGCCGTCCTGCGCCGCGCGGCGCGTCTGGTCGTCCGGGCAGCGCCCCGCTTCACCGCGGTCGTCGACGTGCCGGCCATGCTCGGCGTGCTCTTCGACGCCATGCGGGACGAGAGCGACTTCCGTCGGGAGGCCGCCAACATGCGCCACGCCCTCGGCTTGACCGCCGGGTTCGAGCACCTGACCGTGCCCCGGGTCCTCCTCGCTCCCACCCGGCGGGTCCTGGTGCAGTCGCTGGCCCCCGGCACCTCCGTACGCGACGCCGACCCCGCCGCGTTCACCGCCGACGAGCGCACCGGCATCGCCCGGGACCTGATGGCGTTCATGTACCGCGGGTACTTCCTCGACCGCTACTTCCACGCCGACCCCCACCCCGGCAACCTGTTCGTCGCCCCCGGCCACCCCGCCCACCTGATCGACTGGGGCATGGTCGGCCGCATCGATGCCACCATCAGCCGAAGCCTCGTCCTCGTCCTGCTCAATGCCGCCGCAGGCGACGGCCCCGGCCTGGCACGGACCTGGGCCGAGATGGGCAACCCCACCCCCTGGGCCGACCTCGCCGGATTCCGCACCGACATGAGCGCCCTCGTCCCGAAAGTCACCTCCGCATCCCTGGACGATCTCGACTTCGGTGTCACCCTCACCGCCGTCCTCACCCACGCCACCCGACGCGGCATCCGCTCCAGCCCCGTCATCGCCCTCCTCGGCAAATCCTTCGCCAACCTCGAAGGATCCATCCGCCACCTCTGCCCCGAACTCTCCATCACCGACGTCTTCGCCGACAACCTGCGCACCATCATCTTCGGCCTCACCCGCGAGACCCTCTCCGAACAACAAGCCGCCCGCACCGCCCTCGAACTCATCATCGCCGCCCCCGGCACCCTCCAGCAGAGCCGCAACATCCTGCGCAACCTCGCCGACAACGACCTCACCCTGAGCATCACCAACACCACGGACCGGCCGGACCACAGCCACACCCACGCCGCACTCATCCTCGCCGCCGCCATCATCTGGGCCGCCAGACACAGAAGATGACCCCGCTCCCGACCACGGCAATGGACAACGAACGCCGGGTACGTCCCGCGAGCGCGCCGCCCCGGGTCGGACCTCTCCCGTCACCGGCCCTGTCGCGCATCCTGGGGAAGGCACCGACACAGGGGCGACGTCGTTCTCACCCGCGGTGCGGCTACTGAGCGGGCCGGGTGGCGCCAGGCCACCGCTTTGCACTGCGGGGCGCTGTCCGGGCCCGGGCACTCTCACCTCCCGGACCGCCCGTGAGCGCCTGACACTCCCGGGGATCCTGACCAGACCGGCGCCGGCCCGCCCGGCGGGGCGGACAGCACCGACACCGCCCTGCCCCCGCCCGCCTCCCTGGAGCTCTACGCCCGGGTACTGGCCGGCTCCGCCGAGGCGTTGGGGCACGGCTGGCTCCGACTCTGGCTGACCCCGGAGACCGGCGCGACCACGCCGGTGCGACCATCGGCAGGTTCTCCCACCTGCTGCCGGACGCCGCGCAGCGGGTCACAGCGGCCTGCGCGGAGGCCGAGACCACCGCCGCCGAGGGCGCCGCGCAGGCGGAGGAGTGGCTGCTGGCCACCTGTCCCAGGTCCGCCGTCCACGCCCAGCCGCACGACCTGCGGACGGCGGCGTGCTGAACCCTCGGCTGCGGGAACCGGTCGTGGCCACTGCCGGGCTACCCCGCGACCGGCTCGGGCCGGAGGGCCTGGTCGATGTTCTCCTCGACCCAGGAGCGAAGCGCGTTCAACGGCACCGCGGCACTCTGGCCGAGGCGGGTGAGGGAGTACTCGACGTGCAGGGGGACGACGGGGTACACGGTGCGGTCGAGGATGCCGAAGTCCTCCAGGCGGCGCAGGGTCTGGGTCAGCACCTTGGGGCTGACGCCCTGGAGGCGGCGCTGGAGTTCACCGAACCGCTGGGGACCGTCTTCGAGGGCGCCGATGGCGAGGGCGGCCCACTTGTTCGCGAGCAGGTCGAGCAGGATGCGACAGGGGCACTGGGCGGCGTAGACGTCGTGCTGCGAGTGCTCGCCGCTGGGGCAGGTGGTCGTCATGCTCACTCTCCTCACCAGGACACTTCCCGATGGGAAGTACTAGCCCTTGAAGGTAACCATACCCGCGGGGATAGCGTCGCCGGCATCGAGGAACGGCCGCTGAACGGCCTTCCGCACTCTGATGCTTCGGGAGATGACGCATGTCCGCAGACACGATGCGCGCGGTGGTCCAGGACACGTTCGGCGGGCCGGAGGTGCTGCGGGTCGCCGAGGTGACGCGTCCGGTGCCGCTGCCGACGGAGGTGCTGGTACGGGTGCACGCGGCCGGGATCAACCCGGTGGACTGGAAGACCCGCGGCGGCTCCGGCATGGCCGGCCTGCTGGGTGAGCCGCCGTTCACGCTCGGCTGGGACGTGTCCGGCGTGGTCGAGGAGGTCGGCTTCGGCGTGACCACGCTGAAGGCCGGTGACGAGGTGTACGGCATGCCGTGGTTCCCGCGCGCCGCGAACGCCTACGCCGAGTACGTGACCGCCCCGGCCCGGCAGTTCGCCCGCAAGCCGGCCACGCTCGACCACGTGCACGCCGCCGCCGTGCCACTGGCGGCACTGACCGCCTGGCAGGCCGTCGTCGACACCGCCCAGGTGCGAGCCGACCAGCGGGTGCTGGTCACCGCAGCCGCCGGCGGGGTGGGCCACTTCGCGGTCCAGTTCGCCCGCCACCTGGGCGCCCACGTGGTCGCCACCGCCAGCGCCGCCCGGCACCCCTGGCTCAAGGAGCTCGGCGCCGACGAGGTGATCGACTACACCAGCACCCGCTTCGAGGACGCCACCACCGGCGTCGACGTCGTCATCGACCTGGTGGGCGACGAGCACGACCTGACCGGCACCCGCTCCCTGAAGGTCCTGCGCCCCGGCGGCCTGCTGGTCGCCGTCCCGGCCGGCGTCTCCCCCGAGCTGGCCGCGGCCGCCGAGGCGGCCGGCGTGCGGGTCACCCCGTTCCTGGTCGAGCCGGACGGCGCCGCGCTGACGACGATCGCCGCGCTGATCGACGCCGGCGAGGTCGCCGTCGAGGTGGAGCGGGCCTTCCCGCTGGAGCAGGCCGGGGCCGCTCATGCCCGCGGCGAGGCGGGCCGCACCCGCGGCAAGCTCGTCCTCACCACCGGGGTCGGGCCCGGAGCCAACTGACCACCGATCAGGAACGGACGGGATTCCCCGCTCGCCCCTCCCCCGTCCTCCGCCCTCCCTGTCGCGGGCTCACCCCACCTCACCGGACTCGCTCGACGCTCCACCTCGGCAGGTACTCGAAGAACGCGACGGCTTCCTCCCGCCACCTGGGGCGCCAGGCCGCGGCTTCCGCGGCGGCCGCGTGCGCGAAGCGCCGCATGTCCGCCCGCATCCGCTCCGGGACGCCGTGGCGGTGGGCGATGTCGCGGATGGCGGCGACGGTCTCCTCGGTGCAGGCTCCGTCGCCGAGTGCGGACTCCACCACGGCCCGCTCGGCGTCGGTGGCCGCCGCCAGGACGGCGCGGACGGTGTAGTTGCGCCGCCCCTCCCGGAGGTCCGTTCCGGTGGGCTTGCCCATGGTCCCCGCGTCGCCGAAGAGGTCCAGGTAGTCGTCGCGCAGCTGCCCGCAGATCCCCACCAGCCGGGCGTAGCGGCGCAGTTCCTCGTCGTGGCGGGCGGGCTGGACGCCTGCGGCGAGCAGTCCCAGCTGGAGCGGGGCGAGGACCGAGTAGCGGGCGGTCTTGTAGTCGGCCACGTCGTGCAGCACCTCCTCGTCCGGGTCCGCGGTGAAGTCCCGCTCCAGGTCGATGATCTGGCCGACGAACGTGGCCGTTGCCGCTCGCGTCTGCACCTCGACCATGGCCTGTCGGACCGGGAGCGGGGCCCGGGAATCGAGGAGGACCTGGAGGGACAGCGCGAGTGCGAGGTCGCCGGCGAGGACGGCGAGCCCGAGCGCGGTCTGCGGCCGGTCGGGGAACCGCCCCCGGTAGGCGTAGTAGGTGGAGGGCCCGCCCCGGCGGGTGGGGCTGTCGTCGATGATGTCGTCGTGGACCAGCCCGTGGGTCTGGAGCAGTTCGATGCTCAGCGCGGCGTCGTCCAGCCCCGCCACGGGCTCGGCGGTCACCAGCCGGGCGGCCTCGAAGAGCAGGGCCACCCGCATCCGCTTGCCGCCGCGCAGCGACAGGTCCCGCAGCAGGGCCAGGCAGTCCGGGGTGAACCGGCTGAACGACGGAGCGTCGAAGGCGGCGGCCAGGTCCTGGAAGTACTGCTCGGACAGCGTGCTGAACCGGCGCTCGTACCCGGCGAGACGGGCCCGGATCTGCTCGGTGGGGACGGCGGCGGTATCGGTCACGAAGATGTCTTCCGTTCGGGCGGGGATACGGGCCCGCGCAGGCGCGGAGGTGCCACGGATCCCGGTGGTGGTCCGTCACCCATGCTGCCCCATCGGCCTTCCGGTCCGAGATACTGGGGAGCATGCAGACGATTTCTCTGGACACACAGGCCCGTGAGCACCTGGAGCGTGCGGCGGCAGCCTCCTCGGGACGCAGCGCGGCGACCGTCTACACCGGCCACGAGCGCGGACTGCGTCAGACCGTCCTCGCCCTGACCGCCGGCTCGGGCCTCGCCGAGCACGACAACCCCGGCGACGCGACCCTCCTGGTACTGCGCGGACACGTGCGGCTCGTCGAGGGCGACACAAGCTGAGAGGGCCGCGCCGGTGACCTGATCCCCATCCCCGAGGCTCGCCACAGTGTCGAAGCGATCGAGGATTCGGCCGTGCTCCTCACCATCGCCAAGCGCGACTGAAACAGCACACCGGACAGGTGCCGGACAGGGCGTGCCCACCTGCGGACGCGCCCTGTCCGGCACCCGCCCCGTCCGAGGCGGCCGCCCCCGTCACCGCCGTCACGCCTCATCCGCTCTGCGCCCTCAGGAACCCTCGCCCCCCAGCATCAAGTCCGTCCCGCCCAGGAAGGTCAGCCCGGCGGCGTCGTTCAACTCGCTGGGAAAGCGGGTCAGCGCGAGTTGCAGGGCCTGCAACGAGTCCACGCCGAAGATCGCCGTCACGCGGTCGACGACGCCCGGGTGTCCGGTGATCCGGTACGGGCAGTACCAGTCCGGCCCCTCCGGGTCGCGGCAGGGCAGCCCGACCTCCAGCAGCACCGGCCTCTGCGTCCCGTCCGGAGCGGTAAAGGCCAGCTCACGACTGGCGATGACCTGGCCAAGCCCATATTCAGCGCTCACCGCAGCAGTACAACACACCCCACGGTTCGAAGCGCCTCTCCACCGGAAGGCCGGCAAGAGCACTGCCGGGAGCACGGTCCTGGTTGGGGCCGGCTCCCGGAGCCGGCTCCCGGGTGCGGTCTCGTCCTGGGTACGGACGAACTCGCCTGCCCCTGAATGGTCCTCTTGATCAAGGCCGGGAATCACCGGCGCCATTCCTCAGAGGGGTTCTTCGTGAACGAGCATGCACCGCACAGTCGCCTCCCGCGCTCGCGCCGGGGCGGCCGGCACCGGGCGGTGGCGGTCGTGACCGCCGTGGCCGCCGGCGTGATGACGGTCGGAGCGCTGGCACCGACCGCGGCGTTCGCGGGCGGCAAGCCGGACAACGTCCAGTCGAGCCTGAACGCGCTGGTGAAGGACGACGGCCTGCCCGCCGCGCTGGCCGCCGTCAAGGGCCGCGACGGCCGCACCCGCACCTACACCGCCGGTGTCGGCGACGTCGCCACCGGAGCCAAGGTGCCCACGGACGGGCAGGTGCGGATCGGCAGCAACACCAAGACCTTCACCGCCGTCGTCGTGCTCCAGCTCGTCGCCGAGGGAAAGGTCGGCCTGGACTCCCCCGTCGAGACCTACCTGCCCGGCCTGCTGCGCGGCGACGGCATCGACGGACGCAACATCACCGTCCGCCAACTGCTCCAGCACACCAGCGGCCTGCCCGAGTACGTGGACAAGGACTCGATCCTCACCGGTCCGACGCGCTACTACGAACCGCGCGAACTCCTCGACGCGGCCCTGGCCCAGAAGGCCCACTTCGCCCCGGGCACCAGCTGGGAGTACAGCAACACCAACTACCTGCTGGCCGGCCTGATCATCCAGAAGGTCACCGGGCGGCCGCTCGGCGAGGAGGTCAACCGGCGCATCGTCGACCGCATCGGCCTGCGCCACACCTACTTCCCCACCCCCGGGGACACGGGCATCCGCGAGGCCCACCCCAAGGGCTACAACCGGGACGCCGACGGCTCGCTCCGCGACTACACCGAACTGGACCCCTCCTGGGGCTGGGCGGCAGGCGCCGTCGTCTCCACCAACAGCGACATCACCCGCTTCTACACCGCGCTCCTCGGCGGCCGGCTCCTGCCCACGGCGCAGCTCGCCCAGATGCGCACCACCGTCCCCGCCGACGAGGTGGGCCCCGGCGCCCGCTACGGGTTGGGCCTGGTGAGCCGGCCGCTGTCGTGCGGCGGCCTCTACTGGGGCCACGGCGGGACCATTCCGGGCTACGAGACCGCCGGGGGCGCCACCGATGACGGCCGCGCCACCAGCATCGCGGTGACCATGATCCCAAGTGGTGCGGCCGGACAGCACGTTGAGGCCGCGGTGGACGCGGCCCTGTGCCGCTGACCCTCCCCGATCCGGCCTGAGCTTCCGCACCAGTACGACCCGCGGGTTCTGCGCGCCTCGGCGCGCGCGGAACCCGCGCGCTCGCGTACCCGCGCACCTGCACATCCCGCCAATTCCCCTTTCCCGTAGAGGAGTTCTTCCGTGAACGAGCACGTCCCGCACAGCCGGTCCCCCCAGTCCCACCGGAGCCGCCGCGGTCGGCACATGGTGGCGGCAGCCGTGGCCGCCGGCGTCGTGGCGGCCGGAGTGCTGGCACCGACCGCGGCGTTCGCGGGCGGCAAGCCGGACAACGTCCAGTCGAGCCTGAACGCGCTGGTCAAGGACGACGGCCTGCCCGCCGCACTGGCCTCGGTCAAGGGCCGCGACGGCCGCACCCGCACCTACACCGCGGGCGTCGGCGACCTCGCCACCGGCGCCAAGGTCCCCGTCGACGGGCAGATACGCGCCGGCAGCAACACCAAGACCTTCACCGCCGTCGTCGTCCTCCAGCTCGTCGCCGAAGGGAAGGTCGGCCTCGACGCGCCCGTCGACACCTACCTGCCCGGCCTGCTGCGCGGCGACGGCATCGACGGACGCCGCATCACCGTCCGCCAGCTGCTCCAGCACACCAGCGGCCTGCCCGACTACATGGAAACCCCCGCACTCCCGGACTTCACCACGATCCAGTACCGCTACTTCGAGCCCCGCGACCTCCTCGACGCGGCCCTCGCCCAACAGGCCCGCTTCCCCGCGGGTACCAGCTGGGAGTACAGCAACACCAACTACATCGTCGCCGGACTCCTCGTCCAGAAGGTCACCGGACGGCCCGTCGGCGAGGAGATCACCAAGCGCGTCATCGACCGCATCGGCCTGCGCCACACCTACTTCCCCACCCCCGGGGACACCGGCATCCACGAGGCCCACCCTCACGGCTACTACCGCAGCTCGCCGGACGCGCGGACGATCGACTACACCGAGATGGACTCCTCGGCGGCCTGGGCGGCGGGGGCGATCGTCTCCACCAACACCGACCTCAACTCCTTCTACGCCGCGCTCCTCGGCGGCCGACTCCTGCCCGCGGCGCAGCTCGCCGAGATGCGCACCACCGTCCCCGCCGAGCTCCTGGGCCCGGGGGTCCGCTACGGGCTGGGCCTGCAGAGCAAGCCGCTCTCCTGCGGCGGCCTCTCCTGGGGCCACGGCGGGACCACCGCGGGCTACCGCTCCCGCAACGGGGTCACCGACGACGGCCGCGCCGCCGCCATCACCGTCACCGCCATCCCGGGCGAGGCCGGCGCGCAGCACATGGCGGACGCCCTGGACGCGGCCCTCTGCCGCTGACCGCCCCACCCCTCGGGGCGCCCCCTGCCTGCGCGGGGGGGGGGCGGACACCGGACAGACGGCCTCGCGGCTCCCGTGGGCGGGGACCGCGAGGCCGTCTGTGGAGTACCGCTGCCGGGATCAGTCCGACTCGGGCAGGCTCAGCCCGCCTCAGCCCGCCGGGTTCGCGGGCCGGGCCTCGACCAGGCCGGACTCGTAGGCCGCGATCACCGCCTGGGCACGGTCGCGGACACTCAGCTTGGCGAAGATGCTGGTGATGTAGTTCTTGACCGTGGAGACGCTGATGCCCATCGCCGACGCGATCTCGGCGTTGTCCAGGCCGGTGGCCAGCAGGTGCCACACCTCGATCTCGCGGGGCGTCAGTTCGCCCAGACTGGACACCGGCAACGGCACCGGTGCCGGTGGCAGGCGGGGCGCGGTGACGTACGTGGAGATCAGCCGGGTGAGCAGGCGCGGCGCCACCGCCGCCTCCCCGGTGTGCACGGTGCGCACGGCCGCCGAGAGCTCCTCCGGGGAGACGTCCTTGGGCAGGAACCCGGAGGCGCCGGCGCGCAGGGCGGCGACCACGTACTCGTCCATGTCGAAGGTGCTCAGCGCCAGGACCCGGCAGGCCGGCAGTTCCCGCGTGAGCCGCTCGGTCGCCTGGACGCCGTCGAGAACCGGCATCCGGATGTCCATCACCACGACGTGGGGCCGGTGCCGGTGCGCGAGGTCGACCGCCTGCTGGCCGTCGTCCGCCTCGGCCACCACCTCGAAGGCCGGGTCGGGTGCCAGGATCAGGGCCAGGCCCCGCCGTACCAGCGGCTGGTCGTCGGCGATCAGCACCCTGATCCGCTCCGGGGTTCCCATCATCCGAGCCGTTCCTCTCCGTCGGCCGGCGCCACCGGCAGGCTGGCCGCCACCCGGAAGCCACCACCGTCCACGGCGCCGGCCACCATGCTGCCGCCCTGCAGCGCGACGCGTTCGCGCATGCCGATCAGACCGTATCCGGTGCGGCCCGCCCTCGGTCCGGCCGCACCGCCCGCTCCCGCCAGGGCGCCCACCAGGGTGTCGGCCGGCGCGGCAGTGCCGTTGTCGGACACCTCGACGGTGATCCGGTCCGGGTGGTACGTCAGCCGGACCCGCGCCTGGGCCCGGCCGGCGTGCTTGCGGGTGTTGGTGAGGGACTCCTGGACGATCCGGAACACCGCCAGGCCGGTGCTCGGCGGCAGCGGGCGCTCCTCCCCCAGGACGGCGAACTCAGTGGGAAGACCGGCCCTGCGGGACTCCTCGACGAGCCGTCCGAGGTGTCCGACACCGGGCTGCGGCTCGGCCGGCGACTCCTCCGGCTCGTCGCCGGCCCGGAGCACGTCGAGCAGTTGGCGCATCTCGCGCAGCGCCATCCGCCCGGAGCCCTCCAGCGTGACCAGGGCGTCGCGCACCACCTCGGCGTCACCCCCGAGGTTCGCTCTGGCACCGCCAGCCATCAGCTGCATGGTGGTGATGTGGTGGGCGACGATGTCGTGCAACTCCCGTGCGATGCGGCGCCGTTCCTGCGCCACCGCGCGGTCGGCCAGCAGCCTGCGCCTGGCCTCCACCGCGTGCTGCCAGCGTTTCAGCGCCTCGGCCGCGGCGATGACCAGCGCCACGGCGACCACGTTGGACGCCACTTGCGAGAGCGGAGGCGGCAGCGGATGCCCCCGGCCCAGCAGCGGTACGACGGCCGCCACGAGGGCGGTCGTCACCGCCACCACGAGGCCGCGCGAGCGGGCGACCGCGAACAGCGCGATGCAGAGCGTGCAGTTGAAGTGTTGCGGCACCGGCCCGCTCAGGTTCAGGGCCAGGCCGAGGGCCAGCACAGCCGTCAGCGACGCCAGCGGGTAGCGGCGCCTGGTGAGCAGCGGCATGGCCGCCAGTACGAGCAGGACCAGCGCCGTCAGGGCGATCGGCTGGCTTCCGTCCGGGCCGCCGATCGAGTAGCCGAGGAGGTCCAGGGCGGCAGCCCCGACGGCCACCAGCGCGTCACTGGCCGTCCAGGGCAGACCGTCGGCTCTCGGCGGCGGCTGCTGCGGCTGCGGCAGCAGCAGCGGCCGGTGGTGCGTCGACATGCTGGTGGTGGTCCTTTCCGTGGCCGGTCGGCCGTGTGCCGTCGTCCGTGAGCCGCGAGCCGTGAGCCGTGAGCCGTTCCCGCGGAGCCCTCGGGGGGGGCCTGCGGTCCATTCTCCCTGTGGCCCCCAGCCCCGGGCCGGCACCCGGGACCGATCCCGGACCAGGCCCCTGGTCCTGGTCCGGGCCTGGTGGCGGGCTCAGGTCCTGATGCCGTTCTCCTCCCGCGCTCGGACGAGAACGCCCGGTACGCCGTGATGGTCTGGAGACGTGCCGGAAATCCCCGGCGACAGCACCACAGCCGGAGGACATCGTGATCCGCGCCCTGACCGGATTCTCCACCAGGAATCCGTGGAAGGTGATCGCCGTATGGGCGGTCCTGGGAGTACTCCTGACCGTCCTGAGCCAGACGTTGATCTACCGGGTGACCCAGACGCAGACGGCCGACTTCCTGCCGAAGAGCTACGACTCGGCCGCCGCCATGAAGGTCGCCCAGGACCGCTTCGGGACGAAGCCCGACGCCAACCCGGTGACCGTCCTGGTCGCGCGGGCCGACGGCCGGGCGCTGACCGCCGCGGACCGGCAGCAGATCGACGACGGGGCGAAGCGGCTGAGCCGCCTCAAGGTCACCATGCCCAAGCCCAAGGACGCCGCGCCCCTTCAGCGGGACTACTCGCAGGTCCCCCAGGTCGACCCGGCCATGACCGCGCCGGACGGGACCTTCGAGCTGCTCTCCGCCAACCTCACCGGAAACCCCGCCGACCCGGGCCTGGAGAACACCTACCGGGCGTTCCGGGACGGCACCCGGGCGGAGTTCGCCGCCCAGGGACTGCGGACCGGCTTCACCGGCGCCCTCGCCGACCAGGTCGACTCCGCCGACGACGGCAAGACCCTCGCGACCGTCGCGTCCGCCTGCGCCGTCGGCCTGATCATCCTGCTCCACATCCTCATGTTCCGCAGCGCCCTGGCCGCGCTGCTGCCGCTGATCGCGGTGGCCCTCGTCAGCGGCGTGGCCGCCGGCGCCGTCGTGGGCACCGCCCTGCTCACCGGCATCAAGCTCGACCCGTCCGTACCGAGCCTGATCGGCGTGGTGCTGCTGGGCATCGGCATCGACTACTTCCTGTTCCTGATGTTCCGCTTCCGCGAGCAGCTGCGGGCCCACCCCGAACGCCACCACCGCGCCACCGCCGCCGAGGTCGGCCACAAGGTCGGCACCGCGATCACCTCGGCCGCGCTGACCATCGTCGCCGCCTTCGCCACCCTCGGGGTCGCCAGCTTCGGGCAGTTCCGGGTGCTCGGCCCGGCCGTCGCGGTCTCGGTCCTGGTCATGCTGCTGGCCAGCCTCACCCTGATGCCCGCCGTACTCGCGGCCTGCGGACGCGCACTGTTCTGGCCCTCGCGCGCCCTCAAGACCGTGCCCCGCGACGGCGCCACCGCCCGCTTCGCCGACCTGGTGGCCCGCCGGCCCGTGGTCATGGTCCTCGCCTCGCTCGCCCTCCTGGGCGCCCTGGCCGGCGGGCTGGCCGGGATCAGGATGGACTACGGCCTGGGCGGCGGACCGCGCACCGCCTCCCAGACCACCGCCGCCGAGATCTCCCGCGTCCTGCCCGCCGGTGTGGCGGACCCGACCAGCGTCTACGTCGAGACCAAGAACGCCGGCCCCCTCACCCCCGGCGCGTTGGACGGCCTCGCCCAGGGCCTCACCCGGGTCACCGGCGTCGGCCAGGTCACCAAGCCGGTCCTGAGCGAGGACCGGCAGGCCGCCAGAATCGACCTCTTCCTCACCGAGGACCCGCAGTCCCAGCAGGCCCGCGACCTGGTCGCCGGCCCGATCCGCGCCGCCGTCGCCCAGAGCACACCGGCTGGCCTGAGCGCACACGTCGGCGGCACCCCGGCCGTCTTCGCCGACGTCTCCACCGCCGTCGGCCGCGACCTGCGGCTGGTCTTCCCGGTCGCGGCGGCACTGATCGGGGTCATCCTCCTCCTGCTGCTGCGCAGCCTGCTCGCACCGGTCGTCCTGATGCTCTCCGTCGGCCTCGGCTTCGCGGCCACCCTCGGCGCGGCCGCCCTGCTGTTCCAGCACGCGATGGGCAAGCCGGGCGTCAACTTCACGCTGCCGCTGGTCCTGTTCCTGTTCGTGGTCGCGCTCGGCACCGACTACAACATCCTGATCAGCGACCGGATCCGGGAGGAGATGGAACACCCCGGCCCGCCCCGGGCCGCGGTCGCGCGCGCCCTCCGGCACACCGCCCCGGCCATCGCGACGGCGGGCCTGGTCCTGGCCGGCTCCTTCGCCGGCCTCGCCGTGACCCCGCAGCCCTCGACCCAGCAGATCGGCTTCGCGACCGCGCTCGGCATCCTGCTCTCCGCGTTCCTGCTGTCCGTCGTCCTGGTGCCCGCCCTGGCCGCGCTCCTCGGCCGCAGCCTGTGGTGGCCCCTGCGTCCAGGCCGTACCACGGCCCGCACGGCCCCCGGGCACCCCCGCGCAGAGGCGCCGCAGTCGCCGCAGTCCCAGCCCTGGTCGCAGTGGCCCACGCCGCCGCAGCCGGACGACCACCCCTCCCCCTACCCTCAGCCCTATCCCCAGCCGTACGCGCCGCAGGAGGAACAGGGCGCAGCCTCCTCCTGGACCGGAAGCAGCCACCACCCGTAGGAAGCGGGCGGGCTCGGACGACGACACCGGGCGCAACGGCCGGCGCCCCCGGTTCCGTCGCGCTGCGGCTGTCGGCTTCCGCTGAACGCGCATCACCTCGGGGCCGCCGTTGGAGCCGCGCACCCGGCCGCCCGGTGGCCGATTAGGTGATCGCCGCCGGGTGCCGTACGGTCGGTACTACCGACGCGGGGTGGAGCAGCTCGGTAGCTCGCTGGGCTCATAACCCAGAGGTCGCAGGTTCAAATCCTGTCCCCGCTACTTCCGACACCGGGGCCGACGCACACTGTGCGCCGGCCCCGGTGCTGTTCTCCCTCGGTCGCCTTCGGCGCGAGCCCCCGGTCAGCTCACCGTCGTGGTGCTGAGCGCCTGTGCGGTGGCCGGGTAGCAGGCGGTGGGCACGTCGACGGTGAAGAACGAGACGGGCACGGTCGCCGTGAAGGTCAGCCCCGGGTCCGTGTAGCTCGTACCGGCCACCGAGGTGCGGATGACGCTGCCGGAGGCCCCGGCGGCCAGGTTCAGGGTCAGCGCGGGGAGCGTGAAGGTGCCGCCGCCGTCGACCGACCCGTTCACCGTGAGCACGACGTTGCCGTTGTTCACCGCGACGCTCGCGCTGCCCGAGTAGCCGGAGCCGCCGGTCAGCGACTCGCCGGTCAGCGTGGCGTTCGCGGGGACCGGCACGGTGAGCACGATGTTGCTGATCGACTGGATGCTGTAACCACCCACCGTGGTGGGCACGGTGAGCGCGTCGGGGGCCAGGGTGACGGTGAACTGGCTGCCGGCCGTGACGGTGGCGGGCGCGGCGGCGTTGACACCGGCGTTGAGGTTGAAGGTCTGTGCCGACCCGATCGGCGGGGTCGCCTGGCAGGCCAGGACGACCGGGGTGTCCGCGGCCGCGGCGGTCGGCGCGAACAGCCCGACCGCGGCCACGCCGCCGGCGAGCACGACCGAGGCACGTCGCAGAGCAGAGGTCATTCCCATGAGGGTTCTCCCGCGAAGCCTGAGGTGGGGGGTGAGGGTGGGGCGCGCGAGCGTCGGGGCGTGGGGTACCTGAGCCGCCCGCCCACCCGGCGGCCCGGCGCAGGCCGGGCGAATTCAGCATGGGCGCGTCAGGGACCTCCAACAATCCTGCTGCGCAAGGCAGTTGCAGCACTTTCCGGCCATTCTCCGGCCGCGCCGCGCTCGGCCCTCATGGCTGGTCGGCGGCGGCCGACGCATGCGTGGCGAAGGCGGCGCCCGTCATCAGCGGACGGGCCGCTTCGGGCTTGACTGACTTTTCAGTCAATGAAAGTGTTGACGGCGAGCTCGACGTCGGCGCTACCCCTGACCGGAGAATCCCCGTGCCCTACCCTGATCTGTCCCGCCGCACCATCCTGCGCTCCCTCGGCGGCGCGGGCGTCCTCGCCCTCGGCCTGACCGCCTGTTCGGACCTCGACGAACCCGTCGAGGACGCCACGCAGGCCCCGCAGCCATCCGGGGCCCCACAGCCGTCCGGGTCCTCGGCGGCTCCCGGTGCGCGCCGCTTCGGCGCCGAATGGGAGAAGCACGTCCGCACCGTGATGTCCTGGCCCGCCTCGGAGAGCGTCTGGGGCGACCAGCTCCCCGACGTCCGGAGGGACATCGCCGGCCTGGCGCGGGCCATCGCCGCCCGCGAACCGGTCGTCCTGATGGCCCGCCCCGAGCAGAAGGACGCCGCGCAGAGCGCGTGCGGCTCCGCGGTCGAGGTCGTCCCCATCGCCGTCGACGACCTGTGGGCCCGCGACACCCTGCCGGTGTTCGTCGAGGAGGGCGGCAAGGTCAAGGGCGTCGACTTCAACTTCAACGGCTGGGGCGACAAGCAGCAGCACGCCAACGACGGTAAGATCGCCCGCACCGTCCTGGCCAAGTACGGCGTCGAACGCATCGAGACGAAGCTGGTCGCCGAGGGCGGCTCCTTCGAGACCGACGGCCAGGGCACCCTGCTGGTCACCGAGAGCTCCGTCGTCAACGGCAACCGCAACCCCGGCATGTCCCGCGACCAGGTCGAGGCCGAGCTCAAGAAGGCCCTCGGCGTCACCACCGTGATCTGGCTGGCCGGCGTCAGGGGCAAGGACATCACCGACGCCCACGTCGACTGCCTCACCCGCTTCGCCGCCCCCGGAGTCGTCCTGCTCGACCAGGCCTTCCCCGGTTCACCCGCCGACGTCTGGTCCCGCTCCGCCGACCAGGCCCGCGGCGTCTTCACGGACGCCGTCGACGCCCGCGGCAGGAAGCTCGACGTCATCGAACTCCAGCAGCCCGACCCTGACAAGATCACCGGCCGCGGCGACGCCTTCGTCTCCTCCTACATGAACTTCTACGTCGGCTCCAAGGGCGTCTACCTCCCGAAGTTCGGCGACGACCGCGCCGACGTCCGCGCCCAGCAGATCCTCAAGCAGCACTTCCCCGACCGCGAGATCGTCCCCGTCAAGATCGACAACATCGCCGCCGGAGGTGGCGGCATCCACTGCGCCACCCACGACATCCCGGCCGTCGGGTGAACGCGCGGTTCGCCTGACACCCGCCGGGGCGTGCGGTCTCCTCGAAGCTCCACAGAAATCGAACCGTTGATGACTTCAGGCAGCACGGGCCCCTGCCGAGAGTTCAGCAGGGGCCCACGGTGCAGAGAGCTGTGGACGGCCGGGGCCTGCCCTCGACAAGTGGCAGGCCGTCGGCATCAGCTATCGTCTGCCGCCGGTCCGACGGCCCGGCCTCACCTCAGGTGTCGGGTGAAGAACTGGGCCGCGGCGTCCCCGGCGAACTGCGGGACGCCGGTGTGCCCGCCCATGTTGGCGTGCAGGGACTTCTCCTTCGAGCCGAAGGCGTCGAACAGGTCCAGGGCCGCCTGCCGGTCGTTCCCCTCGTCGTCCCACTGCAGCAGGACATGCAGCGGAATGGTGACCTGCCGGGCCTCCTCGAACATGGAGCGAGGCACGAAACTGCCGGCGAACAGAACGGCGGCCGAGATGCGCGGCTCGACCACCGCCAGCCGGATCCCGATGGAGATCACTCCCCCCGAGTACGCGACCGGGCCGCCGATCTCGGGCAGCGCGAGGAGGGCGTCCAGGGCGGCCCGCCATTCCGGGACCGCCTTGTCGACCAGCGGGAGGATGAGGGCGTCGACGATCTCGTCGCTGACCGGCTCGCCGGCCTCCAGCGCCCGGCGCAGGTCGGCGCGGGCCTGCTCCACGGCGGGCCAACGAGGCCGGTCGCCGCTTCCCGGGAGCTCGATGGTCGCCGTGGCGAAGCCGTCCGCCGCGGCGTGCCGGGCCCGGGCCACCAGTCGGGGGTACATCCTGCGCAGTCCGAGGGGAGGGTGGCCGAGCAGGATCAGCGGCGCCGGTGCGGATGCGGCTCCGGGCGTCCACAGGATGCCGGGGATCTCGCCGAGGGTGAACTCGCGCTCGAGGACACCGTCGTCGAGGCGCTGTTCAGAAGTGAAGTGCATGGTCGTGCCTTTCGGGAGGGCTCGGATACGGCGCTCCCGGACGACCTATCGCCCGACCGTGACCCCGGAGGAGAGCACCCATGTGAATACTGCGTTCACGGGTACCACCTCCTCGTTCTCTCGCACGGCCTCCGGAAACATAGCAGCGGTCGCCTCGTCCGCCAAACGGGTTTTTACGGAGTCTCCGCGACGGCGGGGTGCACCGGCGCCGGCGGCGGCCTGCCCCGGACCTCGGGCAGGTGGAGGATCGGTCAGCAGCGGCACCGCACGACGGCCGGAAGCGCCTCCAACTCCACCTCGATCGCCTCCCGGAGCAAGCGTCGCGCGTGCTCCAGCGGCATCGAACCGGTCAGCCAGCGGGCGCTGAGGCCCTCGATCAGGACGGTGAGGCGTTCGGCGGAGGCCGTGTGGGCCGGCGCCGTGGCCTCGGGGCGGGCGCGGCCGAGCAGGTCCGCGACGTCGTGCACCCAGGCGTGGGTGGCCCGTGCCAGTTCCTCCCGGAGATCGGGCTCGAAGACCGCGCTGGCCCTCAACTCCCCCCAGGCCGTGCTGTTCTCCCGCACGTCCGGGGTGTCCTGGAGTTCCAGGAGCAGGACCTGTTCGAGATCACGCCGGGGATCGTCCGAGTACCCCGCCGAGTCCCCCTCCGCGGTGTAGCGGTCCGCCCGGTCGCTGATGAACTCCAGGGTCTTGCGGAGCAGCCCGGCCCGGTCGGTGAAGTGGTAGTACAGCAGCGAGGTGGACACCCCCGCCTCGGCGGCCAGTTCGCCCACGCGCAGCCCGCGCACACCACGCCGCGCGATGACGCGGGTGGCGGCGATGAGTATCTCTGTTCGACGATCCGACACAAGCGATCACCCTACCCGGCCGGGGCCTCGCGCGGAGGAATTCCTGATCAAAATTTCAGGGCCCAACTCCCGTACGGCCAGGCGGGTGACCCCAGCCCGGGGCTCACGGCGGACTCACGGCAAGCTCGTGGCGGGCTCACGACAGGCCGGTGCGGCAAGGAAAACCGCGATACCGTACGTATCGGGTATTGACTGAATTTTTAGTTGCAGCCAAGATGTGCGTCACCCCACACCTCCCGCCCCCAAGGGAGTCCTCTTGGACACGCCCGTTCCCACCCGCCGCAGCCTGCTCGGATTCGGCGCTGCCGCGGATGCCCGCGGAGACCGATCTGCACACCCTCACCTTCATGGCCTGGCCCGCCCTGTCCTCAACGGCGCCGTCCTCGTACCGCAGTTCGGCGACGGCTACGCGGACGGGGTCGCCTACGCGGTCCTCCAGGCCAAGTACCCCGACCGCACCGTGGTCCAGCTCGACATCGACAACATCGCGAGCGGCGGCGGCATCCACTGCTCCACCCAGTCGCAGCCCGCCGCACCGCCCGCCGGCTGAGCGCGGCCGAGCCCCCGCCGACCACCTCGGTCGGCCACTCTCGACCCCATCCTGACTGAAAATTAGAACAAGAGAGAAGGATCCGTCATGACGTTCCAGATGCCGGCCGAGTGGACCCCCCACGACGGGTGCCTGATGGCCTGGCCGACCAGGTCGGACCTCTGGGGGGAGACCTTCGAGGAGGCCAAGCGGGAGTACGCCCAGGTCGCCCGGGCGATCGCCGAGTTCGAGCCGGTCACGATGGTCGCGCTGCCGGGCCGGGGCGCCGAGGCGCAGGAGCTGTGCGGGGAGGGCGTCGAGGTCGTGGAACTCCCCATCGACGACTCGTGGTTCCGCGACTCCGGGCCGATCTTCGTCCTCGGCGAGGACGGCCGGCGGGCCGGTGTGGACTTCCGCTTCAACGCCTGGGGCGGCAAGCACCACCCGTACGACACCGACGACCTGATCGCCGGGCGGCTGCTGGAGCGCCTGGGCGTCGAGCGCGTCGACTCCCGGATGATCCTCGAAGGCGGGGCGATCACGGTCGACGGCGAGGGCACGCTGATCACCACCGAGCAGTGCCTGCTCAACCCGAACCGCAACCCGGGGATGAGCAAGGAGGAGATCGAGGCCGAACTGATCGCGAAGCTCGGCGTCAGCACGATCATCTGGCTCCCGTACGGCGGTCTGCTGGACACCGAGACCGACGGCCACGTGGACGGCGTCTGCGCGTTCGTCGCCCCCGGCAAGGTGATCGTCCAGCTGCCCGCCGACCCCGACCACCCCGACCACGAGCGCATGCGCGCCAACCACGCCGTCCTGACGGCCGCCACCGACGCCCGGGGCCGCAAGCTGGAGATCCTCGAAGTCCCGCAGAGCGCCTTCGTCGAGGTCAACGGCACCGACGTCGAGGTCGGCTACCTCAACTTCTACATCGCCAACGGCGGCGTCGTCGTCCCGGTCGCCGACGTCCCGGAGGACGAGGGGGCCCTCGCCGCCATCGCGGCCGCCCTGCCCGGCCGCAAGGTCGTCGGGGTCCGCTCCCGGGTGATCGCCTACGGCGGCGGCGGTGTCCACTGCATCACCCAGCAGGTGCCCACCGCCTGAGCCGCCCGCCCGCCGGCCCAGCCACCCGCCCGTCGCCCCACCCCTCGCCCCGCCCGTCGCCCCACCCCTCGCCCCGCCCCTCGCCGCGGGCCGGGCAGCGAACCCCCGCTGCCGGGGCCGCCCCTCCCCCCGCCCGCCGGACCCCCGTTGAGCCTGGAAGAAAGAACCCTCGATGCCACGAAACCAGCGCCCGGAGCACAGATCCCCGCACCGCCGCCACGCCCTGCCGGCCGCCGCCCTGGCAGCCTTCGCCCTGGTCGCCGCCTGCGCCGGGCCGCCGAAGACCGGTGACGGAGGCAGCGGCGACCAGGCGTACAAGCTGTCCGCCGACACCCCGGCCGCCAAGGGCCGGCTCGACTCGTTCAGCTGGGCCGTGTACGCCGAGCCGCCGACCCTCGACTACATCTCGGCGTTCGACTACCCGCAGAACACCATCCTGTCCAACGTGTGCGAGAGCCTGATGCGGTGGACCCCGCAGCTGACACTGGCCCCCGGGCTCGCGGCGAAGACCACCAGCCCCGACCCCACCACCTGGGTCTACGACCTGCGGCCCGACGTGCACTTCCACGACGGCGGCGTGATGACCGCCGACGACGTGGTGTACAGCCTCGGCCGGCAGATGAACCCCGACAACGCGGCGGCCTGGGCCCAGCAGTTCCAGAACGTCAGCACCGTCACCAAGAGCGGCCCGCTCCAGGTCACCGTCAAACTCAAGCAGCCCGACTCGCAGTTCAACCAGTACATGGCCACGGCCGCGGGCGTCGTCGCGTCCAAGGCCGGCATCGAGGCGGCCGGCAAGGACTACGGCACCTCCGGCAGCCTGGACTGCACCGGCCCCTACCAGCTCGGCTCCTGGAACAAGGGCCAGTCCATCCAGCTGCGGCGCTTCGACGCCTACTGGGGCGCCAAGGCCAAGTCCGCGAAGGTCGACTTCCGCTTCCTGACCGACCCCTCGGCGCGCGTCAACGCCATGATCAGCGGTGAGGCGGACGGCGGCTACCTGATCCCGACCGAGAGCTACGACCGCCTGAGCAGGAGCGGCGCGGGCACCCTCTACTTCGGCGAGGGCCTCAGCACGGTCAACGTCAACGTCACCGACATGAAGGGCGTGCTCGGCGACGTCCGCGTCCGCAAGGCGCTGTCGCTGGCCCTCGACCGCTCCGGCTTCGTGCGCACCGGGCTCGCCGGCGCCGGCAGCGCCACCGGCTCCCTCACCTCCCGCGCGGCCTGGGCCGCGGCGCCGCCGGACGTCAGGAAGGAGGCGTTCGAGGGGCTCACCCCGACCGCCCCGGACATCGACCGGGCCAAGGCCCTGGTCAAGGAGGCCGGCGCCACCGGAAAGACCGTCACGGTCGCGACCAGCTCCATCGGCCAGGACGTCTCGCTGCTGGCCACCGCCGTCCAGTCGGCCGGCGCCAGGATCGGTCTCGACGTCCAGCTCAAGACGATCGCGCCCAACGCGTTCACCGCGCTGTTCACGGACGCGAAGGCGCGCGAGGGCATCGACCTGTTCCCGGAGACGTACTACGACTCCATCACCGACCCGCTGGACCTGCTGGCCAACTTCAAGACCGGCGCCTACCAGAACTTCGCCGGCCACAGCGACCAGGCCTACGACGACCTGGTCGACAAGGCGACCGCCGCCGCCGACCCGGCGGAGCGCTTCACCCTCGAAGCGCAGCTCCAGAAGACCGCGTCCGACCAGCTGCTGTGGATCCCGGTCGCCGAGTGGCCCACCGCCGTGTTCCTCAACAAGAGGATCACCGGCGCCCCGACCACCATCTCCTACATGTACTACCCGTGGGCGGCCGACGTGGGATCGGCCCAGTGACGTCTCCCGGATCCACCGTGCGGCGGCCGGTACTCCCGGCCGCCGCCCCGCCCCCGGACGTGAGGGCCTCCACGTGAGCTTCCTGCGCTTCACCGCACGACGGCTGGCCGAGATGGCGGCCACCCTCCTCGGCGCCTCCTTCGTGATCTTCGGCGCGATGTACCTGGCGCCGGGCAACCCGGCCAGCTTCCTGCTCTCGGGCCGCTCCGCCTCCCCCGAGGCACTCAAGGCGATCAACGACCAGTACCACCTGGACGAACCGTTCCTGCTGCAGTACCTGCGCTGGCTCGGCCAGATCGTCCACGGCGACTTCGGCCGCTCCATCACCTACCGCACCGACGTGTCGCGGCTGCTGGCCGACCGGCTGCCCGCCACCCTCCTGCTCGTCACCATGGCCCTGCTCCTGGTCGTCGCCGTCGGACTGCTGCTCGGCTGGATCGGGGCCGTCCGCGGCGGCGCCGTGGACTCGACCGTCCTGGTCGCCACCACCGTGGCCGTCGGCACCCCGTCCTTCGTCGCGGCCGTCCTGTTGCAGGGCCTGTTCGCGGTGAAGCTGGGCTGGTTCCCGACCGGCGGCACCGGCGACGGACCCGGCCAGATGCTGTGGCACCTGGCCCTGCCCGCCGTCGCGCTGGCGCTCTACCTGATCGGCATGCTCGCCCGGGTCACCCGGGCCGCGATGCAGGAGGTCCTCGGCCAGGAGCACGTCACCGTGGCCCGCAGCCGGGGCGTCGCCGAGCACGAGGTGATCCGCCGGCACGTGTTCCGCAACGCCCTGGGCACCGTCCTGACCACGGGAGGCCTGATCGTCTCCACCCTGCTGGTGTGCACCGTCCTGGTCGAGTCCGCGTTCAGCGTCGGCGGCATCGGCCAGCTCCTCGAACTGTCCACCACCACCAAGGACTTCCCCACCGTGCAGGCGATCTCCCTGCTCATGGTGGGGCTGTTCATGGCGGTGAACCTCGTCGTCGACCTGCTGCACCCGCTGGTCGACCCCAGGGTCACCCTCGCGCCGAAGAGGTCCGCCGCATGAGCACCACCGTCCTGCGCCGCCCCGGCCTCGTCCGCCTGCGCACCGCCCGAGCACCCCTGTACCACCTCTGCCTCGGCCTCGTCGCCGTGGTCGTCCTGGTCGCCGTGCTCGCCTCCTGGCTCGCCCCGTACGACCCGAACGCCGTCGACCTGGGCAACGCCCTCGCCGGCCCCTCCGGCGACCACCTGCTCGGCGTCGACGCCGCCGGCCGGGACACCCTGTCCCGGCTGATGCTCGGCGCCCGCACCTCGCTGCTCGGCCCGCTCGGAGTGGTCGCCTTCTCCACCCTGGCCGGCGTCGCCATCGGCGTCACCGCGGCCTGGCGGGGCGGCTGGCTCGACTCCGTCCTGTCCCGCTCCACCGAACTGGTCTTCGCCTTCCCCGGCATGCTGCTGGCGATCCTGATCGTCGCGGTCTACGGCGAGGGGCTGATCGCCCCGGTGATCGCCCTCGCCATCGCCTACCTGCCCTACGTCAGCCGCCTCAGCCGCTCACTCGTCCTCGCCGAACGCTCCCGCCCCTACGTCGAGGCCCACCGCGTCCAAGGCCATTCCGGGCTCCAGATCTGCCTGCGCCACATCATCCCCGGCATCGCCCCCGTCGTCCTCGCCCAGTCCACCATCAACTTCGGCTACGCCCTGATCGACCTCGCCGGCCTCTCCTTCCTCGGACTCGGCGTCCCGGCGCTCACCCCCGACTGGGGCCGCATGGTCTTCGACGGCCAGACCGCCATCCAGCACGGCTACCCGCTGTCGGCGATCCTGCCGTGCGTCGCCATCGTGCTGACCGTCGTCGCCTTCAACGTCGTCGGCGAACGCTGGGCCGACCAGGTCGCCAGGAGGGACCGTTGAACGTCCTCGACATCCAAGGCCTGCGGCTGCGCCTGCCCGGCACGGCCCGGCCCGTCCTCGACGGCGTCGACCTCACCGTCGACGCCCGCGAGACCGTCGCCCTCGTCGGCGAATCCGGCTCCGGCAAGAGCCTCACCTCCCGCAGCGTCCTCGGGCTGCTGCCGCGCGGCGCCACCACCGAGGGCGTCGTGCGCGTCAACGGCGACGACGTCCTCACCATGAGCCCGGAGCAACTGCGCCGCCTGCGCACCGACACCGCGGCCATGGTCTTCCAGGACCCGCGCGCCTCCGTCAACCCGCTCCGGCGCATCGGCGACTTCCTCACCGAGACCAGCCGCCGGGGCCCCGGCGGGGCCGACGCCGCCGCCGGACGGGCCGCGGAGATGCTGGCCGCCGTCGGGCTCCCGGAGACCACGCTCGGCAGGTACCCGGGGCAGTTGTCCGGCGGCATGCTGCAACGCGTCATGATCGCGGGGGCGCTGATGGGCGGCCCCGCCCTGATCCTCGCCGACGAGGCCACCACCGCGCTGGACGTCACCACCCAGGCCGAGGTCGTCGCCCTCCTCGGCGACCTGCGCGAACGCTTCGGCACCGCACTGGTCTTCGTCACCCACGACCTCGGACTCGCCGCCGCCATCAGCGACCGCGTCTACGTCATGTACGCGGGACGGATCGCCGAAACCGGGCCCGCCGAGGCCCTGTTCGAGCGGCCGCGCCACCCCTACACGGCCGCGCTGCTCGCCTCCACCCCCCGCCTGGACACCCCCCGGGGCCGGCTGGCCGCCATCGGCGGCAGGCCACCGAGCCTGCGCGAGGACCTGACGGGCTGCCCCTTCGCCGCCCGCTGCCCGCTCGCGACCGAGGTGTGCACCGAGCGGGCGCCGGCCCTGCTGCCGCTCGCCGACGAGCCGGCCCGGCGGGCCGCCTGCCACCACGGCGACCGCGTCGCGGAGGTGACCGCCGATGCCTAGGAGCACTGCCGGTAGCGGCACCACGACCAGCCCCGCCACGACGAGCCCCGGAGGAGAACCAGCGATGCCGAAGACCGTCCTGGAGGCCGTCGGCCTGCACCGCGCGTACGGGAGCGTCCAGGCGGTCGACAACGTCTCCTTCACCCTGGCCGAAGGCGGATCGCTGGGCATCGTCGGCGAGTCGGGGTCGGGCAAGACCACCACCGCCCGGATCGTCGTCGGGCTCGAACGGGCGGACTCCGGACGCGTCCTGGTGCACGGCCGGGACCGCACCGAGCACCGGCGCGGCCGGGCCCACCGGCTGGCCCGCGCCCGCGAGGTCCAGATGGTCTTCCAGGACCCGTACCTGTCCCTCGACGCCCGCACCAGCGTCGGCACCGCGCTGCGCGAAACGCTCAGGCTGCACTTCCCCGACGCGGACCACCCCCGCCGGATCGCCGAACTCCTCGACCAGGTCGGCCTCGGCGAGCGCGAGGCCGAGGCCCTGCCCCGCCAGCTCTCCGGCGGCCAGCGCCAGCGCGTCGCCATCGCCCGCGCGCTGGCCGTCGAGCCCGCCGTCCTCGTCCTCGACGAGGCGGTGGCCGCCCTCGACGTCTCGGTGCAGGCGCAGATCCTCAACCTGCTCGCCGACATCCGCGAACAGACCGGCATCGGCTACCTGTTCATCACCCACGACCTGGGCGTCGTCCGGTGCGTCACGGACGAGGTGGTCGTGATGCGGCACGGCCGGATCGTCGAGTCCGGCCCCACCACCGAGGTCCTCGCCCGCCCCCGGCACGCCTACACCCGGCTGCTGCTCGACTCCGTGCCCAGGCCGGGCTGGGACCCGCGGTCCATCGCGGCCGCCCGCCGGGCCCTGTAGCCGGCCCCCCGGACTGCCGCGCCCTCCGGACTGCCGGGCCCTCCGGACTGCCGGGGTCCCGCGGGGTCGGCGGACTCCACGGGGCCCCGGTGTCGTTCGGCCGACGGGCGGACGACACCGGGTCCTATGCCGTCCCGGCGTCGGCCGGGGCCTGTGCCGTCCCGGACGGTGCTCCGGCGAGCGCGCGCACCAGCGTCCCCAGCACCGTCGCCGCGTCCACGTTCGAGTCGAGGGACTGGATGGCCGCGAGGCCGTCCACCGCCGCCGCGACCGCCTCGCCCAGGGGTCGCGGGTCGATGCCGCCGCCCCGCTCGTCGGCGAGCACCTGGAAGAGCCGGACGAAGCACGACCGCCAGCGCAGGTACTCCTGCTCCAGACTCCCCCGGACGCGTTCGTCGTTGAGGGCGTGCCAGTGCAGGGCCGCGTGCAGGTGCGACAGGTCCGGGCTCTCGCCCCGGGTCAGCAGGCCGATCACGCGCTCGGCCCGCTCGGCGAAGTCGCCGGGGCCGTCCACCGCTTCCTCCAGCGGGGAGATCCACTCCGGCCGGATGTCCTCGATCACCGCCACGATCAGATCGGTGCGGTCGCGGAAGTGGTAGTGGCACATCCCGTGCGAAACGCCGCACAGCGCGGCGACGTTGCGCGTGGTGAAGCGCCCGGCGCTCTCGCCGGCCAGCAGGGTCCGGGCGGCGGAGACGAGCCGTGACCGGGTCTGCTCCCCCTTGGCCGACGAGCGCGTGCGCCCCTGCGGAACCACGGGGGCCGCCTGAACCTGTTCCTTCTCGCCTGTCGCCATGGCGCAACTCTAGGGCGTGTCCGACCCACGCCCCCGCTCCAGAAATCCTCGTCCGATGATGCGCAGATAATTGACCGAGCGCTCGGTTAGTTCTACCTTTCGAGTCAATCCCGTTGCCGAGACGGGCAGTTGACCGGAGGACCCGATGAACGATCACGTCCCGAGCAGACCCGGCCTGGACAGGCCCGGCCTGGACAGGCCCGGCCTGGGCAGACGACAGTTCCTCACCGCGGCCGGCCTCACCGCCGCCGGCCTGGCCGTGACGTCGGCGGCAGGCTCAGCCGCCGCGGCGGCCGGCCTCCGCAGCTCCCGCAGCGAGGACACCGCACTGGCGGGTGCGTTCGCCGTCCCGATCGACGGCGCGCGGCACACCCGGACCTGGATGGCCTGGCCCGACAGCACCGCGATCTGGCGCAGCCAGCTCGGCGGCGTCCAGTCGAACATCGCGCTGATCGCCAGGACCATCGCCAAGTACGAGCCGGTCATCATGTGCGCCAACCCCGCGAGCGCCGCCAAGGCCCGCTCCCTGTGCGGCTCGTCGGTCACCGTGATCACCACCATCCCCGTCGACGACTGCTGGATGCGCGACACCGGCCCGGTCTTCCGCACCGACGGGCCGGGAGCCCTCGACGCCGTCGGCCTCAACTTCAACGGCTGGGGAAACCGGCAGACCCACGCCAACGACGCGCTGGTCGCCCGGCGCATCGCCGCCTACGTCGGGGTGCCGTTCACCGCCGCCGGCCTGATCGCCGAAGGCGGCGCCATCGAACAGGACGGCGCCGGCACCCTGATGGCCACCCGCAGCAGCATCGTCAACGACAACCGCAACCCCGGGATGAGCCAGGCGCAGATCGAGACCGCGATGTGCCAGGCCTACGGCGCGTCCAAGGTCATCTGGTTCACCGGCATCAGGAACCAGGACATCACCGACGACCACGTCGACGCCACCTCGCGCTTCCTCGCCCCCGGCGCCGGGCTGGTCCAGCTGCCGCTGGCGACCGACACCGACGCGTGGGCCAGCGACGCGCGCGAGCAGTACCAGATCCTGTCCGCCGCCACGACGGCCGCAGGCGGTCCGACCGCGGTGACCAGACTCCAGGGCCCGGACTACTACAGGATCCGCTCCACCAACCAGAACTTCGTCGCCTCCTACGCCAACTACTACGCGTGCAACGGCGCCGTGATCTCCGCCCAGTTCGGAGACGGCACGGCCGACGCCGCCGCCCGGGCGACCCTGGCCCGGCTCTTCCCCGGACGCACCGTCGAGCAGCTCGACATCGACTCCCTCGGCGCCGGCGGCGGCGGCATCCACTGCGTCACCCAGCAACAGCCCGCCGTCTGACACCCGGCGGAGCGGCGCGCACACCGGCACGGCCCACCGGCCACGCGCAGGCGTGCGCGCCGAACCCCCCGCAACTGCCCCGGGCGTCCGGCCGGCACGCCCGAACACCTCGTCCACCGCGACATCGTCAGCGCCCTGCCCACCCTGGACACCAGGATCACCCCCGCCCCGACCGACCCCGGCTTCCCCAGCATGCGCGGACGGAGTTTTGAACGATCAGTGCAGGACCCGGCCGGCGGGGGTGCGCCGGAAGAGGTTGTTCACCCTCCACGAACGGGACCGGGCCGGCCGGTCGGGAGGCCCGGGGGAATCTCCCCCGGGCTCCCACAGAGTGACGTCAGGTCGCTCCTCCGCGGCGTCCCCGGCCCGGTCGTCCGGCCGGTGATGCCGGTTCGCGTCAGAGCAGCCGCGCTCCCGGCTTGACCTCCCGGTCCGGGGCGATCAGGACCACGTCGCCGCCGCCCTCGCCCGGCACTCCGAGGACGAGGACCTCGGACATGAAGTCCGCGACCTGCCGGGGCGGGAGGTTCACCACGGCCATCACCAGGCGACCTTCGAGGTCATCGAGCGCGTACAGGTCGGTGATCTGGGCGCTGGACTTCCGAACGCCCAGATCGCCGAAGTCGATCCACAGCTTGTACGCGGGCCGGCGGGCGCGCGGGAACGCCTCGGCGCGGACGATCCGGCCCGCACGGATGTCGACGTCCAGGAAGTCGGTGATCGTGATCCCGTCCGCCGCCATCAGACCATCACCGAGGGAAGCAACCCGACCGACATCGGCAGGGCGGAGTGGCAGGCGAGGGAGTCGTGCGTGTGGGAGATGTGACCCTCCAGGGCGGGCTTCCGCGTGAAGAAGATCAGCATATCCCTGGTGGAGGTCTGCTGCGGGTCGGCGGCGACCACCGGGGAGAGGCTGTGCTTCCGCTCGTGGTCGACGACCAGCATGGTGTCGAGGAAGTGGCGGTGCTGGTACTGGCCCACGACGAGCTCCGGCTCAACCTCGTCCCAGCGGACCGCGTTGATCTGCCGCATGTCGTGGAGGAAGGTGATGGCGCTGTCGGCGGTCATGTTCTCACTGCCGAGCAGGGTGGTCATGGTGTGGTCCACGCCGTCGCTGTGCACCCCTTCGAGGGCGGGCTCGCCGACGAGTTCGGGCGTGGTGACGGTCCGCAGGTTGAACAGGGTGCACACCCAGCCGGGGTAGTCGT
Source organism: Kitasatospora sp. NPDC088861 (assembly GCF_044750105.1). Lineage (NCBI taxonomy): Bacteria > Bacillati > Actinomycetota > Actinomycetes > Kitasatosporales > Streptomycetaceae > Kitasatospora > Kitasatospora sp. NPDC088861. The sequence goes on from NZ_JBIVJF010000006.1 coordinate 27,650, forward strand.
AGTCCAGCTTCGGGCGGTGCGCGATCTCCACGTCCTGGACCATGAACGCCTTGAACAGGAGCAGCCCCTGGAAGGCCCGGTTCAGCTGGAGGTCGTCACCGACCTCCGCGAACTCACGCTTCTGTCCGGAGTCATGGCGTACGAAGTCCTCGTCCGCCGAGAGCGCGAACGGCTGGAATTCGCCCCGGTCGATCGTCCCGTTCTTCACGTCGAAGTGGAAGCGGCCGTTCTTCGACTGGCGGAAGGGGAGGGTGGGGTCGTCCGGCAGGTCGTCACTCACCCGCTGGAGCTGGGCCAGGTCAGCGTCGGTGGCGCCGAGCCCCTTCAGTAAGCCGGCCATGCGCTCTCCAGGGACGAAAGCCGAACGCTGCTCGACATACTCCTTCTTGATCCGGGTCAACTCGGATATGACCTGGTCGAGGTCGTTGGTGTTCATAGAATGAATACTCCGTTCCGGTTCAGGGGACGACTCCCCGCAGGCTCTCGTGTCATCGGTGACGTCCGCCCTGGGGCGGAACCGATCGCCTCCGACGAGAAAAACCTACGAGCAGCTGATCAATGATCAGTCAACGATGGATCTACGTGCGCGTCATGGCTGATTCAAGGTCTTGACGGCTCCACGAACCCGCAGATCACAGTCAAGTGACGGCCAGTCATACACATGAACTCCTGACGGTCAAGCCGACCACAGAGATCCGGTCAGGACCGCTTTCACCACAACCGGGTTCACGTAGTCCGGGGAAGCACGGACCGCATCGCCACCGAATACGTGTCGTGAATTCGGCCGTCGGCCGTCGGCCGCCTCAGAGGCGCACCAGCGCCTCGCGGGTCAGGTCGGCCAGGGTCGGGTAGCCGTCGACCGCCATGAGCAGGTCGGCCTCCGCCAGCAGTGAGCGCAGCACGTGCACGATGCCGTCCTCGCCGCCGAGCGCCAGCCCGTACGCGTACGGGCGGCCGACGCCGACCGCGGTGGCGCCGAGGGCGAGCGCCTTGACGACATCGGCGCCGCTGCGCACCCCGGAGTCGAAGAGCACCGGCAGAGCGCCCGCCGCCTCGACCACGGCGGGCAGCGCGTCCAGGGCGGGCAGGCCTCCGTTGGCCTGGCGGCCACCGTGGTTGGAGCAGTAGAGACCGTCGACGCCGCCGTCCCGGGCCCGGCGGACGTCCTCGGGGTGACAGACGCCCTTGAGGATGATCGGCAGGTCGGTGAGCGAGCGCAGCCACGGCAGGTCGTCCCAGGTCAGCGGGTTGCCGAAGATACCGACCCACTCCAGGATCGCCGCACCCGGATCCTCCTCGGGGGCCTTGGCCAGGCGGGCCCGGAAGACCGGGTCGGTGAAGTAGTTCGCCAGGCAGTGGCCGCGCAGCTGGGGGAAGTTGGAGGTGGCGAGGTCGCGCGGGCGCCAGCCGGTGATCCAGGTGTCCAGGGTGACCACGATGCCCCGGAAGCCGGCCGCCTCCGCGCGGTGCACCAGGCTGGCGGCGAGGTCTCGGTCGGTCGGGGTGTAGAGCTGGAAGAAGCCGGGCGTGCCGCCGAACTCGGCCGCGACCTGCTCCAGCGGGTCGACGGTGAGGGTGGAGGCCACCATCGGCACGCCGGTGCGGGCGGCGGCCCTGGCGGCGGCGAGGTCTCCGTGGCCGTCCTGGGCGCAGAGGCCGATCACGCCGACCGGCGCCAGGAACAGCGGCGAGGGCAGGGTGTGGCCGAACAGGTCGACGGTCAGGTCGCGACGGGCGGCGCCGACCATCATCCGGGGGTAGAGGCCCCACCGCTCGAAGGCCCGGACGTTGGCGCGCTGGGTGTGCTCGTCCCCCGCGCCGCCGGCCACGTACGACCAGATCGACGGGGGGAGGGCGGCCTGCGCCCCGGCCTCCAGCCCGGCGTACGTCATCGGCAGGGCGGGCTGCACCCCGCGCAGGCCCTCGAAGTAGATCTCGTTCTGGTAGTCACCGAACTGCTGGGCCATGGTTCCCAACCTCCTGTTGGTGCGGTGCGGTGCGGTGTCCGTGTGCGGGAGTGACGGGAGTGACGGTTGCGTTGATCTGATGTCTACCGGCCCCTGCGAGCGTTCGGACGTCTTGCCGTAGGTACGTAGGGAGCGTCATCCGTGTTTCGAACGATTGTTGTCCGTACGGCTGTTGCCGGTGCGGCCGTGCTGGTGCCGGTGGTGGGCGCTGTTGCCGTGGGCGCGGGGGCCCCCGTGCGACAGGGCTCGCCGACCGAGCCGTCGGCGCAGGCCTGCGGCGGGTCGGCCGACGTGCACTGCCTCTCGGGGCGCATCGCGTGGAACGGCACCGGTCTCGTCATCCGCTACCGGGGGTGAGGGGTCCGGTCGGCGGTCGCCAGGGCGGCCAGCATCGACGTCACGTCGGCGGCCTCCGGGGCGCTGAGGCGGCTGAGCAGTAGGCGCGCCTTCGCTTCCTGATGCCGGGCGGCGTGGTGGTCGCTGCGGGCGGTCATCGCATGGGCCAACACCAGGTGGGCGAGAGCGCGTTCGCGCTGTCGCCCACCTGCTTCTGCGAGGTCCAGTGCCCGCTCCGCCTGCTGAACGGCCTCGTCGAGCCGTCCGAGCAGGCGCAGGACGTCGGCCAGGCGGCTTCGGGCGGCCGACTCCCGGTTGAGATCGCCGGTGACGCCCGCGCAGCAGATGCAGGACCGCAGCTGCGCCGCGGCGTCGTCGAGTCGGCCCAGTTCCTGGTAGGCGAGGCCGAGGACGTAGTGCACGTACGCGGTCATCGCGACGTCGGCGGTCCCCCCGGGTTCGGCGAGGATCCGCTGACAGGTCTGCACCGCCGTGGCCACGTGACCGGTGCGGATGCGGGACAGGGCCGCGTTCGCGGTGCTCGCCACCTCGCCGGACCGGTGGCCGAGCTGCCGGGCGAGCGCCACCGCCTCGTCGAAGGCGGCGATCGCCTCCTCGTGCCGGCCCTCGGCCTGGGCGATGAGGCCCAGGTCGTTGAGGGCTTGCCGGAGAACGGCCGGGTCCTCCGCCTCCCGGCAGGCTTCGGCCGCCTGCCGGGCCTGTGCGCCGGCCTCGCCGAGCCGGGCCCGGGCCAGCAGGACCGTGCCGAGGAGGAACCGCGACCGGCCCTCCGCGCAACGGTCGCCGGCCGCGACGGCGGCGGCGATCAGCGTGCGGGTGGCGTCTTCCGCTCGGCCGCCGACGGCGCCGAGGCCGAGCGGGCTGAGGGCGATCAGCAGGTTGACGGCCGCCCGCAGGTCGGTCATCGCCGAGGGCCGGCCGTCGGCGAGGGCGCGCAGGGTGTCCGTCGCGACGGCGGCCGCGAGCGCCACGGCGCCGGGTGTCTCGGTCCGGGCCCACCGGCGGGCGTCCGCCAGATCCGCGAAGACCGGGGATACCGGGGAGACCGGGGAGACCGAGGGGCGCAAGGAAGCCGGGGCGACCGGGGAGCGGCCTGGACGGGCGACCGGGGAGCGGCCTGGACGGGCGGCCGGGGAGCGGCCAGGAGGGGCGGCCGGCTGCTGGAGCGGCTCGCCGAAGACGTCGGCGACCGGGTCGCCGGGTACGGCGAGGGTGAAGGCCGTACGGGCGCAGCCGAGCAGATGGGTCAGCAGCCGCTGCTGGGCGCAGGCCCGTTCGTGGTCGCCGGTCCGCAGCGACGCCCGGCGGGCGAAGGCGCGCACCAGGTCGTGGTAGCGGTAGCGCCCGGCGCCCGTCGACTCCAGCAGCGCCTGGTCCACCAGCGACTCCGCGAGCCGCTCCGCCTGGTACTCCGCCAGGCCCAGGACTGCGGCTGCCGATGCCAGACCGAGGTCGGGCTCCGCCCAGGAGAGCATCCGGAACGCCGTGGCCAGGGGTGGTGGGAGCAGCCGGTAGCTGAGCTCGAAGACCTGCTCGATCGCCAGGTCGCCCGTGCGCAGGGCGTCGATGCCCTCGCGGTCGTCGGCCAGGCTCCGGACGAGCTCGGCGATCGGCTGATCCGGGGTGGCGGCGAGCCGGGCCGCGGCGATCCGTACGGCCAGGGGGAGCCGGCCGCAGGCATCGACCAGCATCCTGGCCTGGGGGCCCTGTCCGGACCGGCGTGCCGCGCCGATGACCGAGTCGAGCAGGCCGATCGCCTCGGGCTCGCTGAACACGTCCAGCGCGACGTGCAGGACCGACGGCACACTGGTGAGCACCGTGCGACTGGTGACGATGACCGCGCAGTCCGACGAGCCGGGCAGCAACGGCTGGATCTGGGCCTCGTCGCGTGCGTTGTCCAGGAGGATGAGCAGCCGTCGTCCCGCGCTGGCGGTCCGGAACAGCGCCGACCTGCTTTCGAGGTCCTTGGGCACAACTGCCGCCCGGACGCCCAGCGTTGTCAGGAAGTCCGCCAGGATGTCGGACGCGTTCGCGGGCACCAGGTCGGCGCCGCGCAGGTCCGCGTACAGCCGGCCGTCGGGGAAGTCCGGGCGCACGGTGTGGGCGGCTCGCACCGCGAGGGTCGTCTTCCCCACCCCGGCCATCCCGGTCACGGTCACCAGTCGCAGTGCGGGGCTGGTCCGTCCGGCCGGTGCTCGCCCGGTCAGCGCTTGTCCGATTCCGGCGATGTGGTCCTGCCGTCCGATGAACTGCGCCAGCACCGGGGGGAGTTGGTCCAGGGCCTCACTGTCGGCCGCATCGCCTGCGCCTCGGTCGACGTCTCGGTCGGCGCCTCGGTCAGCGCCTCGGTCAGCGCCTCGGTCAGCCGACGCGGGTGATAACGGTACGTCTGGGCGCAAGTCCGGACCGGGTGCAGCGGTCCTCGATCGCATGGCGGCATCCACACCGAGATCGTGACACAACTCCGTGAGCGCGGGCGCCGGTTCGATCCCCAGCTGCTCGACCAACCGTAATCGAAGCGCGTCGTAGACCGCACGCGCCTCGGACGTGCGCCCTTGCCGCCGCAGCGCGCGGATGAGCAGTTCCTGGAGGCGCTCGTGGAGCGGGTGGTCACCGGCCAGCTGCTCCAGCTCCGACAGGTAGCCGGAGGGAGCGTCGAGGGCCACGTCGAGGGCCACGTCGAGGGCCGCGCCGAGTCCCGCACCGTGGGCCACGTCGAGGGCCACGTCGAGGGCGAGGCGCTCCTCCAGGAGGGTGAGGCGCAGCCTCGAAAGCCGCTCCCGCTCGCGGCACATGAGCGGCCCCGGCAGGCTGGCGAGCGGCTCCCCGCGCCACTGGGCCAGGGCTTCTCCCAGTGCGTTCCGGGCGTCCTGCGGGCGTTCGGCGGCGCACGTCCCGGCCAGTTCCTGCAAGCGCTTGACCCGCCACAGGTCCACGCGGTCCGGCTCGACGGCCAGACGGTAGCCACCCGTTCGGGAGACCAGCACCCTGGGCGCCGTGCGCACGGGCTCCAGCAGGTTCCGCAGCTGCCACACGTAGGTGCGCAAGCTGGTGTCGGGCGCACCGGGCGGCCGGTCTCCCCACAGGCCGTCGATCAGCTCGTCGACCGTCACGACCGCGTTCGGGCGCAGCAGCAGGGCGGCCAGTACCGACCGCTGCTGCGGGCCGCCGAAGTGCAGGTCCGTGCCGGCGCGCCGGACCCGCAGCTCGCCGAGTAACGCGAAGCTCAGCGAATCCTGATCATGATCTGGACGCACGTGTTCCCCTCATCTGGTCGGCCGGGTACCGAACCGGCCATCGGCCTCTGCCTGGTGTTCCGATTGTCGGTGAACGGCCCCGCGTTCTCCCTGCGGACCCGGGCGTACTGTGTCAACTCTGCCCCGGCGGAGGCGGGTTGCTGCGAGGGCGCGCCGACTCCACCACATGAGGACGTACAGGGTCAGGCTGCCGATCAGGCCGGCGCCCGCGCCCTTCGCCGCGTCGGACAGCACCCCTTCGACGACGGCGCTCAGCGGCAGCCCGTCGGCCACCGCCTCCGGGCCGGCGAGCCACCGCCAGGCGTGGGCGACGGCTCCGACGAGCGTGACCAGGGCCATGGCGAGGAGGACGGGGCGCCGGGTTTCGCTGCCAGGCTTCGTGCGGCCCTCAGCGGCGAGGAAGCTGGCCCGCCTCGGCCACACGTACACCGCGATGGCGGCCAGGCCGCCGATCGTGCTCGCGTGCTGCAACGCCCGCGCCCAGGTGAGGCTGCCCACCAACGTGGAGTTGAGCCAGGGCGTACGGGCGACCACGAAGCCGTCGAAGTGGGTGAAGGCGTCCCAGACCAGGTGCGTGGCGATGCCGATCAGGGCGGACAGCACGATCCACCCGGCTCGCCGCGCCAGCGCGCCGGCAGTGCGGAGCCGCGACGCGGCGCTGGGCTCCGGCAGCGGCACCGGCACCGGCACCGGCAGCGGCAGCGGCAGCGGCAGCAGGGACGCCAGCGGGCGTTCGCCGGCGCGGAGCAGTCCCCACAGGGCGAGGGCGTACGGCAGGGCGACGGTGACGGCGCCCGGAGCGCTGTGCGAGGTCGTGGCGTTGACGAACGGTTCGTACCAGGACTGCGCGCTGACGGGCAGTCCCGTGGTGACGACGAAGTAGGGCAGGTCCGGTGCGACGGCTCCGGCAACCAGCGCGGCCCGACTGAAGGGTCTCCGCAGCAACGGCAGTACGGCCGCGGGGTGGGCCAGGGTGAACGGCATGAGCATCCTCTCGCGCAGACCCCAATAGTCCGTCGAACGGAATGCTACGTCAAACGGACTAATGACCTCTGGCGGATGCGCCGCGTCATCCCTCGCGGCTCCGGCTGCGGCGGGCGACCGTGCTGTCGATGCCCAAGGCCCGATAGGCCAGATGGGCCTGAACGCCGTCCGGAATCCGGCATCCTCCCCGTCACGGTCGCCGCGGGTCCGCTCGCAGAAGCCAACCCTCACCACCGGCGAACTCGATGCCCTGGAAGGAAGCACCGAACGCCACCCGGTCGAACCCGACTTCCCGGTGCAGAGAGGTTGTCGTCTTTCCGGGCTTGAGGACTGCGTTCTCGCTGGTCAGGCATAGGGTCGGCGGTCTCGTGGCAGTGGTGACGTGTCGTGTCGTCGCGTTGGTGGAGGTCGAGGATGCCGTCGGTCGTGGGACTGCTGGAACAGCGTGAGCTCACCGCTCGCCGTCGTGTCGACGATCTGCGGGAGGAGGCCGACCGCCTCCAGACGGAGCTGGCCGTGGCCGAGCGGGAGTGGAACGAGTGGGTCATCGCCCGCTCACGCGTTGGCGAGGTACTGGCCCCGGGCAACGACGCCGTCATCGGCCCCGCCGCCTCCGAGGGTCTGCCGGCTCCGAGGGTCTGCCGCCTCCGGGGGTCTGCCGGCTCCTGGTGTGCAACCGGCGCGGCCCGAACCGGCGGAGGCGGCGAAGCCGAAAACAGTGGTGCCGGTGTGGCGCGCGGGGCCGCGGCGGTCAGAGCCGACGACCGCGTCCGCTTTGACCGACTGCGAGTCGATCACGCCCGCGCCCGGCTCCGAGTCCCGCCCGGCCCGCTCGCGGACCCGGCGGCGGAGCCGGTCGTGGAACTCGCGGACCAGATCGTGGTTGCGCCAGCGCCGGAAGAACGCGTAGGCCCGGTCCCACGGTGGGAAGTCGGCAGGCATGGGCCGCCACTTCGTGCCGTTGTCGACCAGGTAGCGGATCGCGTCCGGCATCGCGCGGTGGCAATAAGCCTCCGGTTGCCCACCCCGACCCCGCAGCCAGCCCGGCACCGGCAGCAGTGGCCGGACGACCGCCCACTCGGCGTCCGACATGTCGGTGGGATACCGACGCTCGCGCACCCCGTGGTCTCCGGCGTTCCCGAACCTGTGAGCCAGACAGTCGCACGCGAGAGTGGCCGAAGTGGACCCCACTCCCGCGTTGCCGTAGAAATGCGACAACAGGGCCTCCTGGACCGCACGTTGGCTTCGACACCCTTCGAGCTGCCAAGAGGCCCTGCTCTCATGCACGGCAGCCGCCGCAGTCACCCGATCGACTGACTTCTCGACGAGATCGGGACGACGGCAGTCGCGTCGCTTCTCATGATCGCTGGGGCGGACACATTCGCACTGCCATCCAGGTAGACGGTCGGCTTGGTGACGCCCCGAGGCCGCCTCGCGGGTTCGAGCCCGGTGCCGCGACCGACGAACCCGGCGAAGAGTCGTGTCCTACCGGCTCGAGGCCCGGTCCCCGCCCCGCCCCGCCCCCGCTACGTCCTACTTCTCCTCCGGCTCCCAGGCGCGGAGCAGGTCGAGCAGCCCTGCGTCTCCGTCAACGTGCAAGGAGTCGGCCTGGATCCGGTCGTACAGGTAGAGGACCAGCTCACTGGCCGTGCCGTGGACGGAGGCGCCGGCTGCGTCCGAGTCCTCGTCGGTCGCGGCGGTGGGCGCGGGGATGCGGGTGGTGCGTGCGCCGTCGCCGTCGACGGTGAGGCGCCAGGAGCGGCCCTCGGCGGCGTGGAAGTCGAAGGCCGTGGGCTTGTGCGGCCAGGCACTCGGCGTTCCGCAGACGGTGAACAGGAACTCCTCCACACCGTCGAGTACCACCTCGACCGGCAGCGGCTGCGGGGCGCCCCAGGCGAGCTGGGCGTCGTACGTGTGCACCGCGGTCTCCTGGACCCGGTGCCGGGCGACACCGCCGGAGGTTGGCGGTGACTGCGACGCGGGCCACCACGTCCAGCAACCGCTCTCCGGTCCTGCCTCGCGCAGGGCGCTCAGCAGAAGCTGCGTCGACGTGGCCAACCAGGCCAGCAGGGCCTCACGCTCCCGCGGCACTACCAGAGCGACGCGCGCGGCGACGGCCTCGGCCGGGGGCGCGTCGGCAGGCCCCGCACCGACGATGGCGGCCCAGAAACGGTCTCCCCCGCCCAGGTGCTTCACCAGATCGAACAACGTCCACCCGGGGCAGGTCGGCACCTGTGCGTCAAGACTGGGCGCGGCGGCGACCACGGCGCGGAAGGCGGTCGACCGTTCATCGATCAGTCGCAGCAGGTCAGGGAACTCAAGATTCTTTTCCACGCCGGATGTCTATCACCGTGCTCCGGTGATCGGACAGCGATTTTCACAGTCGCCGCCGGTTGGCCACTGCGGACGTCTCGCCTCCCACCGCTCGGGTGACAAGCTGCGCACTGCTGCGAGGACGCCGGTGGTGGCGGTACGCCAGGCGTCGTGCCTGTGGGTGCCCTGGCCTCGCCGCGCGGCCGGGCACCTCGGCGACGTGACGTCCACCCGGTACGCGCTGTTCGGAGACCTTGTGTCGCGCCTCGAGGACGACTTCGCCATGCGGTGTGCGACCGAGCGAGACGCCCAGGACCGCAGTGAGTACGGTCGTGTCACCGTACCGGCAGATGCGACCGTGTGCGGGACTCGGATCGTCGTCTGCGTGAGCGAGTTCGGGTCGCCGGCCCTGGTCTGCGCGGACAACCCCGGCGCCTTCCTGGTGCTCTGACCGCGAAGGTTCACCGGGTTCGCGGTGGCACGGTCCGGACCGGTTGGACGTGGGTGGACATCCGAGGTTCGGGGAGGCGTGGTGGCGGAGCCGGTCAAGGTCCGGAGACTGGCCGGCCAGGAGGGCCCGCAGTTACAGCGGATTGTGCGGCGTGGCAGTACGGGTTCGGTGCGCTACCGGCGGGCGATGATGTTGCTGGCCTCGGCCGGCGGGAACCGCGTGCCGGTCATCGCCCAGCTGCACCGTCCCCGAGCTGCCGGTCAGCGGAGGAGGCGACCGCTTCGCTTCAGGCGGCCGGCGAGCCCGACGGCCACCACGGTGGCCGGCAGCGCGGCCGCCAGGCACGCCACGACAGCCGCCTCGCCCCACGCCACCGTGTAGGCGTGGGCGAGCAGCGGCGGGGAGGCCAGGGCCATCGCCGCCAGCTCGCGGCCGCCCCGCGATCCACTGGACCAGGTCAGCGCGACACCGGTCGCGGCGAGGACGACCAGCGGCCAGCACCCGTAGTCGGTGCTGACCCACGGCACCCCGTGCGAGGCGATGGCCGCCCGCGGCACGACCACGAGCGCGACCACGGCAGCGGCCTCGCCCGCTCGCCCCGCCGCGACGCCCTCCGCCCGCCGGTCCTGCGGGCAGGCGAGCAGCACGGCCGCCGCCAGAACCATCGCGGCCGGGGTGACCACCGGGTCACCGAACCCCGGCCCGCTGACCACCGCGGCCACCGCGAAGGAGAGCAGCCCGGCCACCGCGCAGGGCACCCCCACGCGCCACCGGCCGGTCAGCGCCGCTACCGCCCCCGCGACCACGACCAGCGACGAGACGAGCAGCGCGCCCCACGCCCCCGACAGGTCGGCTTCGAGTCGCGCCCCCAACGGGGCGGGCGAGGAGACGACGTCGGCGTACCAGGTCAGCAGGTGCAGGCCGCAGGCGGCGGCCGAGGCGGCCAGCGCGAAGGGGTACGCCAGCGCGAGGACCTTCGCGACGGGAGCGGCCGGGCCCAGCCCCATCCGCATCCTCATCGCGTGCGCCGCCAGACCCGCGCCCTCCCGCAGCCGCGAACCCAGCGGCTCGCCCGCGGTCATCTCGCGGAAGGTCGCGACGATCTCCCCGCCGTGGGCCCGGCGGTAGGCGGCGGGATAGAGCCGCAGGACGCGCTCGATCATGCGGAGGCCGCCGGCGGCTTGGCGACGGACAGGCGGCGGGTGGCCTCCTTCGCCGCCGCGGCCAGGCGCTCGGCCTCCACCGCGAGCCGCTCCCGCCCCGCCGGGGACAAGGTGAAGATCCGCCGGGCCCGGCCGTCGACGATCTCCTCGCGGTCGATGTCGATCAGGCCGTCGGCCAGCAGCCGGTCCAGGGCCCCGTACAGCGCACCCGTGCGCAGCGCGACCCGGCCGCCGGTCATCGTCTTGACCTCCTGCGCGATGGCGTATCCGTGCCGGGGCGCGTCCGCGAGGGCGGTCAGCACCATCAGGGTGGGCTCTTGCATCACACGTTCACTCACCTCACGAAGATAGTCACTCCGCCGGACCATCTCAACGCGGTCGGCCGGGGCCCTGAGGTGCGGTGCCGGGGCCTATCGCCGTTCGGCGCGTCATTCGGCGCTCCGTTCGACGCCACGTTCGACGCCCGGTTCCTGCGCGGGCAGGCCGCGGAGCAGCGTGCCGAGGAACAGTTCGAAGCGGGGGGTGCTGTCGCCGAGGTCGAGGGGGTGCTCCTGAACAGCGGTGATGCGCTGACCGCTTGAGCTCGCCTTCGTTTGCCGACAGGTATCGCGGGTGAAGGCGTCGCGGTCTTTGGCATTGCGCGTCAGTGTCGAAGTTCCGGCTTCGGGTCAGGCCGACGGGACAGGGGTGTATCTGGCGAGCATGGTCTCGACGGCCTCTTCGACGGCGTTGTGGATGTCGGAGGCTGCGGGGTTCCAGCCGGTCAGCAGCATGCGGGGCCACAGGACGTAGTTGGCGATCATGCCGAGGAACTGGTTCGCGGCGCTCTCAGCGTCGGACACATCGGCGTTGCCCGCCTCATGCTCGGATTCCAAGTAGTGCTGGACGGAGGCGAAGTAGGGCAGTTTGCCGAGCTGGAACTGCATCCGTCCCAGCTCGGGGAAACGAGGCAGTTCGGCGATGACGATCCGGAACAGGCCTGTCATGCGGGGCTGGCTGATCAGGTCGGCGTAGCGGTGGCCGATGGCTGTCAGCCCGGAGCGCAGATCTCCCGCCTGCGGCCGGGCGGCGGTATCGCCGGCGTCACGCTGCCAGGACTCGGTGACGATGGCCTCGAAGAGGGCCGCCTTGGTGGGGAACCGCTTGAACAGGGTGGACTTCGAGACCCCGGCCGCTTCGGCGATCCGTGCGAGGGAAGTGCCGGCGTAGCCACGGTCCAAGAACAGTTCTGTGGCCGCGGAGGTGATCGCCTCGCGCTTCTGCTGGGCGAGCCTGCGGTGATGCGCGGTGAGTTCTGCTGCCATGCGGAGAGTATGCCGCAGTCCCGAGGCGAGTCACTTGACTCGCCTCGGGGGCCCGCTTACGGTGCACCAACAAGGCGAGTCAAGTGACTCGCATCTGATCTGTGGCACCTGGGCGGATCCTGGTTGTCGCACGGTGGAGGAAGTTCATGACAATCGACAAGATCGCTTTGGTGACCGGTGCGAATCGCGGCCTCGGGCGCAGCGCGGCCATCGCCCTGGCCACACGCGGAGTGCGGGTCGTGGTCACCCACCGCGGCGATGTGGCCGGGGCTGAGAGGACGGCGGAACAGGTGCGGGCCGTGGGTGGGACTGCCGCTGTTCTCCGGCTCGACATCAGCGACGTCTCCTCCTTCGCGTCCTTCACCTCCGAACTGGGCGCGCAGCTGGAGCGCTGGGGTACTTCGAGGCTCGACATCCTGGTCAACAACGCGGGAGTGGGAGTCTTCGGGCCGCTGGAGACTGTCACGATCGACGACTTCGACACGGTGATGGGCACCAACGTCCGGGGCACGTTCTTCCTCATCCAGTCGCTCGTGCCGCTGCTGGCCCAGGGCGGCCAGGTCATCAACGTCTCGACGTCACTGACCCGCCACACCAGCCCCGCCACCTCGGCCTACTCCGCGTCGAAGGCCGCCGTCGAAGCTCTGAGCCGCACCCTCGCCGCAGAACTCGGACCACGCGGCATCCGGGTCAACTCCATCGCCCCGGGGCCGACCGCCACCGACTTCAACGGTGGAGCGATGCGGGACGACGCCGGAATGCGCCAGGTTCTGGCCGGACAGACCGCGCTCGGCCGCGTCGGCGAACCTGAGGAGATCGGCGACGCCATCGCTACGCTGGCCTCCGAGGGACTGCGCTGGGTCACCGCCCAGCGCATCGAGGTCTCCGGCGGCGCTCTCCTGTGACGCCGGGCGACGGTCGGTAGGGAAGCAGGCAGTGACGGCCCCGGCTCACTCCGAGCCGACCGACTCGTCCTCATCCTCATCCTCGTCCAGCTCTGGCGCATCAGGGTCCCGAAGCGGGCTCAGGGCGCCGGCGGCCGGAAGGATGGCGGTGACCACTGTGCTGGACGACCATGATCGTTCTCACCGATAACGGCTGTACCGATGTTCAACTCGGCGCCGCCAGCTACCAGCCGGCCCCCGGCGACGTGGAGGGCTGGGCCTTCGGCGCGGGCGGCCAGCCGAGCGTCACCGCGCCGTAGCACCGACCCGGTACGCGCGCCGCTGCGGACGACCTGCGGCGGCGCGCGCTTGGCGGGCACCGCCGCCATCCTCTACTTCACACTCGTGGTGCACCTGCCCGCCGCACTGGCCCTCTCTGTCAGCCTTGGGTGAGACAGCCCGCTTTGGCGGGTTGGCCTGAGAGGGCCCGAGCAGCAGTTCCACCCCTGGTGACCAGCACCGATCCGTCCGCCCGTGGTGGACGAGGCGTTCACCGCCGTCGAACACGAGCTGGGCACCACGGCCGCAGCCGGGGCGGGGCATAGTGATCAGGTCCATCCACGCCATGCCGGCCAGGACCGGCCGAACCGAGGAGAGCTCACGGTTGCGGAAGGCCGTGGCCCGTCAGGATGACGGCGGTCGCTGGAGGCCCTGGAGGAGCAGGTCGACCAGGCGGCGGGGGTCGTAGCGGGGGTCGTCGTCGCGGCCGGCGCAGAGGTTGCCGATGCCGCGCATCAGTTCGTAGGCCTGCGTTCCGGGCCTGGTCTCGCCGGCCTCGGCCGCGGCGGCGAGCAGTTGGGCGCAGACGGGCACCAGGCGGTCGAGGAAGTAGGCGTGCAGCGCGTCGAAGCCGCCGCCGTCCGATTGCAGCGCGTTGGCGAGTCCGTGTTTGGTGACCAGGAAGTCGACGAAGAGGTCGACCCATTGGCGAAGTGCCGCGAGCGGGGAGTCGGCCTCGGCCAGCAGGCTCGGGCCGGCCTCGGCGCAGGCCTCGACCTGGTGGCGGTAGACGGCGACGACGAGATCCGCGCGGGTCGGGAAGTGGCGGTAGATCGTCCCCGTTCCGACGCCCGCCCTGGCCGCGATCTCGCGGATCGGTGCGTCGACGCCGGAGGAGACGAACACCTCGGCGGCGGCGGCCAGCAGCGTCTGCCGGTTGCGCTGCGCGTCGGCCCGCCTTCCCCTGGCCGGCGACTCCCCGGACCGGGTCTCCCCGGACTGGCCCGCAGTGGACACCACGCTCTCCTCCCGATAGTCATTGACGAAGCGGAACGCTGTTCCGTATAGTAAGTGGAACAAGGTTCCGATTTCAGCATAGCCGAAACCGGACGCTCCCGACCGCCTCGCCCGCCGCCGGCCGCTCAGGCCCGACGGGGAGAGGCCCCTGAAGGGACATGCGCACCATGAGCGAATCGACGCACCCGACCGACACCTTCGGCCCGCCCGTCCCCGTCCTCTCCGTCAGCCCGGTCGTCCTGCCGGTGCCCGGCCGGGCCGTGGACCTGGAGGTGCGGGTCTCCGCGCCGCTGACCGGGAGCGACCTGCCGGTCGTCCTCCTCTCCCACGGCCAGGGCCACTCGAACAACCTCTCCTCGCTGAACGGCTACGCCCCCCTCGTCAACTTCTGGGCCGCGCACGGCTTCGCCGTGATCCAGCCCACCCATCTCAGCTCGACGACGCTGGACCTCGCCCCCGACACCCCCGGGGCACCCATGTACTGGCGGTCCCGGGCCGAGGACATGACGCACATCCTCGACCGGCTCGACGCGATCGAGGCCGCCGTCCCCCAACTCCTCGGACGCCTGGACCACGGCAGGGTCGCCGTCGCCGGGCACTCGATGGGCGGGCACACCGCGAGCCTGCTGCTCGGCGCCCGGCTCACCGACCCCGACGACGGGACGACGGTGGACCTGGCCGAACCCCGGATCACGGCGGGCGTCCTCCTGGCCGCACCCGGCAGGGGAGGTGACGCCCTCACCCCGCTGGTGGCCGAGAACTACCCCTTCCTCTCGACCCCGGACTTCTCCCGGATGACGACGCCCGCGCTCGTGGTGGCCGGGGACAAGGACGCCTCCGCCCACCTGACGGTCCGGGGGCCGGACTGGCACACCGATCCGTACACCCTCTCCCCCGGCCCCAAGTCGCTGCTCACCCTGTTCGACGCGGAGCACGGGCTCGGCGGCATCTCCGGATACGACGTCGCCGAGACCACCGACGAGAACCCCGCACGGGTCGCGCTGCTCCAACGGCTCACCTGGGCCTACCTGCGCACCGCGCTCCACCCCGGCGACCCCGCCTGGCAAACGGCATGCGACGCGCTGACGGCCGAAGCCGACCCGCTCGGCCGGGTCGACTCCAGGTAGCAGCGGCCGAGCGCGTGCGTCATCCGGCGCCGTCCTCGACGACGTGGGGAATCCGGGTCGTGCTCAGCGGCGCCCGGATCCCCGCGAGTGATGGACACAGGCGTGCCGCCGAGAACCGCCGAACCGCCACAGGCACGTGCCGCTACTCGACGGCCGAGACATGGATCACTGGCTCTACGCGCTTCTCCGGCTCCCACCCCGTCGCCTCCTGGTACAGCCGCACCCGGAACAAACCGAACAGACTTGCCGTCACCGCCACACCACCGCCCAGACACAGCGCCGCGCCGCTCATCAGCAGCACCCCGAGCCCCTGGTCGGCCGCTGTGAGCCCCGGGACGAACACCACCAGGGAGAGGGGGAACGACAGCAGAACGGGCATCGCCATCCAACTGGAACCCTGGAAGCTCCATGGGTGCCCGTAGCACGGCACCCTCCCGCCCCGGACGGAAGCGCTCCCTCGGCAGATAGGTGATGTTGCCGTGCACGTTGGCGCTGGCGCCTTCGCCACAGGATTCGTCGTCCTCACGAGTCCTGCCCCCTGTGCGGCCAATCGGAAGCGGAAATGGAATCGGCGGGGGGCCGTGGCCGGGATTGGCGTAGGCCTCGGCTCGGTGAGCAGGTCACCGGCGAGATCGATCGCGGCGTCGGTGCCGGCGACGATGCCGGCGCCGACGGTGGTGACGGTGCCGACAACGACCGGGGCGCCTTCGACCACCACGCTGGAGACGGTGGCGGTGCCGACGGCGGCAGTGAAGAAGTCGATCGGGTCGGGGTTGGCGTGAGGGTGGTCGTTGTCGTTGATCGGGCGGGCATCCGTTGGCGGCTTGGGCCGGGGCAGGGTGGGGTCGGGGGGGCATGCGAGGTGGCCGACGGCTCGACGGTCGATTCGGGAGGCCCGAGGGAGTTGTAGGTGTAGTCGACCGAGGTGTTCTTGCCGTTGGTCCACCGGGACTTGCCCCCACCGATGTCGTAGCCGGAGGACGTGGTGATCGTCTGCCCGGCGGCGACCGGCTCGACCTGCTGGACCGCCAGGCCAGCCGGCTTGTAGCTGAACTTGCGTGCATGCGCGGCGATGTCGGCACTGCTCGCCACCTTGTCGGTGGCGCTGCGGAACGGGGCAGGCCGCTCAGCCGCCGATGTAGGACCCGGAGCCATACTGCTCGGCGTCGCGGCGATAGTTATCCTGCCAATGCGGGAGCTCGTGGCCGCTGCCGGAAAACCTGCGCTGCAGATCCTCGAGAAGGCCACCGGTGCAGACCCTGGAACGCAAGGAGGGCAACCCCGTCCGCCTCATCCTCAAGCCCTGATCCGGGGCCCGCCCCCACACTTGCCCGACTGAGCCGAGCACAGCACCAGGGCGGCAGCCGATCAACTCGGCTGCCAACCCGCGCCCTCTGCTACTGCACCGGCGACACATGGAACGCCGGCTCCGGCGCGGCCGCCCCCTTCGACTCCAGGTACAGCCGCACGCGGAACACCCCATACAGGCTCGCGGACGCCGTCACCCCCACTCCCAGACAAAGAGCTGCGCCAACCATGAGCAGCACCCCGAGACCCCGGCCGGTCAGGGTGAGACCCGCAGCGAACATCACCAAGGACGGCAGCAACGTCACCAGCACGGGCGCCGTCACCGCGCCCGAGCCCTCCGTGAACCGCCCGCGATCCCTCCGGTACGACTCCCGGGCCCGCCGCCGCGCCTCGCGGACCCCGGCCCCGTCGAGCACGACCGCCGGCAGCACCAGATAGCTCGCCAGCGACCACGCCATCCCGACCAGCAACATCGCGCCGACGACTCCCAAGGCACCGACCGGCGCCCACCCCGCAATCGCCCGCCACCGCCCGGCCGCCCGCGCGTAACAGCCCCTGATCGCCACCGGCCGACCCCACAGAGCGTCATCGGCCGCGATGAGCATCACCGCGTTCAGGAACGTGGCGACCACGGCCAGCACCACTACCCCGACCACCCCCAGCAGCACACTCCCCCGACCCGAGCCTCCGCCGAGATCAGTAGCCAAAGCAGCCCACCCACCACCGCCAGCGCAACCCCCGGCAGCAGCACCAATTCCTTCCGCCGCCACACCACCCGTACCAACGCCCGCACGGACCCGCTGTCGCTCAACTATCCACCCCGATCACCCTGATCGCCCATCCACTACTCCAACAGACTGCCCATGTGCCCGTCGTCCACCCGTATCGGCCAGAGGTGGCTCTCGCTGGCAAAGGCCTCCAGGTCGAGGACCCGCAGGACGCCCTCGACAGCGCCGTCGAGGAGTTCGGACGGCTCGAATCCCGGCTCGGTCCGTGTGTGACCCCTTCGGGCACCCCTCGCAACCGCATGGCCTCCACACCAATCCGAGTCACCACGCGCTCCCTGCCCCGCCGACCCACGACGGACGATCTTCCACCGCGCAAGCAACCATCACCGACCGCACTGACAGCAGACGCCGACAACGCCCCGGCTACTCCCAGGGGTCGTCCCCCGACTCCCGTCCCGCGGCCTCGTCCTTGTCGTGCAGGAAGCGCGGATCCTCCACGTCCTGGAGCGAGTCGTCACTGATCGGCCACTTCGGCCACTCGTTGCGCAGCAGCTTGAGCAGGAACTCGACCATCCCACACGGATACACCGACCACTCAAGGTCCCCGCGCGAGTAGACGGCGACTGGCCATCGGTCCGGATCCGGAGACGACGTGATCCAGCAGAAGGTGTCAGCTGCAGCTGAGGTGACCCCCGGAATGTGGACACAGGGGTTCATGCTGCGAGTGAGAGTTTAGCTGCTGCGTGGTGCTGCTGTTCGAACTCCATCGGGGAGAGGTAGCCCAGCGCGCTGTGGCGCCGGCGAGCGTTGTAGTAGGTAAGCCACTGGAATATCTCCAGCCGCGCCTGACTGATGGTCAGGAGCAGCTTCCTGTGCATCACCTCTCGCTTCAGCCCCTGCCACAGGCTCTCGGCCGAGGCGTTGTCGTAGCTCGAGCCGACCCGCCCCATGCTTCTGCGGACGCCGTGCGAGTCGCAGACCCGCGCGAACGCGGCCGACGTGTATTGCGACCCGCGCTCCGAATGAAAGACCACTCCGCCCACGTTCCCGCCACGAGCCGCGACGGCGGCCCGCGGCGCGTCGATGACGAGTTCGGCCCGCATGTGGGGAGCCGTCGACCAGCCGAGCACCCGGCGTGAGCGGATGTCGACGACGCAGGCCAAGTAGAGCCACGTCGCGCCGACCTGGATATAAGTACTAATGTCGCCGCACCAGCGTTCGTCGAGGTCGGTGGCGGTGAAGTCGCGCTGGACCAGGTCCGGGACCGGCGGCGCGACCGGGTCAGGAATCGTGGTGGTCTTCCGGCGGCGCAGGTGGCGGCCGACGATGCCGTGCTTGCGCATCAGCCGCGCCACGCGCTTGCGGTTCACGGCGTGTCCGTAGCCACGAAGTTCGGCATGGACCCGCAGCGCGCCGTAGGTCTCCTTGTGCTCGGCGTGGATCTCCCGGATCTCCTCGACCAGGGCGTCCTCGTCCTCCTGGCGCGCGGCACGGGTCTGGGCGCCGGCCTGCCAGCGGTAGTAGCCCGAGCGGGAGACTCCCAGCACCCGGTACAGCCGCTGCACGCCGACGAGAGCGGCGTTGGAGGAGATGAAGTCCCAGCGGCGGGGCGTCACTTCATCTCCCTGGCAAAATAGGCGGCCGCCCGGCGCAGGATCTCCCGCTCCAACTGCCACTCCTTCTCCGCCTTGACCAGCCGCGCGTTCTCCGCCCGCAATCGGGCCAGCTCGTCCTCGCCCCCGCCGCCGGAGGGTGCTGTCCTCTCTGCCTCGCGCACCCAGGTGCGCAGGGTCTCGTGGTTGATGCTGAGGTCGTCGGCGACGGACTTGAACGTCCGCCTGCCCGCCGATGCCCGCCACAGCGCGACCGCGTCGGCTCTGAACTCCGGGTTGTACTTCGATGGCCTTGCCACGCGGATCTTCACCTTCCTGGATCTACAAGATCCATTGTCAGGTGTGTCCACATCGCCGGGGTCACCTCAGCCGTGCGTGAACACCATGCGAGTTACAGCGATTGCCGCCAGTTGCGGTAGGCGTGCGGGGGCTCAGCGAAGCCTCTGTCGCTGAACGGGTTCGGCAGCGTGCCGCCGAGGGCGCCGAGGAGGAAGTCACCGAAGCCCGCCTCAAAGCGGATCCAGCGTTCCTCCCCGTAGAGGGGCTGGCGTTTGAAGACGACGACGTCCCAGGTGTCCGGGTTCTGGCTGTCGCAGAGCCAGAAGACCACGTCCCCATTGGCGCTGCTCGCGAAGGGGAGAAGCCTCCTGTCTTCCAGGTCCTCCGGGACGGTGCCGGTAGGGGCCGCTGGCTCCTCCCTCGGGTCGAAGTCCAGTCCGTCGACGAGGTCGCCGTACAGGGAGCCGGCCACCGGCGGCGTGCTAACAGCGAGGTACTCGTCCAGCTCGCCGCCGCCGTAGAGCGTGACGAAGTCGCGGTAGTCGGCGGGCAGGCGCAGGCCAGTGGTCTGCGCCAGCTCATCCCAGTCGACGGTGTCGCCCAGGGTGCTCGGCTCCCCAAGCAGGGCCGAGAGGCGGGTAATGGCCGGGTGGACCATGGCGGTATCTTCTCCTTGGGATGGCGCGGTTCGATCAGTCACCGTACTGCCCGGCGTCCTGCCCTGTGCCGCTGTGAATCGAGCTGCCGAGATTCTTCCAGCCGCTCCCTGCGGTGTAGATCAGGTTCGGCGGCTTGTCGTGGTCCGCGCCGATCAAATGGCCGTCCTTGTTCCAGGCGATGTAGGACATCTCGATCTTGTAGGGCACGTTCCGGCTGCCCGCGTAGTGTGGGGTCACCTGGTAGAGCACGGTGTTCCCGCTATCGACCTGATTCTTCACCTTGTCCTCGAAGGTCAGCATGCTGTCCATGGGGCCAGGGTTGGAGCCGCTCGGCTTCTTCTTCCCAACGTAGGAGTTGGCGTCGCTGCCGCAGGTGACCAGGTTGGCAAGGTTGGTGCCCGATCCGGACAGCTGGGCCCCTAGCACGTGGCAGGCGTTTACATCGCGGGTATTCCCGCCCCAGTAGCCCACCTGCTTCCGGGCCCAGTCGTAGCCAGCGGGCTTGATGCCATTCTTCACGTCCGTGCTGCTGCCCTTATGCGAACTCAGGTAGGCGCTGTCCAGGCAGGCCGTGATACCAGTGGCTCGCCCACCGTTGCCGACATCCACCGGACCAATGTCGACCCAGCCCACGCCGTCGCGCTGGCAGCTCTGGCCTCGACGCTTGTCTTCTCCCCCCGGATCGCCGGGGCGCGGGCCGGGAATCGGCTTGGGCTCCGACTCAGTGAGGAGGTCGATCGCGGCGTCGGTGCCGGCGACGATGCCGGCGCCGACGGCGGTTGCGGTGCCCACGACGACCGGAGCGCCTTCGACGACCACGCTGGAGACGACGGCGGTACCGATGGTGACGATGGTGTCGGTGAAGAAGTCGATCGGGTCGGGGTTGGCGTGCGGGCGGTCGTTGTCGTTGATCGGGCGGGTATCCGTTGGCGGCTTGGGCCGGGGCAGGGTGGGGCCGGGGGGCGTGTGCGGGCTGGGGCGCCGGTGGGGCGGTGCCGGCTTGGGGTGCGCTCCGCCACCTGAACCGCCTCCGCGGCTGATTCGCCCGAGTTCGATGGTCGCTGTGATTCCCCTGTTGAGTTCACTCGTTGATGTCGGCGCGGGCGCCTGCCTAAAACCGGAGCCTCCGCAGTCAGTCGTCCACCAGTATTTGTCGCAGTTGATCTGCGGCTTGACGGGAGCCTGAGGATCATCGGAAAATCCGCCGCGGAAATCCTCATCTATGTGGTTTTCCCTGATGAGTTCACAATCAAGAACCAGGCCGATCCAGGGAAGAACTCTACCGCCGTGGCAGACGGTGTAGTGCCCCGATGGGTCCGTCGAGTCGACCGGGTCACCGTTGCCGTAGGTGAACCGGTTCCCCTGGGCGGACGGGTTGGTGCCCAGCTGCCAGGAGTCGCGGGAGGCGAAGGTGCCGCTGCCCGGGCGGTACCAGCGGGCGGCCATGTTGACGTCGCCGGAGGCGGGGTCGGTCCAGCCGCTCTGGTAGCCGAGCGAGTTGGTGGCCCCGGCGCTCGCCGTGGGCTTGCCGAAGGGGTCGTAGGCGGTGGAGCCGGTGACGCCCTTCGCGGCCGGGTCGATGGTGGCGACCACATCGGTGTGCTGGTCGCTGATCACCAGGCGTGGGCTGGGTGTTGCGCCCGCCGCCGTGCCGAGGAGTCTGCCGCCGGGGGTGCGGGTGTAGCTGGCGGTGCCGTCCGTGACCACGTTGTTGGATCCGCCGTCGTAGGTGAAGGCGGTGTTCCCGCGCTGGGCGACGCGGTCGGTCGAGTCGTAGGTGTAGGTGGACGGCCCCTCCTTGGCCATCCGGTCGAAGCCGTCGAACTGGACATCCTTGGGCTGGGAGCCCTGGGCAGTGCTGCCGGTGAGGGTGCCGCGCGCCGAGTAGGTGTATGTGGTGGTGCCGTCGTTGAGCAGCTCGTTGCGTTCGTCGAACGTCGACGTGGCGCCGCCAGCCGATGTCCGGTTTCCGGCCGCGTCCCAGGTGTATGCAGCGGCGCTGGTACCGCTGTTCCAGGAGGTGAGCCGACCGGCCAGGTCGTAGCCGTACTGGTTGGTGGCGGCCCCGGCGGTGCCGGTGGTGGTCTTGCTGGTCATCCGGTTGTTGAGGTCGTAGCCGTAGCCGATGGAGGCGACGGTGGCGCCGCTCGGGTTCTTGACGGTGTCGTCGCGCAGGCGGCCGAGGTTGTCGTAGCCGTAGCTGCGGGTGCCGCCGCCGGTGCCGTAGCGCTCGGTAGCGAGGCGGCCGGCTGCATCGTAGTCGTAGCCAACCGTGGTGCCGGTCAACGGGTCCGTCGTGCTCGCGAGTTGGCCGGCCGCGTTGTAGCCGAAGGAGGTGCTCCCCGCCGCGTCCTTGCGGGCGGTCATCCGGCTGTCGCCGTTGTAGCTGTAGCTGCTGGAGCCGCCGGGGCCGGCGGAGGTGAGCAGCTGGTTCCGGTCGTTGTAGGTGTAGGTGTCGGGGGTGGTACTCGGGGTGCCGACGGATATGAGACGCCCGGCCGCGTCGTAGCCGAGGGTCCGGTTCGGCGTTGCCGCCTCGGCGCCCGTGGCGGTCTCCTGGGTCAGGTTGCCCATGCCGTCGTAGCTGCGGCGGCGGACCACTCCGCCCGGTTCCGTGAGGGTGACGGCGCGCCCGGCGGCATCGTAGCTGGTGGTGAACAGGCCTTCGGCTGCCGTCGGGTGGGCCGTGGTCGGCGGTTCGACGGTGGACTCGGGGAGGCCGAGGGTGTTGTAGGTGTAGTAGACCGGGGTGTTCTTGCCGTTGGTCCAGCGGGTCCTTCGCCCGCCGGTGTCGTAGCCGTTGGTCGTGGTGATCGTCTGCCCGGCGGCGACCGGCTCGACCTGCTGGACCAGCTGTCCAGCCGGGTCGTAGCTGAACTTCCGCGCGTGCGCGGCAATGTCGGCACTGCTCGCCACCTTGTCGGTGGCGCTGAGGACGTTCCCCTCCAGGTCGTAGGTGGCGTACTGGCCGGCCACGGTGGCACCCGAGGTGTCCAGGTCGGCCGTGTTCAGTGTCCGCCCGAGCCGGTCGTAGCCGGTGGTGGTCGCAGTGCCGTCGGCCCTGGTCACCCGGCTGGTCCGTCCGAGCCCGTCGTAGGCGGAACGGACGGTGACACCGGCCGGGTCGGTGGCGCTGAGCACCTGGCCGACGGCGTTGTACGCCGCCTTGCTGGTGGCGCCACCCGGCAGCGTGGAGGTGAGCTGGTTGCCAGCGTCGTCCCAGGTGAACGTACTGGTGTAGGCGGCTGCGGCCGGGTAGCGCTCCAACTCGGTGCTGGTGATGCGCCGGCCGAGGTCGTCGTAGGTGGCCTGGCCGACCGCGCCCGTGGGACCGGTGGTGGCAAGCAGTTCGCCGTCGAGGTCGTAGGAGTTGGTGACGGTCGGGGCGGTGATACCACCGGTCGGCGGCAGGGTGCTCTGCACCACGTTGCCAAACTGGTCATACCGGGTGGTGCGGGTCAGTTTGAGACCGGTCGGGTCGATGACGCTCGTGACAGGGCGACCGAGCGCGTCGTACTCGACGGTGGAGGCTGGAGTGACCGTAATGCCGGACTGCGGGTCGGTGTAGGCGGCGCCGGCCACGGCGACCCGGTTGCCGTTCAGGTCGTAGGTGTAGGTGACGGTGTTGCCCACCGCGTCGACCTGGGAGGTCAGCTGGCCGAAGGTGTCGTAACCCGTCCGGCCGATCGGCCGAACCTGCTGCGGCTTGCTGCCGCGACTGGTCGGATCGTAGGCCTCGGCACTGATCAGCGGGCCGGTGGTGACGGTGGGCCGGCCGGCCTCGTCGTAGCCGGTGCTGCTGGTGTACGGGGCGGGATCGGCGCCGACCGCGTTGCCGTTCGGACTGACGGTGCTGGTGCGCAGGCCGCGGCCGTTGTAGCCGTACGCCACCACCGAGTCCGCGGGCTGGTTGCGGGCGGTCTGCTTGAGTACGTTCCCGGTGACGTCGTAGGCGTAGTCGGTCTCGGCGGAGGCCGATGTGTCAGCGCCGCCGGTGCTGACCACGGTCGTCGGGCGGTCGGCCACGTCATAGGTGTACGTGGTGGTGCGGTTGAGGCCGCCGGGGTCGACGGCCGTACGGGTGACGCGGCCGGCCGCGTCATAGGTGGTGGAGGTGGTGGTCTTGCCGCCACCGGTCACCTGTTGGGTGAGGCGGCCTGCGTCGTCGTAGGTGTTCTGCTGGAGCACCACGTTGCGCAGCGAGCCGTCGGTGTTGTGGTAGCCGTCCAGGTCGACCTCGGCGGCGGTGTTGTCGTCGTTGTAGTAGGTGTGGGTGGTCCGCCCCATGGCGTCGGTGTCGGTGGCAGGGCGGCCGGCCGGGTCGTAGGCGCGCGAGCCGAGGACCTGCCAGCGCGGTGCGGTCGGGGTTGCGCTGCTGCCGGTGTAGTTGCTCACGGCAGTCTGTTGCAGCTGCCCCATTGGCGAATGGCTGTAGCTGTAGGTGGTGCCGGCCGCGTCGGTGCGGGTGGCGACGTTGCCGTAGCGGTCGTAGGTGTACGAGGTGACGTGACCGCCAGGATCCTTGACCTGCTTCACCCCGCTGGTGTCGGGCTCGTACGTCCAGGTGGTGGTGCGCGACAGGTCGCCACCGGTGGTGTCGGCGATGGCCTGGCTGACCTGGTTGCCGTCGACGTCGTAGGCGGTGGTGGTCTTTCGGGTGTGCTTGGTGCCGGTGACGGCGTCGGTGGTGTACGGGTCGGTGCGGGTGACCTGGTTGCCCTGGCCGTCCCAGGTGTAGCCGGTCTCCAGCACCCGGGGTGCGGCGGCGGTGCCGCCCGGGCAGTCGTCACAGCTGTACGACTGGATGATGGTGCGACCAAGGTTGTCGTAGCCGTAGGTGACCTTGGGTCGCAGTGGCGAGGCCATGGCTGCGACGTCGCCGTTGCTCCGATAGGTGTACGTGGTCTGCTGGTCTGCGGGGATCTTGCTCGGGTCCGGGTAGGCCGCCGCGTCGAGCAGCCCGGTTCGCGCCTGCACCAACCCGACCGGAACCGCTCCGCCGCCCTGGGCCTGGGTGCCTGCGTCGGTGCGCACGGTGTAGCTGACCCGGCCCTTGGGGAAGTCGGGCGTGGCCGGGACGGTGGTGGAGGTCAGCTGACCGTTGGCGTCGTAGGCGTACCGCGTGGTGTACGTGGTGTCGCCGGGGCCCGAGGACCGGCCGTCGCTGGAGGTCAGGATCTTGTCGTTGGCCGGGTTGAACGGGTTCCCGGTGTCCAGGTAGTACGTGGCGTAGCTGGTCTGGCAGCTCCCGGCGCCGCGGCAGGTGGTCCGGGAGACCGTGTTGCCGCGGGCGTCGTGCCCGGTGGTGATGGTGTGTCCGTTCGGGTCGGTGACGGCGTAGAGGTACCCGGCGGTGTCGTAGCTGTAGCGGGTGGTGTTGCCGTAACCGTCGCTGCGGGAGAGCAGCTGGGAGGAGCGGGTGTCGTACTGGTAGGTCAGGTTGTAGCCGGTCGGGTCCGTGACGATGGCGGTGGTGACCGGGGTGGCGGTACCACCGTCGCCCATGGCCTTGTAGTGGGCGGTGACGGTGTCCGCGTCGAGTCGGCTCGTGTAGTAGGAGGCTTCCGAGATGCTGCCGTTGAAGTGGTCGGCTCCACCCCCGGGCCAGCCCCAGCCGGTGGTGGTGCCGGCACCGAGGTAGACGTACGGCGTGCCGTTGAAGGTGATCTTGCGCCCGGTCGTGTCGGAGGCACTGGCGCGGCCGTCGATGTAGATGGTCTGGCCGCTGTCGTCGGCGGCGAGGACCACCTGGTGCCATGCGCCGTCGTTGACCGTTCGGTCGGAGGTCATGACGGCGCCCGAGCCCATCCAGAACTCACCGTGGATGCGGCCGTCCGAACCGACGTACAGTGCCGGGTTCCAGGTGTTCCCGAGCGGAGACCCGACGGGGAAGTCCTGGTAGCTGTACAGCGGTCCGCCGGTGGTGGTCTTGAACCACAGCTCGACACTGGCTGGACCCCGGACGGGAGCGGCGTCGGACGGGAGCTGGATCTGCGAGGTGGTGCCGTTGAACACGGCCGACCTCTGGTTGAGGTCGCTGGAGGGGCCGTTGCCGTTCAGCAGGACGTCGGTCAGGTTGCCGCTGTTGACGTCGGGGCGGGCGGCGCCGAGCTGGCTCGCGGCGTACCCGGAACCGGACGGATCGTTGAGGCGCCAGTAGCCGATGGCACCGTCCTGGACCATCTTGGCGCGGTAGGCGCCCGCCGCGTCCAGACCGCCGACCGTGGCGGCGGAGACCGCCCGGTTGTAGTGGCCCGAAACGGTGTCCTTGGTGAGCCGGTACTGGAAGATCGAGAAGTCGGCGATGGCGCCGCTGAAGTAACTCGCTTGGCCCGTGGGAGGGTTTGGCCAGCCGCCGGTCCAGCCCGCGCCGAGGTAGGCGTACGCCGAGCCGTTGTAGGTGATGGGCAGCGCGGTGGTGTTGGTCGCGGTGGGGGCGCCGTCCAGATAGAGGGTCTGACCGGAGCCGTCACCGGTCAGGGCGACGTGGTGCCAGGCGCCGTCGGTGACGGTGGAGGCCGAGACCAGGGCGTTGTCGGCCGAACCGGTCCACAGCGCGCCGTAGAGCTTCTTGTCCGAGCCGATGTAGAGCGCCGGGTTCCAGTGGTCGGTCGGGCCGTTCGGCTTCCCGTCGATCGGGAAGGACTGGTAGCTGTACAGCGCTCCGGGGGCCGTGGTCTTGAACCAAAGCTCGACGGTGGCTGCACCCCAGTGCTTGGGAGCGGTGTTGGGGGGCAGTTGGACGTATGCGTTGGTGCCGTTGAAGCCGGTGGCTGTGGAGGTGCCCGAGGCCCAGGGGCCGGGCTGGCAGCAGGTGGTGTTGTGGTAGCTGCCACGGTTCTGGGCGAGCGCGGCCGAGGAGATCAGCTCGGTGGCCTGGTTTCCGGTGGTGTCGTCCATGCGCCAGTAGCCGGTGGGGTGGGCGTCGACGACGGCCGCGTCGTACTGGACGGCGCCATTGGTGGTGGCCAGCTGGTAGAGGTTGGCGACCGTCGCGCTGTCCATGCCGTGGGGGAACGCGGCAACGTTCGAGATCTGGCCCTTGAAGTGGCCGGAGTCGTCGCCCGGGGCGGCGGGCCAGCCGAGGGAGACGGCGCCGGCGCCGACGAAGACGTGCTCGACACCGTTGGGGGTGATGGTGCCGTCCAGCGGTCCGGCGCTCTGTGCGCCGTCCACGTAGAGCCGTTGGGAGGTGGGGCTGTCGGCGGAAAGCATGGCGAAGTGCCACTTGTCGTCGTTCACGGTGGCGGCGCTGGCCATGGTGCGGGAGGCGTCGCCGGTCCACAGCTGTGCATGGACCTTCCCGTCGGTGCCGACGTACAGGGCCGGGTTCCATTTCAGGCCCCATTGGGCGTGTGGGGCGTTGACGGGGAAGGACTGGTAGCTGAGCAGGACACCGGCGCTGCGGGTCTTGAACCACACCCCGAGTGCGCCTGGGCCGGACTGGGGTGCGTACGAGGCCGGCAGCTCGGCCCAGGAGGTGCTGCCGTTGAAGGAGGCCGATCCGGTGGAGCCTGTCATCGGTCCGGCGGCACCTAGCGCGACGTCGGAGTAGGTGCCGTTGTTGGGGGTCGGCCGCGGTGTGTAGATCTGGTTCGCGGCCTGCACGCCGGCGCCGTCGGACAGCCGCCAGTAGTCGGTCGGCCGGGGGCCCATGACCGCGCCCCGGTACTTCTGGGAGGAACCGGTCACGGTGGGGGCGTTGAGCTTCCAGGTGCCGCCGTTCTCATCGGTGACCTGGGAGGCGCGGTCCTTGGCGGTGTCGTAGGTGACCGCGAGCCGGGTCTTGCCGGAGGGGAGCTTCAGCCCGGACAGCTCGACCGAGGGCTGGCTGCCGGCCTGCCACAGGGCCTGGACGGTCGGGGCGCCGAGGGTCCGGTTGTAGAACGCCACATCGCTGATGCTGCCGGTGAAGTAGCTGGCCCGGCCGGTGAAGTCGTCGAAGGGGCTGTCCTGCCACCAGGCGCTGGTGAAGCCGCCGCCGATGGCCCCTGCGCGCTGTCCCGGTGCGAGGACCGGGCCTGCCAGCGTGCCCTGGGCCTGGCCGTCGAGGTACAGCGTCTGGGAGACGCCGGAGGCCGACAGCATCGCGAAGTGCCACTGGCCGTCGTTGACCACCTTGGACGACTGCATGGGGTTGGAGGAGCCGGCCCAGAACTTGCCGTGGAGCCTTCCGGAGCTGCCGACGTAGAGCGCTGGGGTGTAGTCGCCTGCCGTGGTGCCGCTTCCGGGGAAGTTCTCCGTCTGGTAGCTGAAGAGCACACCCGAGCCCGTGGTCTTGAACCAGAGCCCGACCGAGGTGTAGGAGGACGTGGACAGTTCGGTCTGGGGCAGCGTCACATAGCCGGTGCTTCCGTCGAACGTCGCCGCCGTCGCGGACGCGGACGCGGCCGGCCCGGGCGTACCCAGGGTCACGCCGCTGGAGGAATAGGTCGCGTTGTCGTTGCCCTGGTTCTCGATCACCTCACTGGCCGCGGTGTTCCCGGAGGACTCGCCGAGGCGCCAGTACGAGACGGGGGCGGAGTCGAGGACGGCCGAGCGCAGGTGCGAGCCCGGGGTGTACGAGTAGGCGGTGCAGGACCGGGCGGTGTTCCCGCCGGTCGCCGGTGCGCAGACCTGGTCCAGCTCGTCGGGGTTGCTGGTGTTGTATGTGTACGTCCAGGCCTGGGCGGTGTTCCAGTCCGTTCCGGTGGCCGGATCGGTGTACACCTTCACGACGTGCCGGTTGCCGGCCGTCCACTCGAAGTGCAGCACCCGACCCGAGGAGGTGTCCTTCACCGCCGTCAGGACACCGTTGCCGTAGCTCAGCTCCTGGGTTCGACCGAGCGCGTCGCGCACCAGGGACAGCGCGAAGCCGTCGCCCGAAGCGGCATGGAACTCGTAGCGGGTGCCGTCTTTGGCCATCAGGTCGAAGCCGGCGGCGGCCTTGCTGAGCGACTGGAACTCACCCGGTGGCGGCGTGTACAGGGCGCCCTTGTTCGGATCGGCCCCGAAGCGGGCGGCACGGCCGCTGGCGGTGGTGAGGACGACCGAGTCGGTGCCGTCGTTGTCGGGCTGGACCCGCATGTCGAAGTTGGAGGTCCAGCCGCTGCCGAACAGCGTCGAGGTGCGCGGGTCCAGGGAGTTGTACGAGCGGTTGACAGTCAGAGCCGGTCCGATGCTCTTGACGTCCGCGTCGGTCGCCGACGTGGTGTAGTTGCCGACCTTGGCGTCGAAGGGGCGTCCGGCTCCGTCGCCGACGGCACCGCCCAGGTGGGAGGTGATCACCGGCTGCTGGACCTGGGTGGAGAAGGAGACCATGCCGGACAGCGGGCTCGCGCCGATGTGGTCTCCGACCATGACGTTCCACAGGTAGCTGGTGCTCCAGGCGAGCTTGCCGGGCGGCACGGCCCACGAGGCGCTGGGCTGCCAACCCGACTCGGCGACGAGCTGCGGATCGCCCGAGGCAGGGTTGGTGTAGACCTTGAAGTAGTAGTCCAGGCCCGTGCCGGGATAGTTGTCCGGGTCGTGGCCGGTGGCGTAGAGCTGCGGCGTGAGGCTGCCGACCACCGTGTCGTTGAGCGGCGCCAGCATGTCCAGCTGGGGCGAGGTGTTGACCCCGGACACGGTCGTGCAGTTGCCGAAGGGTATCGAGTAGGAGTCGTGCAGGGACGTGGTCCCGCCGACGTATCCGTCCCAGCAGAGGTAGTAGGAGCGTCCGAGCGGCAGCGGTGGGATCACCCCGTTGACGGTCACGGATTCATAGGTCTTGACCAGCCCGGAGACGCCGGTGGGCGGAGCGTTGAACCACTGCTCGTTCCAGTTCGAGTCGAAGAAGCGGGCCTTGACCTGCATGCTCTGCCAGTTCCACCAGTTGGCCGCCATGTTCGTCAGGGTGACCTGCTGGTAGCCGGGAGTGTTGTAGGTCGGCGGCATGTAGCTGCCGGCCGGCGCGTAGGTCGCGGCCCAGTCGCTGTAGACGATCGACAGGTACGGCGGGTAGGCGCTGTTGGCGCTCGAGAACTTCTTCCAGTCGTACGAGTTGGTGGTGCTGGCCGTCAGCGCGAGGCCGTAGTTGGCACCGCCGCGGGCCCAGCTCTCGACCAGCTGGACGCCGGCGTCGTTGTGGCTGCTGCCGAGGTCGATGGCCTCCCACTTCGCACCGCCACAGGTGTCGCCCGCGGAGAAGCTCGCGGTGCCCAGCTGCTGACCGATCGACACGCCGGGGTAGCTGTTGATCGTCGCCGCGTCCCACCCGCTCGTGATCTGGTTCACGTACACCGGATGCGGCGAGCACTCGTAGGAGTGCGTGTTGTTCAGATTGAGGGTGACGGCGTGCAGGTAGTCGTTCGACAACGCATTGGCCACGCCCGGGAAGTAGAGGTAGCTGTTCAGCTTCGAGGCGCCGCCGTCGGAGGTGCCGATCCGCAGCAGCGGATCGGTCGAGAAGTTCGCCTTCTGGTCGGAACGGACGAAGGTCGACTGGCCGACGCCGATGCTCGAGGTCGAGGGATCCACGGTGATGGGGAAGACGCGCTTGGGGTCGTGCAGCCAGGCCGCGTCCAGGTCCATCTGCAGGGCGGGAACGCCGTTCTGGTCGATCAGACGGTAGCTGACACCGTCGCTGACCACACCGTCGCCGGATGCCGGGTCGACCTTCGAGTCCATCATGAAGCCGCGTGGAATCGTCAGACGTACCGCGCCGGCGGCGTCCTTGAACTGCACCTCGCCGGCTGACCCGATCGCCGGGGTCAACCCGGTGACGTGCAGTGGGAAGACCCAGCTGGTCGGGGCGGTCGCGTCGTGCAGGAGCAGAGATTCCTTGATGCCCTGGGCGAGGCCGTTGTAGACGACATCGCTTGCGGGGCGCGCGAGCGAGTAGGTCAGGGTGTCGCCCTGGACGACGCCGCGGACCGGGGCCGCGTCCTGCAAGCCGTAGGAGACCACGTGCCCCGCGTCCAGGGACCAGCTCACGAGCGACGGGTCGTCGGACTTGACCGCGAAACTGGCCTGCTGGCTGTTGGCCTGCTCGACCCAACGGCCTGCGCGGTCCAGCGTGAAGTTGGTGTTGATGTCGTCCCAGCTGCCGTCGGCCTTCTGGTAGTGCACGGGGCGGGGGTAGACGCGCAGGGTCTTGGTGCCGTCCGGATTCTGGTACACCGAGGTGCTGTCGGTCCGGGCACCGGTGACCTCGGCCCCCTCAGTGGGAAGGCCCGGGGAGCCGGTACCGGTGGCGGCGTCGTTGTGGGCCTGTAGGTCCTTCTCCGAGGGCGATGCCGACTTGGCAGTGGGGTGCTTCGCCCCCTTTCCGTCCTTGGTGTCGTCCTGTGGCGAGGCGGCGGCCTTCGGCTGCGCCGTACCGCCGGACTGAGGACTGCCGGATCCGGCGTCGCCGGGGTGGTGTTCCAAGGACGGCGGCGGGGTGACGGCCTCACCCTTCAGCGGGGTCCGGGGCCGCCCGTCGCCCGAGGGATGCGGGGTGGTGTCACCCGGCATCGCCTTGGCCTCGGGCAATTCACCCGGGCCCGGCTGGTGCACGGACTTCCCGGGGGCGCTTCCGTCCTTCTTGGTCTGTGACGACGGAACGGTGTGGCTTCCCTGAGTCGGGTCGCCGCTGACCTGTTGCGGAGTGCTCGGTGTGACGGTCGGTGTCGGGGCGTTGGCAGCGGTGAACGCGCTCGCCTCCTGGGTGCCGACCGTCAGCAGGACGAGCAGAGAAGTGATGAACGCAAGCGAGCGGCGCACGGCTAGTCCCCCACAGACGCAGACGAAGCGGCCGACCCTCCCCAGGTGCCGGTCCGTGTCTTTCCTATCTGGTGTCAGCCCTCCTGACACAGAGCAAAATTGGCAGGACCATGACCGTTACGTGCCACGCTTTCCCATAATTTCCAGACATGATCTTAAGAATTTTTTCATGTTCTTTACCAAGGGAAAGAAACTCCTGGGTGAGACTTGACCATCCCCGCTGGGCGCCGTCGCACACCGCGGCCGAACGCCAGGAGTAGCCCGCCATGAAGTTCCCCGCCAACCCTCACCTGCGCTGGCTGCTCGGACTCACCTCGGCAGCGGCCGTGGCCGCCATCACGGTCCTGCTCGCTCTCGGAACGGACGACGACGAGAACAGCCACCCGGCTCCGGTCATCCCTTCCAACATCGCCGGGCGCCACACGGCCTGCCTCACCGGCGACGCCTCCGAGGCCGCTTCACGAAGCGACACCAGCGCCATCTGGACCGCCCTCCAGGAGGCCAGCCAGCAGCATCAGTTGAACGTCCAGCAGTTGCTCGTCCCAGCCCCCACCGCCGACCAGGCGCTGCCCTACCTCGCCGGGCTCGCGGCCCAGCATTGCGACTTGGTCGTCGCCGTCGGCCCCGCCTTCGGACAGGCACTGAACGCCGCCGCCAAGGCCAACCCGCACGCTTCATTCGTCGCGGTGACCGCCGAGGGACTACCTGCACCCGACGGGGTCGATGCGGTCACGGGCAGCGATACCGACAAAGCCGCCGAAATCCGCCGCCGGGCGCTTGCCGTGCCCGCCCCTGGTCACTGATCCCGGGCAGCCGTCTGCGGGCCGGGGAGGGGTGCTGCGTTTCTGCGGCACGACCGGGCGGGGCAGCGGCGCGGGGCGGCGGTCAGTCGTGGGTCAGGGTTCGGGGGCGGATGTCGGGCCAGGTCTGCTCGATGTGGTCGAGGCAGGCCTGCCGACGCGCCGCGCCGAACACCGTCTTCCAGCCCTCGGGCACGGCGGCGAAGGCGGGCCAGAGTGAGTGCTGGCCCTCTCCGTTGACCAGGACCAGGTAGTCGGCGTCGGGGTCGTCGAAGGGATTCGTCACCACGTCGTCCTCTCGTGCTTGGTGAAAACCGGTGAGCTTGCCGGTGCGGTCAGCGGCCGCGCAGTTCCAGGGTGCAGCACTTGACGCTGCCGCCCGCCTTGAGGAGTTCGGTGAGGTCCACGCCGATCGGCTCGAAGCCGCGTCGGCGCAGTTCACCGATCAGGTGGGTGGCCGACTCGGGGAGCAGGACGTGGCGGCCGTCGGAGAGCGCGTTGAGGCCGAAGACGGCGGCGTCCTCGGCGGTCGCCTGGATGGCGTCCGGGAACAGTTCGCGCAGTACCGCCCGGCTGCCGGGGGTGAAGGCCTCCGGGTAGTACATGATCTCGTCGTCGGAGAGGACGGCGAGCGCCGTGTCCAGGTGGTAGAACTCCGGGTCGACCAGGGTCAGGCTGGTCACCGGGACGCCGAAGAACTCCTGGGCCTCGGCGTGCGACCTCGGGTCGGTGCGGAAGCCCGTGCCGGCCAGCAGCCGACGGCCGGCCAGCAGGTAGTCGCCCTCGCCCTCGTTGATGTGCTCGGGCCACAGCAGTTCGGACCAGCCCTGCTCGCGGAACCAGGACAGGTAGGCCGGGCCCTCGGCCGTGCGCTCGGCGTGGCGGAAGCGCGCGCCCAGGACCTTCCCGTCGACCACGGTCGCGCCGTTGGCCGCGAAGACCATGTCGGGCAGTCCGGGCAGCGGGTCGATCTCCTCGACGGTGTGGCCGAGTTCGCGGTAGAGGTCGCGCAGCCTGGTCCACTGGGCGAGCGCGAGTGCGCCGTCGACCGGCTTCTCCGGGTGCATCCAGGGGTTGATGGAGTAGCTGACGCCGAAGTGGCTGGGCCGGCACATCAGAAAACGGCGCTGGCTTGCGACGCGGGCTGTCATCGGGGTGGTTCTCCTCGGTCTGCGTGCTGCGTGCTGTGTGCTGCGTGGTGCGTGGTGTTCGTGTTGCTCCGGAGGTCCGGGAAGGTCCGGGAGCCGTTCAGTCGACGAGCCGGCGGCGCATCCCGCGGACGGCCAGGAACCAGGCGAGGACGGCGAATGCGGCCAGGACGGCCCCGTGCAGGGCGTCGCCCGCCCCGAGCGTCCCGAAGGCGGCGTGGCGCACCAGCTGCGTGCAGTGGTAGATCGGGTTGACGGCCGCCACCCCCTGGACCCAGTCGGGCAGCCCGTCCAGCGGGAAGAACACGCCCGCGGCCATCACCAGCGGTGTGAGCACGCCGGACACCACGAGCCGCAGCCAGTCGATCGCCGGCACCAGGCAGGACACCCACATGCCGAGCAGGGCGAAGGCGAAGCCGGAGACCAGCGCCACCAGCGGCACCAGCAGCAGCTCCGGCCCCGGCGGCAGGCCGATGGCGAGGCAGACCAGCAGCGGCGCGGTGCCGTAGACGGAGGACTTGACGGCGATCCAGGACGCCTCGGCCGTGACCAGTTCCCAGACGTCGACGGGCTGGCACAGGACGGCGTCGTAGATCTTCTGGTACTTGCGGCGGTTGAAGCTCTCGAACATCCCGGCGAAGGCCGAGGCGAAGAGCACCGAGGTGACCACCATGCCGACGCCGACGAACTGCGGGTACGGGTGCCCCTGGACCGAGTCGATCAGCCGGCTGAAGCCGATGCCGAACCCGGTCATGTAGACCAGCGGTTCGATCAGCGAGCCGAAGGTGATGGCGGGCCAGTAGCGGCGGAAGAGCAGCAGTTCGCGCAGCCACACCGCCCGCATGGTCGGCCACAGGGCGGGCGGGAGGCCTGGGGCGGGACCGGTCTGGGCCTCGGTGCGGGGCATGGGCGTCGCCGTGGTCATCGGGTGTCCTCTCTGTGGGGGCGAGCAGGCGGGCGGGCAGGCGGGCGGTGGGCCAGGGGGCGAGGGAGCGGCCGGCCCGGGCTCAGCCGAACAGCTCTCCGGTCAGCGCGACGAACACGTCCTCCAGGGAGGTCGGGCGCAGCACGTCCGGCGGTCCGAGACGCTCGCGCAGCTGCGCGGAGATCGTCTCGGCGCGCAGGACGGAGACCGCCGGCCCGGTCCGCCGGCTGGGCAGTCCGGCCCGGGCGGCCTCGGCCTCGACGAGTTCGCGCCGGGCCGCGTCGCCCCGGTACTCGGCGGCCTGCGCGCCCGCGTGCGCGCGCAGCAGTTCGGCGGGGGTGCCCCGGGCGATCACCCGGCCGCCGGTCACCACGGCCACCTCGTCGGCGAGCCGTTCCGCCTCTTCGATGTAGTGGGTCGACATGACCACCGTGGTGCCGCTCTCGCGCATCCCGTCGATGACGTCCCACAGGTCCTGCCGGATCTGCGGGTCCAGGCCCACGGTGGGCTCGTCCATGAGCAGCAGCCGCGGGTTGTTGACGATGCCCCGGGCCAGTAGGACCCGTCGGCGCATGCCGCCGGAGAGCGCGTCGGCGCGGGTGTTCGCGCGGTCGGTCAGCCGGACGGCGGCCAGCGCCTGGTCGACCGCCTCACGGTAGCGCTCGCGCGGCAGGGCCGTGAACCGGACGAAGACGTCGAGATTCTGGCGCACCGTCAGTTCGGGGTCGATGTTGTCGTGCTGCGGGACGACACCGACCAGGGAGCGGGCGCGGCGGGAGTCCTCCGGCATCCGGTGCCCGAACACCTCCACGGTGCCCGCGTCCGCGCGGGTCTGCCCGGTGAGCATCCGCATGGTGGTGGACTTGCCCGCGCCGTTGGGCCCGAGCAGGCCCAGGAACATGCCGGGCGGCACTTCCAGGTCCAGGCCGCCCACCGCGGTGGTGGCACCGAACGTCTTGACCGCGCCGCTGATTCGGACGGCAGGAGTGTCCACGCGGGCGCTCCTTTCGGGGAGTCGGGGAAGGCAGGAGAAGCGCAGGGGATGTGCAGGGGATGTGCAGGGGAAGACGAGGGGAAGGCGGAGGAAGTCGGGCGAAGCCAGGGGAAGTTCGGCGTCGGGGAAGGTACAAGGGAAGTCGGGGAATGTCACCGCCCGGTGCGCCGAAATCCTCGCTCCCCGGGGGCCGGGCCCGCGCGATCATCTAACCGCAGAATCGACTTGTCAGGAACCTGCTTTCGGGGGTTCCCCTGTCCATGACCAGGTGTTAGGTTGCTCGAAGATCAATGCCGCCGGGACGCACTATGTCGGCCCATCCGGGGGGAAATTCGGCTCCATCGCCCGTAGTTCGCGACCGTAGCGTCGGTGTGCGACGGGTGCCGATCACGTATTCCTCCTTCGGTCGTCACCCGCGGCACCACCGCCCCTTCACACACCTGACCGAGGAGATGTGGATGCAGTCCGACGGACCGCTCACCGCGAACGTCCGCCTGCGGGCCGCGGTAGCCGAGGACGCCGGTGTCGTCACCGAGGTCTTCCTGGCCTCCCGCACCGCGACCATGCCGTACCTGCCCCGTCTGCACAGTGACGAGGCCACCCTGAGCTGGATCACCCACGTCGTGCTCCCGGACACCCGGGTGTGGCTGGCCGAGGACGCCGGGACCGGGGCCGTGCTGGGCTTCGCCTCGCTCGACGGCAACCTGCTCGACCACCTCTACCTGCGCCCCGAGGTGCGCCGCCGCGGCATCGGGACGGTGCTGCTGGAGGCCGTCAAGTCGGCCAGCCCGCAGGAGCTCTCGCTGCACGTCTTCCAGAAGAACACCGAGGCGCGCGCCTTCTACGAGCGGCACGGCTTCGTCGTGGTGGACACCAACGACGGCAGCCGCAACGAGGAGAACGAGCCGGACATGACCTACCGCTGGACCGCGTGACTCCCGCCCGCACAGCGCGGTAGCCGGTAGCCCCCCCGCCGAGGGACGTCGGCGGGCCCCCGCGGCCCCGGAGCCCACAAGGACCCCCGGAGGCCACCACGGCCGGGGGCCCGCGACGGCCCCGGGACCCCCGGCGGCCCGCACACCACCACGGTCCGTGAATCACCACGGCCCGCAGATCACCACGGCCCGCTCATCACCACGGCGGGGCTCACCGCGGCCTGAACTCACCACGGCCGCGGCCCCCGACGGCCCCGGGGCCCACGACGCCCCGCGACTCACCGTGGCCGCAACTCACCACGGCTCACCACGGCCGGGGCCCACAACGGCCAAGAGCCACCGGAAACCACCGTCCGGCCCGCCCGACCCACCCGGCCGGCGGGGCGGTTCCACCTGGAGGGATGCCCCGTGCTGGGCGAACACAGCCTGCCCGCGGAGACACCGCTGTCGTACGCACAGTTGGCGCTCTGGTTCAACGACCGCCTCCAAGGCGGCGACGCCTCGTACAACGTCCCGGTGGCGCTGCGGCTGACCGGCCCGGTCGACCACGAGGCGCTGCGGTGCGCCCTCGCCGACGTGGTGGAGCGGCACGCGGCCCTGCGTACCGTCTTCCCCGAGCGCGACGGCGTGCCGCGCCAGCACGTGCTGGCGATGGCCGAGCTGCCGCCGGTCCTCACCGTGGTGCCCGTCACCGAGGAGGAGCTGCCCGCCCTGATCGAGGCCGGGGCCGGGCACGTCTTCGACCTGGAGGCCGAGGCCCCGCTGCGGGTGCACCTGTTCGTGCTCGGCCCGCAGCAGCACGTGGTGCTCATGGTGCTGCACCACATCGCCGGCGACGGCTGGTCGCTGGCCCCGCTGGCCCGCGACCTGAGCACCGCCTACCTGGCCCGCGGCCAGGGCCGGGCGCCCGTCTGGTCCCCGCTGCCCGGCACGTACGCCGAGTACGCCGTGCGCCAGCACGCGAACCTCGGTGACCTGGACGACCCGCAGGGCCAGGGCGGGCGGCAACTCGCCTACTGGCGCCAGGCGTTGGCGGGCCTGCCGGACTTCCTGGAGCTGCCCACCGACCACCCCCGCCCCGCCGCGATGTCGCACCGGGGCGAGTACTTCCCGTGGGACCTCCCGGCCGAGCTGCACCGCGAGCTGCTGGCGCTGTCCCGCTCCTGCCGGGTCAGCATGTTCATGGTGCTCCAGGCGGCGCTGGCGACGGTGCTGACCCGGTCGGGGGCCGGTACGGACATCCCGATCGCCAGCCCGATCGCGGGCCGCACCGACGAGCGCTACGACGACGTGGTCGGCTACTTCGTCAACCCGCTGGTCCTGCGCCTGGACACCTCCGGTGACCCGACCTTCCGCGAGCTGCTCAAGCGGGTGCGCCGCACCGACCTCCAGGGCTTCGCCCACCAGGAGTTCCCGTTCGAGCGGCTGATCACCGCGCTCAACCCGCACCGCTCGCTGGGCTGGCACCCGCTGTTCCAGGTGATGCTGGCCTTCCAGAACACCCCCGAGGCCTCCCTCGCGCTGCCCGGCATCGAGACCGAGATCGCCGAGGCGGGCCCGGGCGGAGCGAAGTTCGACCTGTCCTTCAACATGCGCGAGGTGCACGACGCCGACGGCGCCCCGGCCGGGCTCGGCTGCTTCGTCGAGTACAGCACCGACCTGTTCACCCGCGCGGGCGCCGAGGCCCTGACCGCCCGGCTCGGCCGGCTGCTCGCCGCGGCCGCCGCCGACCCGGACCAGCGGATCGGCGAGTACGACCTGCTCGGCGC
Organism: Kitasatospora sp. NPDC088861; assembly: GCF_044750105.1. Lineage (NCBI taxonomy): Bacteria > Bacillati > Actinomycetota > Actinomycetes > Kitasatosporales > Streptomycetaceae > Kitasatospora > Kitasatospora sp. NPDC088861. Next base: position 65,635 of record NZ_JBIVJF010000006.1, read on the forward strand.
CGAGGAGCGGCTCGACCTGTTCGAGCGCGCCCACGGGCCCGCCCTGCCCTTCCCCGCGGTGCCGCACGACGACGCCCCCGCGGTGCCGCACGACGGTGCCGCCACGATGACGCACGACGGCGCCCTCACCGCGACCCAGCACGGCGCCCCCGCGGTGACGTACCACGGCGCCTTCGAGGAGCGCGCCGCCCTGGAGAGCGAGGTCACGGCCCTCGTCGCCGAGGACGGCCGGTTCACCTTCGCCGAGGTCAACGAGCGCGCCAACCGGCTCGCCCGGGAGCTCGTGCGGCGCGGGGCCGGCCCCGAGCGCTACGTCGTCCTGGCGCTGCCGCGCACCACCGACCTGCTGATCGCGCTGCTCGCCGTCCTCAAGTCGGGCGCCGCCTACATACCGGTCAGCCCCGCCATGCCGCGCGAGCGGCTGGCCGGCATCCTCGCCGACGCCGCCCCGGTCTGCGTGCTCGCCACGGCCGCCGACGCCGGCCGGCTGCCGGACGGCGCGCCCGTCCTGGTGCTGGACGAGCCCGGGGCGCGGGCCGCCGTCGCCGCCCACCCCGGCGGGAACCTGACGGACGCCGACCGCACCGGCCCCACCGGCCCGGACGACCCGGCCTACGTCATCCACACCTCCGGCTCGACCGGCGTGCCCAAGGGCGTGGTGATCCCGCACGGCGGCCTCAGCAGCCTGATGCACCACCACCGCACCCGCATGGTCCGCCCGTCCGGCGGCCCGCAGGGCCGGCGGCTCCAGCTCGGCCTGGTCGCCTCGATCACCTTCGACACCGCCTGGGAGCCGCTGTTCTGGCTGCTGGAGGGCCACCCGCTGCACCTGCTGAGCGACGAGGTCCGGCTCGACCCGCAGGCCCTGGTCGGCTACGTCCGCCGGGAGCGCCTCGACTTCCTGGACCTCACCCCGACGTACGTCCCGGCGCTCACCGCCGCCGGCCTCTTCGCCGAGGGCCACCACCGCCCGGCCGTGCTGATGCTGGGCGGCGAGGCCGTCGGGCCGGCGCTGTGGACCGAACTCTCCGCCCTGCCGGACGTCGCGGTGTTCAACTACTACGGCCCGACCGAGTGCACCGTCGACGCGCTCGCCTGCTCCCTGGCGGACAGCCGCACCCCCGTCATCGGCCGCCCGCTCGACAACACCCGGGCGTACCTGCTGGACGACCTGCTGCGCCCCGTCCCGCTCGGCGTGCCCGGCGAGCTCTACCTGTCCGGGCCGCACCTGGCCCGCGGCTACCTGCGCCGCCCCGCCCTGACCGCCGAGCGCTTCGTCGCCGACCCGTACGGCCCGCCCGGCGCCCGGATGTACCGCACCGGCGACCTCGCCCGGATGCGCCGCGACGGCCAGGTGGAGTACCTCGGCCGGGCCGACGGGCAGATCAAGATCCGCGGCTTCCGGATCGAGCCCGGCGAGATCGAGGCGGTGCTGCTGCGCCACCCCGCGATCGTGCAGGCCGCCGTCCTGGCCCGGGGCGCCGGCGCCGAGGAGCGCCACCTCGCCGCCTACCTGGTGACCGAGGACGGGAACGCCCCCGACCTCGCCGAGGTGCGCGAGCTGCTGGCCGGGCAGCTGCCCGACTACATGATCCCGGCGGCCTACGCCGTCCTGGCCCGTCTCCCGCTCAACTCCAGCGGGAAGCTGGACGGTTCCGCTCTTCCCGAGCCCGAGCTGCGGGCCGCCACCGGCCGCTCCCGGGCCCCCCGGGACGCCCGCGAGGCCGCGCTGTGCGCGCTGCTCGCCGAGGTCCTCGGCGTGGCCGAGGTCGGCCCCGACGACGACTTCTTCGCGCTCGGCGGCCACTCCCTGCTCGCCACCCGGCTGGTCAGCCGGGTGCGCACCGCCCTGGGGGCCGAACTGCCCATCCGGGCGGTTTTCGAGAGCCCGACGGCCGCCGGGCTCGCCCGCGCGGTGGACGCCGGGCGATGTCGCCCGGCGCTGACCGCCGCCGCACGCCCCGAGCGGATCCCGCTCTCGCACGCCCAGCGCCGGCTCTGGTTCCTCCAGCAGCTGGACCCGCACAGCGACGCGTACCACATCCCGCTGGCCCTGCGCCTGACCGGCGCCCTGGACCGGGACGCCCTCGCCGCCGCGCTGCACGACTGCGCCGCGCGCCACGAGGCCCTGCGCACCGTCTTCCCGCTCCCCCGCGGCGCGGACGCGGCTCCCCACCAGCGGATCCTCGCCCCGGAGCAACTCCCGCCGCTGCTACGGCACTCCGGCACCGCCACGGTGACCGAGGAGGGCCTGGCCGAGGCCCTGCGCACCGCCGCCGCCCAGCCCTTCGACCTCGCGTCGGAGCCGCCGCTGCGCGCCCACCTCTTCGCCCTCGCCCCCGAGCGGCACGTCCTGCTGCTGACGGTCCACCACATCGCCTGCGACGGCTGGTCGATGGGCCCGCTCGCCCGCGACCTGGGCGCCGCCTACCAGGCCCGGACGGCCGGCCGGGCCCCCGAGTGGACCGCCCTGCCCGTCCAGTACGCCGACTACACCCAGTGGCAGCTCACCCTGCTCGGGGACGACGAGGACCCGGGCAGCACCGCCGCCCGGCAGTGGCAGTACTGGAGCGGGGCGCTGGCCGGCCTGCCCGAGGAGATCGCGCTGCCGGTGGACCGGCGGCGCACCGCCGAGACCGGCCAGGAGGCCGGCCGGGTGCCGCTGCGGCTGAGCGGCGCGGACCACCGCGCCCTGGCGGAGCTCGCCCGGGCCGACGGCGCCAGCCTCTTCATGGCCGTCCAGGCCGGTCTGGCGGCGCTGCTCACCCGCCTCGGCGCGGGCACCGACCTGCCGATCGGCACCCCGATCGCCGGGCGCACCGACGAGGCCCTGGACGACCTGGTCGGCTTCTTCGTCAACACGCTGGTGCTGCGCACCGACACCGACGGGGACCCGGGCTTCCGGGAGCTGCTGCGCCGCGTCAAGGACGCCGACCTCGCCGCCTACGCCCACCAGGACCTGCCGTTCGAACGGATCGTCGAGCTGGTCAACCCGGAGCGCTCCCCCGGCCGCCACCCGCTCTTCCAGGTCGCCCTGGTGATGGAGCAGGCGGGCGCCGCCGTGGAGATCCCCGGCCTCGACAGCGAGTTGCTCACCGCCGGCCCGGCGCCGGCCAAGTTCGACCTCACCGTCACCCTGGGCACGCCCGCCGGCCCGGACGACGAGCTGACCGGCGCCGTCGAGTACCGCGCCGACCTGTTCGACCGGGCCACGGTCGAGGCGATCGCCGGCTACCTGACGCGGCTGCTCGGCGCGGCCGCGGCCGACCCCGAGCGGCCGATCTCCCGGCTCGAACTGTCCGCCGAGGGCGAGCGGCCTCGGCTGCTGGAGCGCTCCGCCGGCGAGCGGCGGGAGCTGGCGCCGACCACGCTGGCCGCCCTGGTGTCGGCAGGGCTCGCCGCGCCGTCCGACACCCCCGCCCTGGTGTTCGAGGGCCGGGAACTCGGCCCGGCCGAGCTGGACCGCCGGATCGACGCGCTGGCCCGCCGGCTCGCCGCGGTCGGCGTCCGCCCGGGCAGCCGGGTCGCGGTGGCCGTGCCCCGCTCGGTGGAGCTCGTGGTGGCGCTGTGCGCCGTCCACCGCGCCGGCGGCGCCTACCTGCCGCTGGACCCGGACTACCCGGCCGACCGGCTCGCGTACATGCTGGCGGACGCCCGCCCGGCCGCGGTGATCGCCGCCCCGGAGCAGGCCGCCGCGCTGCGCCCCGCCGAGGGCGTGCCGTGCCTGTCACCGGAGGACCTGCCGGCGCCCGAGGGCGTCACGCCGACCGCCCCCGGCCCCGGGGACCCGGCCTACGTGATCTACACCTCGGGCTCGACCGGGCGGCCGAAGGGCGTGCTCGTCCCGCACCACGCCATCGCCAACCGGCTGCGCTGGGGCCAGGAGGAGTACCGGCTCGGCGCCCGGGACGGCGTGCTGCAGAAGACCTCGGCCAGCTTCGACATCTCGCTGTGGGAGTTCTTCTGGCCGCTGATCACCGGCGCCACCCTGGTGCTGGCGAAGCCCGACGGGCACCGCGACCCGGCCTACCTGGCGGAGCTGATCCAGCGCGAGGGCGTGAGCGTCGCCCAGTTCGTGCCGTCCATGCTGGACGTCTTCCTCCAGCACCCGCGGGCCGCCGAGTGCACCGGGCTGCGCCTGGTCGTGGCCAGCGGCGAGGCGCTGCCCGCGGCCACCGTGCGCCGGTTCCGGCAGGTGCTCCCGGGCGTCCGGCTGGACAACCTCTACGGGCCCACCGAGGCCACCGTGGAGGTGACGGCCTGGGAGTGCGGCCCGGCGGACGAGCAGGCGCACCCGGTGCCGATCGGGCGGCCGGTCTGGAACTCCGGCGGCTACGTCCTGGACACCGCCCTCAACCCCGTCCCGCCGGGCGTGCCGGGCGAGTTCTACCTGACCGGCGAGCAGCTCGCGTACGGCTACCTCGGCCGCTCGGCGCTCACCGCCGAGCGCTTCGTCGCGGACCCGCACGGCGCGCCGGGCACCCGGATGTACCGCACGGGCGACCTGGCCCGCCACCGCCCCGACGGCGTGGTGGAGTACCTGGGCCGGGTGGACAGCCAGGTGAAGCTGCGCGGCCACCGGATCGAGCTCGGCGAGATCGAGACCCGGCTCGGCGAGCACCCGGCGGTCACGGCCTGCGCCGTCGCCGTGCGCGAGGACCGGGCCGGCGCCGTACGGCTGGTCGCGTACGTGGTGCCGGACGGCGCCGCGCAGCCGCCCACGGCCGCCGCGCTGCGCGCCCACCTGCGCGGCCACCTGCCCGACCACATGGTGCCCACCGCCTACGTGCTGCTCGGCGCGCTCCCGGTGACGGCCAACGGCAAGCTGGACCGCCGGGCGCTGCCCGAGCCGCAGACCCACGTCGAGAGCCGGGCCCGGGAGCCGCGCACGCCGGCCGAACGCACGCTGGTCGCGGTCTTCGCCGAGCTGCTGGGCGTGCCCGCGGTCGGCCCGGAGGACGACTTCTTCCTGCTCGGCGGCCACTCGCTGCTGCTGATCCGGCTGGTCGAGCGCATCCACGCGGAGTTCGGCGTCGACCTGCCCGTGAAGACGCTGTTCGAGGCGCCGACCCCGGCCGCGCTGGCGCAGCGGCTGACCGGGCAGCGGCCCGGGCGCGCCGACGCCCCCTTCGAACCGCTGCTGGCGCTGCGGGCCGCGGGCGGCCGGGCACCGCTGTTCTGCGTCCATCCGGTGACGGGCGACGGCCTCGGCTTCATCGGCCTGCTGCGCGGGCTCGACCCGGACCAGCCGGTCTACGCCTTCCAGGGCATCGGCCCGGTCGGCGGCGGGGAGCGGCCGGCCGACGTGGACGGCCTGGCGCGGGAGTACCTGGCGCGGATGCGCGCCGTCCAGCCGCACGGCCCCTACCGGGTGCTCGGCTGGTCCTTCGGCGGGCTGGTCGCGCACCAGATCGGCGTGCTGCTGCGCGAGCAGGGCGAGCAGGTCGACCTGGTCGCGCTGCTGGACAGCCATCCGGCGCCGCCGGACGCCGGGGAGGTCACCGACACCGCCGTGCTGGCCGAGCTGCTGACGGCGACGGGCGCGCCCGCCGCCGAGGTGGCGGCCGTCCTGGCGCAGCAGTGGCGGCCCAAGCCCTCGGAGCTCCTCGACCGGCTGGCCGTGGCGCTGCGCGAGGCCGCGCCGCGCGACGAGGACGAGCTGGCGGTGTTCCTCGACTCCTGCCGCTACCACGCCGGGCTGATGGCGGCGTGGACCCCGGGGGTGCTCGACGCGCCGCTGACCACCTTCACCGCGACCGGCGACCACCGGCCGCAGCAGACGGTGGCCGTCTGGTCGGCCCACGCCACCGGGCCGGTGGCCGACCACCCGCTCGCCGCCCGGCACCTGGACCTCGCCGACGCCGGGCCGATCGACGAGATCGCCCGGGTCGTCGCCGCCGTCCTGCGACGGGCCGACGAGGGCCGGCGATGACGGTCCGTCCGGAGCGTTCCGGACGGACCGCCACCCGCCGCCCGGCCCCGTCGTACGGAACCGGGCGGCCGGGGTCAGGCGCCCGGCGCCCGGCCCTCCTGGGGGCCGTCCGCGGTGTCCAGGCACGCCCGGGCCTGCGCCGCGAGCTCCGCGAGCACCTCGGCCCGCTGCTGGTGCAGGAAGAAGTGGTCGCCCGGCAGGATGCGGTGGCGGAAGCCGGCCGCCGTGGTGGACCGCCAGCCGGTGATCCACTCCGGTCCGGCCATCAGGTCGTCGGCGCCGCCGAGCGCCAGCACCGGGCAGGGCAGCACGGTCGGCCGGATCCGGTCGTTGTACTCGCCCAGCAGGGTGACGTCGGCCCGGAGCACCGGCAGGATCATCTGCATCAGGTCGGCGAACTCCAGCACCTCGGCCGGGGTCCCGCCGAGGCCGACGATGCGCTCCAGGAGTTCGTCGTCGGTGAGTCCGTGCAGCCGGGTGACGTCCGGCGTGCCGGGGGCCCGGCCGCCGGAGACCACGAGGGACAGCGGCAGCGGCAGCGCCTCGGCGGCGAGCCGGCGGGTCGTCTCGTAGGCGATCCGGGCGCCCATGCTGTGGCCGAAGAGGATGAACGGTTCGTCCGCCGGGCGGCTCGCCAGCAGGGCGAGCAGGCCGTCGACGACCTCGTCCATGACGGCCGACGGCGGCTCGGCGAGGCGGGTGCCCCGGCCCGCCAGTTCCACCGGAACGATCGTCAGGCCCGGCTGCTCGCCGGACCGGGCCCACGGCAGGTAGGCGCTCGCGGAGCCGCCGGCGTGCGGCAGGCAGTAGACGCGCACGGGCCCGGACCGCCCGTTCGGCGCGGCGTCCCGGTGCCACGGCGTCCATCGGGCCACCTCGTCGTGCTGTACGGCGGACGAACCGGTCATCGCTGCTCCTTTTTCTTCCCCAGTCAATTACGCGAAGCCTGAACAGGCCTCCCGCACGACTTTATGCGGTAATTCACGGGTTGGTCCAGCCCGTATTCCGGCATGCCCCGAGAAGGTCCAACCGGGCGATGCCGCAGCTCAGTTGTGCCCTGAAATAGTTGGTTGGCGCATAAGGATCTTGAGTCTTTCCCGGAACACCGAGCTCTGTTACGGTGCTCCTCGTCCGGGTTTCTTTCGGATATTTCCAGAGTATTTCGATCGGCGAGTTCCGACGACGAGTTCCGAACGCACGACGGGAGAGGGCGGACAGAATGTGCGGAATAACCGGCGTATTCGTCCTGGGCGGCGGTCGCCCGGCCGATGCCGCCGTGGTCCGGGAGATGACGGCGTGCCTGGTGCACCGCGGCCCCGACGACGACGGCCACTACGCCACGGACGGCCTGTGCCTGGGCTTTCGCCGGCTGGCCCTGAACGACCTCGCCGGCGGCAACCAGCCGCACCGCACCGAGGACGGCACCCTGGTCTCGGTCTGCAACGGCGAGATCTACAACCACCGCGAGCTGCGCACCGCGCTGAGCCGCCGCGGCCACCGGTTCCGCACCGAGAACGACACCGAGGTGCTGCTCCACCTGTACCGCGAGTACGGCGAGGACCTGACGGCCCACCTGGACGGCCAGTTCGGCTTCGCGCTGCACGACGGGACCGCACAGCGGCTGCTGCTCGCCCGCGACCGGGCCGGCATCGTCCCGCTCTTCTACACCGTCGCCGACGGCCAGCTGATCTTCGCCTCCGAGATCAAGGCGATCCTGCGCCACCCGGCCGTCAGCGCCCGGGTCGACCTGCGCGGCCTCGACCAGGTACTGACGCTGCCCGGACTGGTCAGCCCGCGCACCATGTTCGAGGGCATCAGCGCCCTGCGCCCCGGCGAGCGGCTGATCGCCGACCGCTCCGGCGTGCGCACCGAACGGTACTGGGACCTCGACTTCCCGCTCGCCGCCGACCTCGACCCGGTGGCCCCCGAGGCCCTGGACCGGGAGCTGGAGCGGTACGCCCACCGCACCGCCGAACTGCTCGACGGGGCCGTGCGCAGCCGGCTGCTCGCGGACGTGCCGATCGGCATGTACCTCAGCGGCGGCCTCGACTCCAGCCTGATCGGCGCCCTGATGGCCCGGGCCCGGCCCGGCCACGCCTGGCCCAGCTTCTCCGTCACCTTCCCCGGCCGCGACTTCGACGAGGGCCCGCACCAGCGGCTGGTCGCCGCCAAGCTGGGCACCGAGCACCACGAAGTCCCGGTCGGCGAGCACGAGGTGGCCGAGCGGATCACCGCGATGGTGCGCCACGCCGAGGCACCCGTGCGCGAGTCGTACAACGTCTGCTCGCTGGCGCTGTCCGAGGCCGTCCGCGCCGCCGGGACGGTCGGCGCGCTCAGCGGCGAGGGCGCCGACGAGCTGTTCGGCGGCTACCCCGGCTACCGCTTCGACGCCACCGGGCTCGGCGGCAGCCGGCTCACCGGCCTGGACGCCCGGCTGGAGCGCGAGATCCGCGAACGGATGTGGGGCGTCGACCTCGGCTACGAGCAGGACCAGCTGCCCGCCCAGGAGTTCCGCCGCGAGCTGTACGCCGAGGACCTGGCTTACGGGCTGGACGAGTTCTCCGTCACCAACCAGCGCCTGGTCGACCCCGAGCGGCTGTCCGGGCGCCACCCGCTGCACCAGCGCTCCTACCTCGACTACCACCTGCGGCTCGCCGACCACCTGCTCGGCGACCACGGCGACCGGATGGCCCTGGCCAACGGCGTCGAGCTGCGCTTCCCCTTCCTGGCGAACGCGGTGGTCGACCACGCCACCACGCTGCCACCGGAGTTGATGCTCGCCCACGGCCGGGAGAAGGCCGTGCTGCGCCGGGCGGCCGAGGGGCTGGTGCCCGGCGAGGTGCTCAGCCGGCAGAAGTACGGCTTCCGCGGCCAGACCAGCAGCCACCTGCTGAGCACCGGCGCCGACTGGTTCGAGGAGCTGGTCTCCCCCGCGACCGTCCGCCGCCAGGGCTACTTCGACCCGGACACCGTCGCCGCCCTGACGCAGCGTCAGCGCGGCGACGGCCAGCAGGTGCACGCCCACCTGGACACCGACTACCTGATGCTCGTCGCGACCTTCGCCCTCTTCGTCGAGGAGTTCGATCTGCCGTGCCTGGGATGACCGCCACAGCCGCCGGGCCGATCGCCGACCCCGGCACCCGCCCGCGCCACCCGCTGGTCGGGGTGGTCGGCGGCATGGGCCCGCTGGCCTCCGTCGAACTGCTGCGCACCGTCTACCGGGCCTGCCGGCTCCACCCCGAGCAGGACACCCCCCGGGTGCTGCTCTGGTCCGACCCGGCCGTGGTGGACCGCACCGAGGCCATCGGCAGCGGCGAACTCGACGAGCTGCGCCGCGCCGTGGAGTCCTCGCTGCGCGGCCTGCTGGCCGCCGGCGCGGAACGCGTGGTGATCGCCTGCATCACCGCCCACCACGTGCTCGGCGACCTGCCGGCCGACCTCGCGGCGCGCTGCGTCTCGCTGGTCGACGTGGTGCACGAGGAACTGGCCGCGGCCGGCGAACCGCACCTGCTGCTCTGCTCCTCCGGCACCGCCCGGGCCGGCATCCTCACCTCGGGCGCCGCCGGGGCCCGGGCCGCTGGCCAGCTGGTGGCGCTGCGCCCACCGGACCAGGAGGCGCTGCACCGGGAGATCCACCGCCTCAAGCGCGGCGAGGACCCGGCCCGCACCATCGACTTCCTGCGCGAGACCCTGCCCCGCTACGGCGTGCGGGCCTTCGTCGCCGCCTGCACCGAGCTGCACCTGGTCACCAGGGCGATCGAGGACGCCGGTCTGAGCGAGGCCCTGCCCTCCCTCGACCCGCTGACGGTCGTGGCCCACCGGATCATGAACGGAGAGTTGTGAGCCACACGAGCATCCTCGACCGCTGGGCCGACCAGGTCGAGCGCCGAGCCGCCGCCCCCGCCCTCGCCACCGCCGAGCGGGTCTGGAGCCACCAGGAGCTGGCCGGGCTGGCCGCCGGCCTGCGCGACCGCCTCGCCACCGGCACCGGCCCGGTCCTGGTCGCCTGCGCGGACCCCGTCCCGGTGGTCGCGGCGATCCTCGCCTGCGCCGCCACCGGCCGCCCGTTCGCCCCGGTGGACACCCGCCAGCCCGCCGCCCGCTGGACGGCCCTGCTGGAGGACCTCCGGCCGGGCACCGTGCTCGCCGACGCCGCCGGCCGCTCCGCGCTGGCCGCCGCCGGGCCGGGCCCGACCGTCGCCGGGCAGCACCTGGCCGTCGCCGGACAGGGCGAACTGCCGCTGCTCGCCGCCGAGTCGATCACCCCGCTGCCCTGGGCGGCCGACGACTGGACCGGCATCAGCGGCCCCGACGCCGGCTACGTCTACTTCACCTCGGGCACCACCGGCCGCCCCAAGGGCATCCGGGGCAGCTTCGAGGCGGTCGCGCACTTCCTGGACTGGGAGATCGCCGAGTTCGGCATCGCCCCGGGCACCCGGATCTCCATGCTCACCTCCCCCGGCTTCGACGCCTTCCTGCGCGACGCCCTCGTCCCGCTGTGCGCCGGCGGCACCGCCGTGCTCCCGGCGCCCGGCGCCATCCCCGTCGGCGCGGCCCTGGCCCGCTGGCTGACCGAGCAGCAGGTCGACCTGCTGCACTGCGTGCCCACCGTGTTCCGCACCCTGCGCGCCGCCGGGCTGGCCGCCGACTCCCTGCCGCGGCTGCGCAGCGTGCTGATGGCCGGGGAGCCGGTCCGCCCCGCCGACATCGCCTGGTGGCGGGCCCTGTTCGGGGACGGCAAGGAACTGGTCAACCTCTACGGGCCGTCCGAGACCACCATGACCAAGGTCTTCCGCCGGCTCACCGCCGAGGACGCCGAGGCCGAGACCGTCCCGGCCGGCCGGCCGATGCCCGGGGTCGAGATCGCGGTGCTGTTCGGCGGACGCCCGGTGGTGGACGCGATCGGCGAGATCGAGATCCACACCCCGTTCCCGCTGCGCGGCTACCTGGGCGACGCGGCCGGCGGCTTCGCCGCACCGGACCGGTACCGCACCGGCGACCTCGGCCGCCTCGGCGCCGACGGCACCCTGGAGGTCCTGGGCCGCCGCGACCAGCAGGTCAAGGTGAACGGCGCCCGGGTCGAACTCGGCGAGATCGAGGACCTGCTGCGCCGCCACCCCGCGGTGGCGGACGTCTGCGCCGCCCTGGTCGAGGAGGCCGACGGCGAACCGGTGCTCTGCGCCTACCTGGTCGCCGACGGCGCCACCGACGAGGAACTGCGCGCGCACGCCGCCGAGGGCCTGCCCGCCCCCGCCCGCCCCGCCCTGTACCTGCGGCTCGCCGCGATCCCGCGCACCCTCAGCGGCAAGGCCGACCGGCGGGCGCTGCCCAGCCCGGCCGCCGCCCTGGCCGGGCGCACCGGCGAACAGCCGCTGGACGGCCTGGAGGCCGGCATCGCCGAGCTGTGGCGCGAGCTGCTGCACGTGCCCGCCGTCGGCCGGCACGACGACTTCGCCCTGCTCGGCGGGGACTCGCTGGGCATCGCCCGCCTGCTGGACGGACTGCGCACCCGCTTCGGCGTCGAGGTGCCGCTGCGGGTGTACGTCGGCGACCCGACCGTCGCCGGGCTGGCCGCGGCCGTCGCCGCCGGCCGCGCGGACGCCTCGCCGGAGGGCGGCCGCCGATGAGCCGCGACACCTCCCTGCCGCTGCGCGGCGACCGCGCCCGCGCGCCGCTGTCCTACGCCCAGCGGTCCATCTGGCGGGCCGAGCAGGTGCTGCCCGGCACCGCCCTGCACAACGAGAGCGCCGCCTTCCACGTCAGCGGCCCGCTGGACGTGGCCGCCCTGGAACGGGCGCTGGCCGCCGTCGCCCGGCGGCACGAGGTGGTGCGCTGCGCCGTCACCGCCGACGGGGCGGGCGAGCCGTGGCAGCTGTTCGCCGGCCTGGTCCGCCCCGCCGTCGAGACCGTCGACCTGACCGGCGTCCCCGAGGGCGAGCGCGCGGACCGGCTCGCCGAGCTCACCGCCCGCGCCGTGGCCGTGCCCTTCGACCTGGGCCGGCCCCCGCTGATGCGCACCCAGCTGTTCCTGCTGGGCGGGGACCGCTCGCTGCTGCTGTTCACCGCCCACCACATCGTGGTCGACGCCTGGGGCTTCGGCGTCTTCCTGGAGTCGCTGGCCGCCTGCTACGCCGCCGAACTCGGCGGCGAGGCCCCGGACCCGGACCCGGCCCAGGAACCGGCCGCCGGACCCGACTTCGGCGACTTCGCCGCCTGGCAGCGCGGCGACGACAGCGACACCAGCCACGCCGGCGGAATCGACCACTGGCAGACCCGGCTGGGCGGCGAACTGCCCACCGCCGACCTGCCGTCCGACGTCGGCCCCGGCGGCGACCCGGCGGCCGGCGCGCTGCACCACTTCACCGTCCCCGCCGACCTGGCCGCCCGGCTCAGCGCCTTCGGCCGGGGCGAACTGGCCAGCCTGTCCACCGTGCTGCTCACCGCCTTCTGCGCCACCGCCGCCCGCTGGACGGGCCAGGACGACCTGGTGGTCGGCATGCCGGTGGCGACCCGCGGCCGCACCGCGCTGGCCGGCGTCGTCGGACCGCTGCTCAACCTCGTCGCCCACCGCAGCGACCTCGGCGGCGAGCCGAGCTTCCGGCAGGCCCTGGCCCGCACCCGCCGGCACCTGAAGGCCGACCTGCGCCACCGCGACACCCCCTTCGACCTGGTCCTGGAGCGGCTGGGCCGGGCCGCGGGCGGGCGCACGCCGCTGTTCCAGCTGATGTACTCCTTCCACAGCGGCCCCACCACCACCCTGGAGCTGCCCGGCGTCACCACCTCCCCGGCGCCCTCACACAGCGGCACGGCCAAGTACGACCTGACCTTCTTCCTGCGCCCGCGCCCCTCCGGCGCGCTGGACGCGACGCTGGAGTACCGCACGGCGCTGCTCGCCCCCGCGACGGCGGCCGACTTCGCGGACTCGCTGCTGTGCCTGCTGGAGGCCGCCGCGGCCGACCCGGACCGGCCGCTGGCCGAGCTTCCGGTGCTCTCCGAAGGCCGGCGCCGGCGCGTCCTGGTGGACTTCAACCGGGCGCCCGACGCCGAGCGCGCCTGGGCCACCGTGCCCGAGGCGCTGCGCGAACTCGCCCGGCAGGACGGCGCCGCACCGGCCGTCGAGTCACCCGGCCGCGCGTTCAACCGGGCCGCGGCCGACGCGGCCGCCGACCTGGTCGCCCGCCGGCTGGTGGCCCGGCACGGCGTGGCGCCGGGCGACCGGGTGGCCCTGCGCGTCGAGCGCGGCGCGCAGCTGGTGCCGCTGATCGTCGGCATCTGGCGGGCCGGGGCCGTGCTGGTCCCGCTGGACGAGGCCATGCCCGCCGCGCGGGCCGAGCACGTGCTCGCCGACAGCGGCGCCCGCCTGCTGATCGGCGACCCCGCCGAGGGGCTGCCCGCCGCCGACCCGGCCGCGCTGCTCGACGAGGGCCCGGACGCCGGGACCGGGCAGCCGCTGCCCGGCGCCGGCCCCGAGGACCTCGCGTACCTGATGTACACCTCGGGCTCCACCGGGCTGCCCAAGGGCGTGGCGGTGCCGCACGGCTGCGTCGCCAACCTGCTGCACAGCGTGGTCCGCGCCGAGCCGGGCCTGCGGGCCGACGACACCCTGCTCGCCGTCACCTCGATCACCTTCGACATCTCCGTCCTGGAGCTGTTCGCCCCGCTGCTGGCCGGCGGCCGGGTCGTGGTCGCCCCGCGCGAGAGCGTCCGCGACGCCGAGGCGCTGGGCGCGCTGCTGGAGCGCAGCGGCGCCACCGTCATGCAGGCCACCCCCTCTCTCTGGCGCGGGCTGCTGGACGGCGGCTGGGCGGGCCGGCCCGGGCTGCGGGCGCTGTGCGGCGGCGAGGCCCTGGACGCCGACCTCGCGGATCGGCTGCTGGCTCGCTGCGCCGGGCTGTGGAACCTGTACGGGCCGACCGAGACGACCATCTGGTCCACCGTCGGGCGGGTGCTGCCCGGCGAGGGCGTCACGGTGGGGCGCCCGGTGGCCGGCACCGTCTGCTACGTCCTGGACCGGCGGCTGCGGCCGGTGCCGCGCGGGGCCGTCGGCGAGCTGGTGATCGGCGGGGCCGGCGTCAGCGCCGGGTACCGCAACCGCCCGGAGCTGACCGCCGCCGCCTTCGTGGCCGACCCGGTCGACCCGGCCGGCGGCACCGTCTACCGCACCGGCGACCTGGCCCGCCACCTGCCGGACGGCCGGATCGTCGTGCTCGGCCGGGCCGACCAGCAGGTGAAGATCCTCGGTCACCGCATCGAGGTCGGCGAGGTGGAGTCCCTGCTCGCCGCCCACCCCGAGGTCCGCCAGGCGGCGGTGGTCGTGGACCGGGGGCAGCCCGCCGGGCCCCGGCTGGTCGCCTTCGTCACCGCCCGCACCGGGGACGACGGGCTGCCCGACCGCCTGCGCCGGCACCTGCGCGAGCGGCTGCCCGCCGCCGCCGTCCCCGGGGTGATCGCCCCGCTGCCCGCGCTGCCGCTCAACACCAGCGGCAAGGTGGACCGGCCGGCGCTGCTGCTGCGCGCCGGGGAGCTCACCGCCGCCCGGCGCAGCGCACCGGTCACCGAGGCCGAGCGGGCCGCCGTCGCGCTCTGGGCGGAGGTCCTGGGCCTGCCGCCCGAGCGGGTCGGCACCACCGACGACTTCTTCGCCGCCGGCGGCAACTCCATCGCCGCGACCCGGCTGCTCGGCCGGGTCCGGGCCCGCTTCGGCGCCGCGCCCTCGCTCGCCGAGTTCTACACCGACCCCACCCCCGCCGCCCTGGCGCGGGTGCGGCCCGCCACCCCTGCGCCCGCCGTCCGGACGGCCGGGCCGGCCCCGGACGCCGTCCCGATGACCGACCAGCAGCGCCAGCTGTGGCTGCTGCACCGCCTGGCCCCCGACTCGCCCGCCTACCACCTGCCCGCCGCGCTCGACCTGACCGGGCCGGTGGACGAGGCGGCCCTGACCGGGGCACTCGCCGACCTGACCGCCCGGCACCCGGTGCTCGCCGCCCGCTGCGAGCTGCGCGAGGACGGCCCGGTGCTGGTCCTCGCGCCGCCCGCCGCACCGGCCCTGGCCGTCCTGGACGCGGCGCCCGAGGAGGTGCCCGAGCTGGCCCGGGCGGAGGCGGTGCGCCCCTTCGACCTGGCCGGTGAGCCGCCGCTGCGGCTCACCCTGGTGCGCACCGGCCCCGAGCGCTCGGTGCTGCTGTGCACCGCGCACCACCTCGCGGTCGACGGCTGGTCGATCGGCGTGGCCGTGCGCGAGCTGGCCGCGCTGTACGCCGCCCGTCTCGGGCTGGCCGAGCCGCCGCCCGCGCTCGACCTGGACTTCGCCGGCTACGCGGCCGGCTGCGCCGACGAGGCGGGCCTGACGCTGCGTCAGGAACACCTGGAGTACTGGCTGAAGCGGCTCGACGGGCACCCCGGGGTGCTCGACCTGCCCGCCGACGCACCGACCCGGGCGCGGCCGACGGGAGCCGGCGAGGCCCTGCCGGTGGCGCTCGCCCCGGAGCTGACGGCCGCGCTGCGCGAGGGCGCCGCCCGGCTGCGCACCACGCCCTTCACCCTGCTGCTCGCCGTGTACGCGGCGCTGCTGGGCCGCTACGCGGGCAGTGACGACGTGCTGGTGGGCGTGCCCGTCGCCAACCGCGACCGGCCCGAACTGGAGTCGCTGGTCGGCTCGTTGGCCAACACCCTGCCGGTGCGCGTGGACCTGGCCGGGGCGCCGTCCTTCGCCGAGCTCGCCGCCCGCACCGGGCGGGCGCTGGCGGGCGACCTCGGCCGTCCGCTGGTCGCCTTCGACCGGCTGGTGGCCGGCCTCGGCCTGCCCCGCGACCCGGGCCGCCCGACCCTGGTCCAGGCCTCGCTGGTGTTCCAGGACGCGCCGCCGGCCGACGTCCGGCTGGGCGCGGCCGCCGGCGTGCTGCGCCAGGTCCCCACCGGGGCGGCCAAGTACGACCTGACCCTGGCCCTGGACGAGCGCGCCGACCGGATCGCCGGCACCCTGGAGTACGCCACGGACCGCTTCGGCCCGCAGTTCGCGGACCGCTTCGCCCGGCACTTCCACGTCCTGCTGCGCGCCGCCCTGGCCTCGCCGCAGGCCCCCCTCGACGCCGTCGCGCTCACCGACCCCGCTCTGCCCGCCCCGCGCCCGGCCCGCCCCGCGGGCGAGGCGCGCGCCGAGCACGCCGTCTCGGTGTCCGAGCTGTTCCGGGCCCGGGCCACCGCCCGCCCGGACGCCCCCGCGATCCGGGCCGAGGACGTGACGGTCGGCTACCGGCAGCTCGACGTCTGGAGCGACCGGATCGCGTCCCGGCTGCTGGAGCGCGGCGCCGCCCCCGGCCGGTTCGTCTCGGTGCTGCTGCCCGCCGGCCCGGTGCAGAGCGCCGCGATCCTCGGCGTCGCCAAGACCGGGGCCGCCTTCGCGGTGCTCGACCCGGCCGACCCGGACGCCCGCCTGACCGCGCTGCTGGCCGACGCCGAACCGGTGTGCCTGCTGGCCGCCGGGAGCACGCTCGCCCTGCACCCCGAACTGCGGGAAGGCGTCGGGCACTTCGCCGGTATCCCGGTCGAGGTCGTCGACCCGCGGGTGCCGGCCGCCGACGAGCCCGCGGGCCCCGCCCCGGCCGCCTCGCCCGCCGCCCCCGGCGACCCGCTCTGCCTGGTCTACACCTCCGGCTCCACCGGCACGCCCAAGGGCATCGCCCTGCCGCACGCGGCGCTCGCCCAGTTCGCCCACTGGCAGCGCGAGCACTTCGGCATCCGGCCGGACAGCCGGATCGCCCAGTGGGCCCCGTTCACCTACGACGCCGCGTACACCGAGGTGTTCGCCGCGCTCTGCTCGGGCGCGGTGCTCTGCCTGCCGCCGCAGGGGCTGCGCCGCGACCCGCTCGCGGTGGCCGGGTGGCTGCGGGCCGAGCGGATCACCCAGATCCAGACCGTCCCGGCCTTCTTCCAACTGGTCACCGAGGCGCTGGACGCCACCGGCTCGCACCTGCCGGACCTCGCCCACGTGCTGATGGCCGGCGAGGTGCTCCCGGTGGCCCTGGCCGCCGCCTGGGCGCACCGCCCCGACCGGCCGCGGCTGCACAACCTCTACGGGCCCACCGAGTGCGTGCTGGCGACGCACCGCGAGCTGGCGACGGGCGAGGAGTTCCCGGCCGGGGTACCGATCGGCAGCCCGATCCCGGGCCGCGAGGCGGTGGTCCTGGACCGCCGGGGCCGGCTCTGCCCGGTCGGCGTGGTCGGCGAGATCCACCTGCGCAGCGACTTCCTGGCCGGCTCGTACCACCGCAGGCCCGAGGAGAGCGCCCGGGCGTACGTCGCCGACCCCTGGCAGGCCGGGGGCCGGCTGTACCGCACCGGGGACCTGGGCCGCCGCCTCCCGGACGGCGAGCTGGCGTTCGTCGGCCGGATCGGCAGCCAGCTGAAGATCCGCGGCAACCGGATCGAGCTGGAGGAGATCGAGGCGCTGCTGGAGCTGCACCCCGGGGTCCGCGAAGCGGCCGCCGCCGCGCACGGCCAGGGCGGGGCCCGCCGACTGGTCGGCTACGCCGTCGCGGCGCCCGGGGTCACCGGCGCCGAGCTGCGGGCGCACCTGGCCGAGCGGCTCCCGGCCGCGGTCGTGCCGGACACCGTGCTGCTGCTGGACGCGCTGCCCAGGACGCGCACCAACAAGCGGGACCGGGCCCGGCTGCCGCTGCCCGGGGCCGCCGCCCGGCCCGCCGACGCCGCCCCGCTGGCCGGGGTCGAGCAGCTCGTCGCCGACGCCTGGCGCCGGCTGCTGGGCGGCGGCCCGGTCGGCCGGCACACCAACTTCTTCGAGGCCGGCGGCGACTCGCTGCTGGCCGCCCGGCTCCAGCTGGAGCTGGCCCGCCGCCTGGAGCGGCCGGTCCGGCTGGTGGACGTCTTCGGGCGGCCCACCATCGCCGAGTTCGCGGCCGGCCTCACCGAGGGCGCCGCCCCGGACGGCCGAGCCGCCGCCGAGACCGCCGAGCCGCGCGGCGAACGCCGCCAGAGCGCCGTCCGGGCCCGCGCCAGGGCCCGCCGCGAGGCCCGGGACCGGGCCGAGGGCCCGGCCGCCGACCAGCACACACCGGCCGGGCCGACGACCCGGACCGCACCGACAGGGAGGGACTGACATGGACGTTCAGGGCGTGATGACGGAGCTGCACGGCATCCTCGGCACCGAGGGGCTGGAGCGGGTCGAGGAGTGCCTGCGCATCCTCACCGGCGAACAGGCCCCGGAGTACCTGCACGACGACCAGGAGCCGACCCGGCTGTTCTTCCCCGGGATCAGCGCCCTGCCCTGGCACGACACCGCCGAACTGCCCTGGGTGGCCCGGATGGAGGAGGCGTACGACCGGATCAAGGCCGAGTTCCTGGAGCTGCGCGCCGAGCAGGCCCGCTTCGCCCCGTACGAGGACCTGTACACCAAGGAGCTCGGCTGGCAGGGCTGGGACACCTACCAGCTGTACCGCAACGGCAGCTGGCGCGACGAGGTCCTGGAGCGCTGCCCCGAGACCCACGCCGCCGTCTCGGCGAGCCCGCACGGGCCGCGCGACGGCATGTTCACCATCCTCAACCCCGGCGTGCACATCACCCCGCACACCGGCGGCGTGAACCTGCTGCTGACCGCGCACCTGCCGCTGATCGTGCCGCCCGGCTGCGCCATCAAGGTC
Source organism: Kitasatospora sp. NPDC088861 (assembly GCF_044750105.1). NCBI lineage: Bacteria > Bacillati > Actinomycetota > Actinomycetes > Kitasatosporales > Streptomycetaceae > Kitasatospora > Kitasatospora sp. NPDC088861. The sequence goes on from NZ_JBIVJF010000006.1 coordinate 84,223, forward strand.
GGCGACGACGAGCGGGGCTGGGAGGAGGGCAAGGTGATCCTCTTCGACGACAGCTTCATCCACGAGGCCTGGAACAAGGGCACCCAGCAGCGCGCCGTCCTGCTCTGGGACGTCTGGCACCCGGAGCTGACGCCCGTCGAGGTCCGGGCCCTGGAGTTCCTGATGCCCCGTTTCCAGCGCTACCTCATGGCGGTCTGAGCCGCACGGCGGCCCTGAACCCCATGGCGGTCTGAGCCCCGGCCGCGTACCCGGTCCTGCCCGCCCCGCCGCGCGCGGAGCCCACCTCACCCACGGAGAACACCTTGAACGCACAGCCGGTCATTCCCGACGAGGCCGAGACCGACGGCCGGGTCGCCGTCGTCGGCCTCTCGGGCCGCTTCCCCGGAGCCGATTCCGTCGACGCGCTGTGGGAGCTGCTGGCCTCCGGCACCGAGGCGATCAGCCGGTTCGGCCCCGAGGAGCTGCGGGCCGCCGGGGTGCCGGACGGCGAGGCCGGCAAGCCCGGGTACGTGGCCGCCAAGGGCGTGCTGGCGGATGTCGCCGGCTTCGACTCCCAGCTGTTCGGCTACAACGCGCTGGAGGCCTCGGTCATCGACCCGCAGCAGCGGATCTTCCTCGAATGCGCCTGGGAGGCGCTGGAGGACGCCGGCTGCGACCCCGACCGGGCGCGCGGGCCGATCGCGGTCTACGCCGGGTCGCTGCTGAGCACCTACCTGATCCACAACCTGCTGCCGCGCACCGACCTGCGGGACTCCCTCGGCGTGCCGATGCTCTTCCAGGGCAACCAGCCCGACCAGCTGGCCCCCCGCGCCGCGTACAAGCTCAACCTGCGCGGCCCGGCGGTCAGCGTGCAGACCGCCTGCTCGACCTCGCTGGTCGCGGTGCACCTCGCGGTGCAGAGCCTGCTGTCCGAGGAGTGCGACCTCGCGCTCGCCGGCGGCGTCACCGTCACCGTGCCGCACCGCTCCGGCTACCTGCCGGTGCCCGGCGGCATCGAGTCCCCGGACGGGCACTGCCGGCCCTTCGGCGCCGAGGCGGCCGGCACGGTCTTCGGCAACGGCGCGGGCGTCGTGGTGCTCAAGCGCCTCGCCGACGCGCTCGCCGACGGCGACCGGGTGCACGCCGTCATCCTCGGCTCGGCCGTCAACAACGACGGCGCGAACAAGGCGGGTTACACCGCCCCGGGGGTCGCCGGCCAGACCGCCGTGATCCGCGAGGCGCTGTCCGTCGCGGGCGTCGCCCCGGACAGCATCGGCTACGTCGAGGCGCACGGCACCGGCACCCCGATCGGCGACCCGATCGAGGTCGAGGCGCTCACCGCCGCCTTCCGCGCCGAGCAGGACGCCGACGACAGGTCCGCCACCGGCTGGTGCGGCCTGGGCTCGGTCAAGTCCAACCTCGGCCACCTGGACACCGCCGCCGGCGTCACCGGCCTGATCAAGGCCATCCTGACGGTGCGCGGCGGCCGCATCCCGGCGAGCCTGCACGCCGAAGCCGTCAACCCCGAACTCGGCCTCGCCGACAGCCCGTTCTTCGTCCCGGCCGGCCTCACCGACTGGCCGGTCGCCGACGGCCCGCGCCGGGCCGCCGTCAGCGCCTTCGGCATCGGCGGCACCAACGCGCACGTGATCCTGGAGCAGGCCCCCGAGCCGGCCCCGCGCGAGGCCGCCGCACCGGACGCCGTCCCCGTCGCCCTGCCGCTGTCGGCCCGCACCGCCGCCGCGCTGGACGCCGCCGCCGAACGGCTCGCCGACGACCTCGCCGCCCACCCGGACCGCCCGCTGGCCGACGTCGCCCGCACCCTGCGCACCGGCCGCCGCCAGCTGGTCCAGCGCCGCGTCGTGGTCGCGGACGACACCGCCGCCGCCGTGGCCGCGCTGCGCGGCGCCGGCCGCCGGGAGTCGGTCCGGGCCCGCGCCGGGCAGGGCGCCGCCCCCGTCGCCTTCCTGCTGCCCGGCCAGGGCGCGCAGTACCCGGGCATGGCCCTGGGCCTGCACCGGGCGCACCCGGTCTTCCGGGCCGCCCTGGACGAGGCCGCCGACCTGCTGCGCCCGCACCTGGGCCTCGACCTGGTCGAGCTGCTGCGCGGCGGCGACGCCGACCTGCTGCGCCGCAGCTCCGTCACCCAGCCCGCCGTGCTGGCGGTCGGCCACGCCACGGCCGCGCTGTGGCGGCACTGGGGCGTGCGCCCGGCGGCGCTGCTGGGCCACAGCCTCGGCGAGTACACCGCGGCGCTGCTCTCCGGCGTCCTCGACCTGCCCGAGGCGCTCGCCCTGGTCGCCGCCCGCGGCCGGCTGATGGAGCAGAGCGCGCCCGGCGCGATGCTGGCCGTCCCGCTGGACGAGGCGGCCGCGGCCGACCTCGCCGCCGCGCACGGCCTGGACCTCGCCGCCGTCAACGGACCGGGCGCCTCGGTGCTGTCCGGCAGCGCCGAGGCCGTCGAGCGGGCCGCCGCCGAGCTGGGCGAGCGGGGCCTGCGCGCCCTGCGCCTGCCGGTGGAGCGGGCGTTCCACAGCGCCCTGTGCGCGCCCGCCGCCGAGCAGTTCGCGGCCGAGCTCGCCAAGGTCACGCTGCACGAGCCCACCGTGCCGTTCCTGTCCAACCTCACCGGTGACTGGATCACCCCGGAGCAGGCCACCGACCCCGGTTACTGGGTGCGCCAGATGCTCGCCCCGGTGCGCTTCCACGACGGGCTCACCCGCCTGGCGGCGCTCGACGAGCGGATGGTGCTGGTGGAGACCGGCCCCGGCAGCGTGCTGACCGACCTGGCCCGCGCGGCCGCCGAGGGCACCGCCGGGCCGCGGCTCGCCCTGCCGCCGCTGCCCACCCGCGGGCGGCGCGGCGCCGAGGACGAGCCCGGCAGCGCCGTCCTCGCGCTCGGCAGCCTGTGGGCGCACGGCGCCGCCGTCGACTGGGAGCCCGTCGACGCCGACGCCCGCCCCGCCGACCTGCCCGGCTACCCGTTCGAGCGGCTCCCGCACTGGATCGAGCCCGCCGTCCCCGGCCGGGCGCCCGCCACCGCGCTGCCCGCCGCGGACCTCGACGCCGTCCACGCGACCGTCGACTGGCGCCCGCTCGCCGAGGCCCCCGGGGACGACCCGCTGGCCGGCCGCCGCCAGACCTGGCTGGTCCTGCTGGACCGGGCCGCCGCCGCCCAGCCCCTGGTGGAACTGCTGACCGCGCGCGGCCAGATCGTCACCACCGTCCGGCCCGGCCCGGCCTACCGCCGGGTGCGCCGCGGCGTCTACGAGCTCGACCCCGCCGACCCGGCCCAGTACGCGAAGCTGCTGGCCGACCTGCGCGGCCTGGTCCGCACGCCCACCGCCGTCCTGTACGCCTGGGGCCTGGACGAGACGCCGGACGAGACCGCCGGCTACTTCGGCCTGGTCCACCTCGCCCGGGCGATGTCCGCCGAGAGCGTGCTGAACGAGGTCCGGCTCGGCGTCGTGACCGCCGGGGCCTTCCCGGCCGCCCCCGGCGAGCAGCCCCGGCCCGCCGCGGCCCTGCTCAGCGGCCCGGTCCAGGTGCTCGGCGAGGAGTACCGCAACCTGCGCTGCACCCAGGTCGACCTCGCCGTCGGCGCCGCGCTCGACGAGGCCGCCGCCGACGCGGTGGTGCGCGCCGTGCTCACCGGCCCGGCCCGGCTGCTCGCCCTGCGCGAGGGCGCTCTGCTCACCCGCGTGGTCGAGCCCGCCGAGCGCCCCGTCCCGACCGCCCCGGCCCGGGTGCGGGCCGGCAGCACCTGGCTGCTCACCGGCGGGATCGGCGGGATCGGCCTGACCCTCGCCCGGGCCCTGGCCCGGGCCGGCGCCGCCCGGCTCGTCCTGCTCGGCCGCGGCGCCGCCGACGAGGCCGCGCTCGCCACAGTGCGCGAGAGCGGCGCCGAGGTGCTGGCCGTCCAGGCCGACGTCACCGACGCCGAATCGCTGGACCGGGCGCTGGAACAGGCCCGTTCGGCCTTCGGCCGGATCGACGGCGTCGTCCACGCGGCCGGCGTGCCCGGCGGCGGCTCCATCGAGCTGCGCTCCGACGACAGCATGCGCACGGTCCTCGCCCCGAAGACCGCCGGCCTGCGCCACCTGCTCGCCGCGCTGCGGCCCGGGGAGGCCGAGGTGCTGGTGCTCTGCTCCTCGCTCGCCACCCTGATCCCGACCTACGGCCAGGCCGACTACGCGGCCGCCAACGCCTACCTCGCCGCCGTCGCGGAGGCCGAGGCCGCGCGCGGCGAGCGCCACGCGGTGGCCGTCGACTGGGACATGTGGGCCGGCGTCGGCATGGCCAGCCGGGCCGAGGTCCCCGAGGCCCTGCGGGCCTTCCAGGCCGACATGCTGGCCGGCGCGCTCACCCCCGAGCAGGGCGCCCGCGCCTTCGCCGCCCTGCTGGAGGGCCCGCCCGGACGGGCCGTGGTGGCCCGGGCCGGCGCCGCGATCGCGGACGGCACGCTGCGCACCTCCGCCGCCCCGGCCGCCGAGGCCCCCCGGACGGCGGCCCTGCCCCGCCCCGAGCTCGCCACGCCGTACACCGCCCCGGCCACCCCGACCGAGGAGCGCCTGGCCGAGATCTACGCCGAACTGCTCGGCCTCGACCGGGTCGGGGTGGACGACGACTTCCTGGAGCTCGGCGGGCACTCGCTGCTGGCCGCCCAGATCGCGGCCCGGCTGCGGGCCGAGTTCGAGGTCGACGTCCCCGCCCGGGTCTTCTTCGAGGGCGGCCGCGTCGCCGACCTCGCCACCGAGATCGAAGACCGCATCCTCGCCGACCTGGAGAACCAGTGACCAACCCCGCAGGCCGCCGCGAGGACCGTCTCGCCCGGCTCACCCCCGAGCAGCGCGCCGCCTTCGAGGCGCGCGCCCGGGGCCGCGCAGGCACCACCCCGGCCGCCACGGCCGGCCCCGCCGCCACCGCCCCCGCCGTGCCGCCGCGCGACCCGGCGCTGCCAGCGCCGCTGTCCTTCGGCCAGGAACGGCTCTGGTTCCTGGAGCAGCTCACCCCCGGGCTCGGGGTGTTCAACGAGTATGTGGGCCTGCGCCTGAGCGGCCCGCTGGACGTCGCCGCGCTGGAGGCCGCGCTGGACGGCCTGGTGGAGCGGCACGAGGCGCTGCGCACCGTCATCGCCGCCGGCCAGGACGGCCCGGTGCAGCGGGTGCTGGAGCGCACCGCCCCGGTGCTGCGGGTGGTCGAGCCGGCCGGCGGCGAGGCCGGCTGGAGCGAGGCCGAGGAGCGCGCGCTGGCCGAGCGGGAGTCGGCCCTGCCGTTCGACCTGGAGCACGGACCGCTGCTGCGCGCCCTGCTGATCCGCTCCGCGCCCGAGCGCGCCCTGCTGGTCGTGGTCAACCACCACCTGGTCGGCGACGCCTGGTCCCGCGCGGTGCTCGTGGAGGAGCTCTGCGCCCGCTACCGGGCCTTCCGCGAGGGCGGCCCGGCCCCTGAGCCGCTCGCCGTGCAGTACGCCGACTGGGCGCAGTGGCAGCGCCGCGAACTCACCGACACCGCGCTGGCCGAGCCGCTCGGCTACTGGCGCGAGCGGCTGGAGGGCGCCCCGCACGTCCTGGAGCTGACCACCGACCGGCCCCGGCCGGCCGTGCCCGGCCACCGGGGCGGCCGGGTGCACTTCACCCTGGACGCCGCCACCACCGAGGCCGTGGAGGGCGCGGCCCGGGCGGCCCGGGCCACCCCGTTCATGGTCACGCTGGCCGCCTGGCAAGCCGTCCTGATGCGCCACTCCGGCCAGCAGGACGTCGTGGTCGGCGTGCCCACCGCGGGCCGCGACCGTCCCGAACTCGCCGGGCTCGTCGGCATGTTCGTCAACAGCCTGGTGCTGCGCTCGGACCTCTCCGGCGACCCGACCTTCGGCGAACTGCTCGGCCGGGTGCGGGAGACCTCGCTCGGCGCGCTGGCCCACGCCCAGGTGCCCTTCGAGCGCCTGGTCCGCGAGCTGCGCCCGGACCGCGACCTCAGCCACGCCCCGCTCTACCAGGTGCAGTTCGGCTACCGCAACGTCCCCGCCCCCGACATCGCCCTGCCCGGCGTCACGGTCGAGCTGGTCGAGCTGGACAACGGCCTGTGTCGCACCGACCTGAGCCTGGAACTCGCCCGTGACGGCGAACTCACGGCAGGCGTCTGCGAGTTCAGCGGCGACCTGTTCGACGACGACACCGTGCGCACGCTGACCGAGGCGCTTCAGCGGGTGCTGGCCCGCGGCGCCGCCGACCCCGGACTGCGGCTCTCCGAACTGCTCGCGCTCACCCCCGTCGAGCAGGCCCTGCTGGCCTCGGCCGGCGACGGCCCGGCGCTGCCCGCGGACGCGCCGGACGTCGTGACGGCCTTCGCCGAGGCCGTGCGCACCCGCCCGGACGCCGAGGCCGTGCTGCCCGGCGGCCGCCCGGAGCTGGCCCTCACCTTCGCCCGACTGGACGCCCGGGTCGACGAGTTGCTCGCCCGCCTCCAGGCCGCCGGGGTGCGCCCCGGCGACCGGGTCGGCCTGTGCCTGCGCCGCGGCACCGACCTGCCCGCCGCCATGCTCGCCGTGCTCCGGGCCGGCGCCGCCTACCTGCCGCTCGACCCGGACTACCCGGCGGCCCGGCTGCGCCACGTGGTCGAGGACGCCGAGCCCGCCGTGGTCGTGGTGCACGCCGCGACCCGGGACGCCGCGCCCGCCGGCGCCCCGCTGCTCGACCTCGACGCCCCGGCCGAGTCCGCCGGACCCGCGCCCACAGCCGCACCCGTGGATCCGGACTCCCCCGCGTACGTCATCCACACCTCCGGCTCGACCGGCCGCCCCAAGGGCGTCGTCGTGCTGCGCCGCAACCTCACCGCCTTCCTGGCGGCGATGGACCGCGTGCTGGCGGACGACGGGGAGCCCGCCACCTGGCTGGCCGTCACCAGCGTCTCCTTCGACATCTCCGTCCTGGAACTGCTCTGGACGCTCAGCCGGGGCCACCGCGTCGTGGTCAACCCCGACCCCGGCACGGCGGCCCCCACCCCGGCCGCACCGGCCTCGCAGGACGCCCCGGCCGTCCCCGAGTTCAGCCTCTTCTACTTCGCCAGCGACACCGCCGGCGCCGAGCCCGGCCCCGACCAGTACCGGCTGCTGCTGGACGGCGCCCGCTTCGCCGACACCAACGGCTTCTCCGCCGTCTGGCTGCCCGAGCGGCACTTCCACGCCTTCGGCGGGCCGTTCCCGGCCCCCTCGGTGCTGGCCGCCGCGATCGCCCAGGCCACCCAGCGGATCGGGATCCGGGCCGGCAGCGTGGTGCTGCCGCTGCACCACCCCGTCCGGGTCGCCGAGGAGTGGTCGGTCGTCGACAACCTGTCCGGCGGGCGGGTCGGGCTCTCCTTCGCCTCGGGCTGGCACGCGGACGACTTCGTCCTCGCCAAGGACGCCTACCAGGACCGCCAGGCGCTCACCGTCAGCGGGATCGAGCAGGTGCGCCGGCTGTGGCGCGGCGAGCGGCTCCCCTTCGAGGGGCCCGGCGGCCGCACCGTCGACGTCCAGGTGCTGCCCCGCCCCGTCCAGGCCGAGCTGCCGTACTGGCTCACCTCCTCGGGCAACCCCGAGACCTGCCGGACGGCCGGCCGGGTCGGCGCCCGGCTGCTGACCCACCTGCTGGGCCAGAGCGTCGAGGAACTCGGCGAGAAGATCGCCCTCTACCGGGAGGCCTGGCACGAGGCCGGCCACCCGGGCGAGCCGCACGTGACCCTGATGCTGCACAGCTACGTCGGCGCGGACGCCGCCGACGTCCGGGCGCACGCCTGGCAGCCGTTCCGCGACTACCTGCGCAGCTCGGTCGGCCTGATCGAGAACCTGGCCCGCGGCCTCGGCATGGACGTGCGCAGCAACGACTTCACCGCGGAGGACCAGGAGGCCCTGCTCGACCACGCCTGCGCCCGCTACCTGGGCCACGGCTCGCTGATCGGCACCGCCGAGGAGTGCCTGCCGCTGGTGCACCGGCTGGCCGCGGCCGGCGTGGACGAGATCGGCTGCCTGGTCGACTTCGGCGTCGACACCGACGTCGCGCTGGCCGCCCTGCCCCGGCTGGCCGAGCTGCGCCGCACCGCGGCCGCCGCACCGGCCCCCACCCCGGCCGCCCTCGCGGTCGCGGCCGAGACCGAGCTGACGGCGCTGGTGCGCGCCCACGGCGTCACCCACCTGCAGTGCACCCCCTCGCGGGCCCGCACCCTGCTCGACGAGGCCGACCCGCAGGCCCTGCGCGGCCTGCGGCAGCTGCTGCTCGGCGGCGAGGCCCTCGACGCCGAGCTGGTGCGCCGGCTGGCCGAGCACCTCGGCGGCCCGATCCGCAACATGTACGGGCCGACCGAGACGACCGTCTGGTCCACCACCGCCGAGGTCGACCCGGCCGAGGGTCTGGTCACCATCGGCGGCCCGATCGCCGGCACCACCGTGCGCGTCCTCGACCCGTACGGGCGGCGGGTGCCCGTCGGCGTGCCGGGCGAACTCCTGATCGGCGGCGCCGGGGTGACGGCTGGCTACCTCGGGCTGCCCCGGCTCACCGACGAACGCTTCGTCGCCGACCCCGAGGCGACCGACCCCGCCTCGGCAAGCCCCGAGTCGGCCGGCTCCGAGTCAGCCGGCCCGGGCTCGGCCGACCCCGCCGCCCGGCTGTACCGCACCGGCGACCTCGTCCGCACCCTGCCCGACGGCCGCCTCCAGTACCTCTCGCGCAACGACCACCAGGTCAAGATCCGCGGCTTCCGGATCGAGACCGGCGAGGTCGAGGCCGCGCTCACCGCGCTGCCCGGCATCCGCCAGTGCGTGGTCACCGCCTACGGCCTGGGCACCGCCCGGGCCGCGCTGGCCGCCTACCTGGTGCCCGAGGACCCGGCCGCGCCGCCCGCCCCGGCCGAGCTGCGGGCCGCCCTGGCCGGGCAGCTGCCGGGCTTCCTGATCCCGTCCCGGTTCATCCCGCTCGACGCGCTGCCGCTCACCGGCAACGGCAAGGTCGACCGCGCGGCGCTGCCCGCCCCCGAGACCGTCCCCGCCGCCGGCCGCGACCGCACCGCGCCCGCCACGCCGACCGAGGAGCGGATCGCCGCGATCTGGCGCGAGGCCCTGACGCTCGACAAGGTCGGCACCGAGGAGGACTTCTTCGAGCTCGGCGGCCACTCCCTGCTGGCCGCCCGGATGGTCGCCGGGATCCGCCGCGACCTGGACGTCCAGCTGCCGCTGCGCACCCTGTTCGACTCGCCGACCGTCGCCGCCCTCGCCCGGGCCGTGGACGCGCTGGGCGCCGACGGGGCCACCGCGGCGCCCGCCCAACCGGTCGAGCTGCTGCCCGACCCGGCCCACCGCCACGAGCCCTTCCCGCTGACGGACGTGCAGCGCGCGTACTGGATCGGCCGCAGCGGCGCCGTCGGCGGCGACGTCGCCTGCCACCTCTACCTCGAAGTGGACGTCGCCGACGTCGACCCGCTGCGCCTCCAGGACGCCTGGCAGGCCCTGGTGCGGCGGCACGACGCGCTGCGCCTGGTCTTCGCCGAGGACGGCACCCAGCGCATCCTGCCCGAGGTGCCCGCGTACCAGCTGGCCGTCGAGGACCTGCGCGGGCTGCCGGAGCCCGAGCGGGCCGCCGCCCTCGCCGGGACCCGCGCCCGGATGTCGCACCAGGTGCTGCCCGCCGACACCTGGCCGCTGTTCGAGCTGCACGCCAGCCGGACCGAGGGCACCGACGCCCGGCTGCACCTGAGCATCGACACCCTGATCGCCGACGGCGGCAGCGTGCAGATCCTGCTGCGCGAGCTGCTGGCGATCTACCAGGGCTCGCTCGACCCGCGCCCGATGGAGCTCTCGTTCCGCGACTACGTGCTGGCCGAGCGGACCCGCCGCGAGGGCCCCGCGCTGCAACGCGACCTCGACTACTGGCACGGCCGCCTGGAGACCCTGCCGCCCGCCCCCGCGCTGCCGCTGGCGCGGCGTCCCGAGGAGCTGACGCAGACCAGGTTCCACCGCCGCGAGGCGCACCTGCCCGCCGAGCTGTGGGAGCGGCTGAAGAGCCGGGCCGCCGCCGGCCGGGTCACACCCTCGGCGCTCGCCCTGGCCGCCTACGCCACCGTGCTCGGCACCTGGGCGGCGGCCGACCGCTTCACCCTCAACCTGACCCTGTTCAACCGCGTCGGCGACCACCCCGACCTGGCCGCCATGGTCGGCGACTTCACCGCGCTCAGCCTCTTCGAGGTGGACGGCGCGACCGCCGGCTCCTTCGCCGAGCGGGCCCGCCGGCTCCAGGACCGGCTCTGGGAGGACCTGGACCACCAGCTGGTCAGCGGCGTGCGGGTCGGCGGCGACCTGGCCCGCCGACGCGGGGTGGCCGACGCCGCCATGCCGGTCGTCTTCACCAGCGAGCTCGGCGCCGGCGAGGTCGGCGGCAGCCAGGTGCTGCGGGAGCTCGGCGCCCGGGTCGCCCACACCATCACCCAGACCCCCCAGGTCTGGCTGGACCACCAGATCTCCGAGGACGAGGGCCGGCTGCGGCTGACCTGGGACGCCGTCGAGGAGCTCTTCCCCGAGGACCTGCTCGACGCGATGTTCGAGGCCTACACCGGCCTGCTCACCGCCCTCGCCGAGCGGCCCGACGCCTGGACGGACCCGTACCTGGCCGCCCTGCCCGCCGCCCACGCCGAGGCCTACCGCGCGCTCAACGCCACGGACGGCCCGCGGCCCGACGGTCTGCTGCACGAGCCGTTCCTCGCCCAGGCGCGCACCGCCCCCGAGCGGACCGCCGTGGTCTCCGCCACCGGCACCGTGACCTACGGCGAGCTGGAGCGCGCCTCCGCCGCCGTGGCCCACGCGCTGCGCGGGGCCGGCGTCGGCCCCGGCGACCTGGTCGGCGTGCGCGCCGACCGGGGCTGGGAGCAGGTCGCGGCCGCGATCGGCGTGATCCGGGCCGGCGGCGCCTACCTGCCGCTGGACGCCGGACTGCCGGCCGCCCGCGTCGCCCGCTCGCTCGAACACGCCGGCGCCACCGCGCTGCTCGCCCGGGAGTCCTGGGACGCGGCCGGCGCGGTGCCGGCCGGGGTCACCCTGCTGGGCTTCGAACAGGCGCTGGCCGCCCCGGCCGACGCCGAGCCGGCCCCGGCGCCCACCACCCCGGCGGACCTCGCGTACGTCATCTACACCTCGGGCTCCACCGGTGACCCCAAGGGCGTGATGATCGACCACCGCGGCGCGCTCAACACCGTGGTGGACGTCAACGACCGGTTCCGGGTCGGCCCCGCCGACCGCGTCCTCGGCCTCTCCTCGCTCGGCTTCGACCTCTCGGTCTACGACCTGTTCGGCACCCTCGCCGCCGGCGCCGCGCTGGTGCTGGTCGGGCCCGGGGAGGAGCGCGACCCCGCGCGCTGGTCCCGGCTGGTCGCCGAGCACGGCGTCACCGTCTGGAACTCCGTCCCCGCGCTGATGGAGATGCTGCTCGCGTACGCCGGCGGCAACCCGGCCGCCGACCTGGAGTCGCTGCGCCTGGTCATGCTCAGCGGCGACTGGATCCCCGTCGGCATGCCCGACCACGTCCGCGCGCTGTCGCCCAAGGCCGAGGTGATCAGCCTGGGCGGCGCCACCGAGGCGTCGATCTGGTCCGTGCTGCACCCGATCGGCGCGGTCGAGCCGGGCCGCCCGAGCATCCCGTACGGGCGGCCGATGCGGAACCAGGGCATGGTCGTCCTGGACGAGGCCTTCCGGCCGCGCCCGGTCGGCGTCGCCGGCGCCCTGTTCATCACCGGCGTGGGCCTGGCCGTCGGGTACCGCAACGCCCCCGAGCTCACCGCCCGGGCGTTCCCGACCCACCCGGTCACCGGGGAGCGCCTGTACCGCACCGGCGACCTGGCCAGGCTGCTGCCCGACGGTGAGCTGGAGTTCCTCGGCCGGGAGGACTGCCAGGTCAAGGTGCGCGGCATGCGCATCGAGCTGGGCGAGATCGAATCGGCACTGGTCCGGATGGACGGCGTCCGGGAGGCGGCGGCGCTGGTCGAGGGCAACGGGCTCGGCGCCCGGCTCGCGGCCTTCGTGGTCCGCGAGGCCGCCCGGCCGCAGCCCGCCGCCCCCGCTCCCGCGGCGGCCCCGGCCCTGGACGCCGAGCGGGTCCGCCGGCTGGAGGCGCGCCTGCGCCAGCCCGGCCGCCGCGCCGACCTGGCGGGCCGTGAGGTCCTGCCCTTCGCCCTGCCGACCGACACCCTGGACCTGCGCCGGGCCGCCGCCCTGCGCGGCGCCGCCACCGGGTTCGCCGACGCCCCCGTGCGGCTGGCCGACCTGCACGCGCTGCTGACCGTGCTCGCCCGCCAGGACGAGGACGGCGTGCCCCGGTACGCCTACGGCTCGGCCGGCGGCCTGTACCCGGTGCAGACCTACCTGGCCGTCGCCCCCGGCAGGGTGGCGGGCCTGCCGGCCGGCACCTACTACGTCGACCCGGCCGGGCCGGCGCTGGTCGCCCTCGACGGAGCACCGGGCTCGGCCCGGGCGCTGGACCGGGCGCTCTACAGCGAGGCCAACGGGCCGCTGCTCGACCAGGCCGGCTTCGCCGTCTTCCTGGTCTCCCGGACCGCCGCGATCGCCCCGGTGTACGGCGAACTCGCCGACCGCTTCTGCCTGTTGGAGGCCGGGGCGATGGCGCAGCTGCTGCGCCACCGCGCCGCCGACTGCGCGGTGGCGCTCTGCCCGATCGGCGACGTCTTCCCGGATCCGCTGCGCGAGGCGCTGCGGCTGGAGGAGGGCCAGCGCGTGCTGCACACGCTCGTCGGCGGCCGACCGCTGAACGCGTCCGCCGAGGAGCCCGGCTCCGGCACCGACTGGACGGCCGCGCTGCGCGACGCGCTCGCCGAGCGGCTGCCCGGCTACATGGTTCCGCAGCGGGTGCGGGCGGTCGAGGCGCTGCCGCTGTCCGCCAACGGCAAGGTCGACCGGGCGGCGCTCGCCCGGCTGGGCGCCGCGGTGCCCGCCCCCGCCGTCGTCTCCGCCGTCCCCGTCGCCCCCGCCCTCGCGGCGGCCCCGGCTTCACCGGTGGCGCGAGCGGCGGCGCACGGGCCGAGCGCGCTCGGCGCGATGGAGCGGCTCACCGAGCTGTGGCGGGAGGTGATGGACGGGGCGGAGGTCGGCGTCGACACCAACTTCTTCGAGGCCGGCGCCAACTCCATCCACCTGGTCCGGGTCCAGCGGCGGATCGCCGAGGACTTCGGGCAGGAGCTCTCGGTGGTCGAGATGTTCGACCGGCCGACCATCCGTCACCTGGCCGAGCTGCTGGACCGGCCGGCCGGCGCCCCGGCGCCGCAGGCGGTACCGGCTGCATCGGCACCCGAGCCCGCCTCGGACACGGCCGGACCCGACACCGCTGGACCCGACACCGCCGCATCCGACACCGCGCAGCCCGCCGGCGGCGACCGCCGGCAGCACCACGAACGGCGCCGCGCCGCCCGCCGAGGCGGCTCCGGCACCGGCCCGACCGGCTGACCCCGACGGCCGGCGGCCGACACCCCGCACCCCGTGCCGGGTGTCGGCCGCCGGACCCCCGCGAGCCGCGTCGCATCACCACCCATGAGGAGAAAAAGCCCGATGACCACCCACGCCCCCGGGGGCCCGGCCGCCGCACCGCCGGACCTGCCGGACGCGATCGCCGTGACCGGCCTCGCCTGCCGGTTCCCCGGAGCTCCCGACGCCGGGGCCTTCTGGGCCAACCTGGTCGCGGGCCGCGAGAGCGTCACCTTCCGGAGCCCCGAGGAGCTGGCGGCCCTGGGCGTCCCCGCCGAACGGCTGGCCGACCCCCGGTTCGTCGGGGCGGGCGGCGTGCTGGAGGGCCTCGCGGAGTTCGACGCCGAGTACTTCGGCATCCCGCCCCGCGACGCCGAGCTGATGGACCCCCAGCACCGGCTGTTCCTGCAGTGCGCGGTCACCGCGCTGGAGGACGCCGGGCAGCTGACCGACGGCGTCGAGGGCGGCGTGGGCGTCTACGCCTCGGCCGGCTTCAACTCCTACCTGACGCACCACCTGCTGCCCAACGCGGCCCACCTGGCCGACCGGGCCGACGTCCAGTGGCTGGCCGCCGGGGACAAGGACTACCTCGCCACCCAGACCTCCTACCGGCTGGGCCTGACCGGCCCGAGCCTGAGCGTGCAGAGCGCCTGCTCCTCCGCCCTGCTCGCGGTCCACCTGGCCGCCGAGGCGCTGCTCAGCGGCGAGTGCGACGTGGCGCTGGCCGGCGCCGTCTCCGCCGGGATCGGCCAGGGGCTCGGCTACCTGCACGCCGAGGGCGGCATCCTCTCCGCCGACGGGCACTGCCGCCCCTTCGACGCCGACGCGACCGGCACGGTCTTCGGCAGCGGCGTCGGCGTGGTGGTGCTGAAGCGGCTGGCCGACGCGGTCGCCGACGGCGACACCGTACGGGCCGTGCTGCTCGGCTCGGCGGTCAACAACGACGGGAACCGCAAGGTCGGCTTCACCGCGCCGAGCCTGGACGGACAGGTCCGGGTCGTCTCGGCGGCCCAGTCCGTGGCCGGGGTCACGCCCGGCGAGGTCTCCTGCATCGAGGCGCACGGCACCGGCACCGCGCTCGGCGACCGGATCGAACTCGCCGCGCTGGGGCGGGTGTTCGCGGACGCCCCGGACTCCCGCCGGGTGCTCGGCGCGGTCAAGTCGAACGTCGGCCACCTGGACACCTGCGCCGGGATGGCCGGGCTGATCAAGACGGTGCTCGCACTCCAGCACCGCACGCTGCTGCCGACCGTGCACTTCGAGAGCCCCAGCCCCGAACTGGCCCCGGGCCTGTTCCGGGTGCTGACCGAGGCCGAGCCGTGGTCCGGCCGCGACGGCGCCCGAATCGCGGGCGTCAGCTCCTTCGGCATCGGCGGCACCAACGCCCACCTGATCCTCCAGGACGCGCCGCCGCTGCCCGCCGCGCCCGCCGCCGAGCCCGCGCAGTGGGAGCTGCTGCCGCTGTCCGCCAGGAGCGAGCGGGCGCTCGACCGGGCCGCCGAGCGGATCGGCACGGCGCTGGCCGCCCCCGGTGCGCCCGGCGCGGGCGACGCCGCGTTCACCCTCCAGACCAGGCGGCGCCACCACCCGTGGCGGCGCGCCGTCCTGACCGGGCGTTCGGGCGAGGCGTCCCCCGCCGCCCAGGCCGTCCAGGCCGTCGGAACCGGTCGGAAGGTGGCCTTCCTCTACCCCGGGCAGGGGGCCGGCCACCCCGGCATGGCGGCCGAGCCGTACCGCGCCGAGCCGCTCTTCCGCGCCGCGCTCGACCGCTGCCTGGACGCCCTGCGGCCGTGGACCACGGCGCCGCTGCGCGAGCTGCTGCTCGACCCGGCCCACCCGGACCTGTTCGACCGGACCGAGACCGCCCAGCCGGCCCTGTTCGCGGTGGAGTACGCGCTCACCGCGTGGTGGACGGGGCTCGGCGTCCGGCCGGTCGCACTCGCCGGGCACAGCGTCGGCGAGTTCGCGGCCGCCTGCGCCGCCGGGGTCTTCGACCTGCCCGGCGCCGCCCGGCTGGTGGCCGAACGCGGCCGGCTGATGGGCACCATGGCGCCCGGCGCGATGCTCAGCGTCCCGCTGCCCGAGCCGGAGCTGCGCGCCCTGCTGGACGACCCGGCCGGGCCGGAGCTGGCCGCCGTCAACGCGCCCGACCGCTGCGTGGTGGCCGGCGCCCCCGAGGCGGTCGCGCGGCTCGCCGAGCGGCTGGCCGCGCGCGGTGTGGCCGCCCGGCAGCTGGCCGTGCGGCACGCCTTCCACTCCCGGGACGCCGAACCGCTGCTGGAGGAGTTCGCCCGGCTGGTCGCCACCGTCCCGGTCCAGGCGCCCGCCGTGCCGCTCGTCTCCGGCCTGACCGGGCGTGAGCTCACCGCCGAGGAGGCCGCGTCACCGGAGTACTGGGCGCGCCAGCTGCGGCACACCGTCCGCTTCGCCGACGCGCTCGCCGCGCTGCCGGGCGACGGCCCGCTGCTGGAGCTCGGCCCCGGCCGGGGGCTGAGCGGCTTCGCCGTACGGACCCTGGGCGCCGGACGCCCCGCGCTGCCCACCCTCGGCGGCGCCGCGCCCGCCCCGGACCAGCCGCCGGCCCGGCTCACCGCGCTGGCCCGGCTGTGGGAGCGGGGCACCGAGGTCGACTGGTCCGCCCTCGGCGAGCGCGCCGGGCGCCGGCACGTCTCGCTGCCGGGCTACCCGTTCGAGCCCACCCGGCACTGGTTCGAGCCCACCGCCGCCGAGCCCGCCGCCGTCACCGTCCAGGGCCCCGCCGGGCCCGCGCAGGTTTCCGACGGTGCGAGCGGCGTGGACGACTGGCTGCGCGTCGTGTCCTGGACGCAGGCCCTGCCGCCGTCCGGCACCGGGCCGCTCCCCTCGTCGGTGCTCCTGCTCGCCGACGAGTCCGGCCTCGCCGAGGCCGTCGCCGGAGAGCTCGCCGCCGCCGGTGTCCAGGTCAGCCTGGTCCGCGCCGGGGCGTCCACCGCGCTCACGCACGGCACCCCGTTCACGCTCGACGCCGACGACCCCGAAGCCTTCCCCGCGCTGGCCGCCGCCCTGGCCGCGCGCGGCACCGTGCCGGACGCCGTCCTCTCCTGCTGGGCCCTGGACACCCCGCCGCTGCGCTCGGCCACCCCGGGCGAGGCGGCCGACGGCGCGCTGCGCGCCCTCACCGTCCCGGTCCAGCTGGCCCGGGCCCTGGGCGAGGCGTTCCCCGGCCGGCCGCTGCGGATGCTGCTGGTCACCGACGCCGCCCACGGGGTGCACGGGCAGCCTGCCCGCACCCCGCAGGCCGCCGCCGGGCTGGGCGCGGTGCGGGTGCTGCCGCAGGAGCTGCCCGGCGTCACCGTCCAGGCCCTCGACCTGGACTGCCCGACCCGGGAACCCGAGGAACTGGCCCTGGCGGCGCAGACCGTGGTGGCGCAGCTGCGCGCCGGGCACGCTGCGGCGCCGCTGACCGCCGTCCGCGGCCGGGCGCACCTGGTGCCGGTCCCGGAGCGGCCCGTCCTCACCGACCCGGCCGGGCCGCAGCCCGCCGCGCCGTCCGGCGTGTGGCTGGTCACCGGCGGCCTGGGCGGGATCGGTCTGGCCGTGGCCGGCCACCTCGCCGAGGACGCCGACCGGACGCTCGTCCTGCTCACCCGCCGTGCCGTCCCCGACGGCGCCGGCTGGCGGAGCCTGCGCCCCGAGGGCGCGGCGCCCGCCGCGAGCTGCCCGCCGGAGCTGGCCGAGGCCCTCGCCGGGCTGACCGCGCACGGCGCCCGGCTCTGCCTCGTCCAGGCGGACGTCACCGACGAGGCCGCGCTCGGCGCCGCGCTCGACCGGGTGCGGGCCGCGTACGGCCCGATCGCCGGGGTGGTCCACGCCGCCGGGGTGCCCGGCGGTGGCGTCACCGCCCTGCGCAGCGCCGGGGAGATGGCGCGGGTGCTCGCCCCCAAGGTGCTCGGCACCGTCCTGCTGGAGCGGCTGACGGCCGTGGACCGGCCGGTGCTGGTGCTCTGCTCCTCGGTGCTGGCGGTCACCGGCGCGGTCGGCCAGGCCGACTACACCGGCGCCAACGCCTTCCTGGACAGCTTCGCCGCCGGCTCCCGGGCCGCCGTGTCGATCGGCTGGGACCGGTGGTCGCAGACCGGCATGGCGATGCGGTCCGGCCGGCGCGACTGGCTCGACGGCGGCGAGGTGCTCGACCACGCCCTGTTCGACGCCCGCCGGGCGGAGCCGGACGGCACGGTGGAGCTGCGGCTGCGCCGCACCGGGCAGAGCGCCTGGCCGGCCGACGAGCACCGGATCGGCGACGTCCCGGTCCTGCCCGGCACCGCGCTGCTCGAACTCGCCGTCGCCGGGCACCGGTTGGCGGTCGGGGACGGGCCGGTCGAGCTGGACGCGGTCTTCACCCACCCGCTGCGGATGCCCGCCGACGCCCCGCCCGAGGTCACCCTGCGGCTGCGTCCGGCGCCCGACGGCGGGCACCTGTGGGAGGTGCGCTCCAGCGCCGTGCCGTCCAGGCCGCACGCCCAGGGCCGGATCGCGCCGTACGGGGGCGACTCCCCCGAGCGCCTGGACCTCGACGGCCTCGCGGCCCGCTGCGCCCCGGTGCCGCAGGTCGCGGTGTCCGCCGCCGCCGGGGAGCGGCCCGGCGGCGCCAGCGGGCTGCGCACCGGGCCGCGCTGGGAGAGCGTCACCGAGGTCCGCGAGGACGGGCGCGGCGGGGCGATGCTGCGGCTGCGCCTGCCCGAGGCGTTCCACGGCGACCTGGCCGCGCACCCGCTGCACCCCGCGCTGCTGGACACCGCCACCGGCGCCGTCACCGCCCGCACCGGCAGCCACCTGCCGGTCGCCTACCGCCGCCTGGTGGTGCTCGGCCCGCTCGGCCCCGAGGCCGTGGTGCGGGTCGACCGCCGCTCCGGTGACGCCGGGGCGGGCGACACGCTGGTCGTCGACGTGGTCGTCGCCGGGCCGGACGGCGCTCCGGCCGTGCTCGTCGAGGGCTTCGTGCTGCGCCCGGCCCCGGCCGCCCCCGGCCCGGACGCTCCCGGCCCGGACGCGGAGGGCGGCATCCCGACCCGGGAGGGCCTGCTGGCCTTCGACCGGATCCTGGCCAACCGTCACCTCCCGCACGTGCTGGTCAGCCCCCGCGCGGCCGGGCCGGCCACGCCCGTCCCGACCGCATCGCAGGCCGCGCCGGAGGCCGCCCTGGCGTCCGCACCGGCGACCGGCCCCGAGGGGCTGGAGGAGCAGATCGCCGCGGTCTGGTCCCGGCTGCTGGGCGTCCCCCGGATCGGCCCCGAGGACAGCATCTTCGAACTCGGCGGCGACTCCCTGCTGATCGTCCAGATCACCGCCGAACTCCAGCGGCAGGGCCTGACCGTCTCCCCCGGCGACCTCTTCGCCCACCCCACCGTCGGACAGCTCGCCGCCCGGCTGCGCGCGGACCGCGCGCCCGCCGCCGCCCCGGCGTCCGACACCCCCGCCCCGCCCACCGCTCCCACCGAGCCCGATCCGGCCCCCGCGAAGGGGTCGGGCGAGGCGTTCTCGGACGCGGACCTCAGCGAAGACGACCTGGCCCGGGTATTCGCCCTGTTCCGGTCAGGAGAGGACACCAAGTGAACGACATCGAGGACATCTACCCGCTCTCGCCGACCCAGGAGGGGATGCTCTTCCACAGCACCACCTCCCCCGAGCACGGCCTGTACGTCGAGCTGACCACCTTCCGGGTGCGCGGCGAACTGGACCTGACGGAGCTGGGAGCAGCCTGGCAGCGGGCGATCGCCCGGCACCCGGTGCTGCGCACGGCCTTCGTCCGCGAGCGGATCCGCACCCCGCACCAGGTGGTGCTGCCCAAGGCGGACCTGCCGATCGAGTTCCGCGACCTGTCCGGGCTGGACGAGCCGGCCCGGGAGCGCGCCGTCGCCGAGGAGCTGGAGCAGCGCGCCCGCGAGCGCTTCGACCTGGCCCGGCCGCCGCTGATGCGGCTGCTGGTGCTGCGCCTGCCCGACGAGCACCTGGTGGTGTGGACGTACCACCACCTGCTGCTGGACGGCTGGTCCGCCGCGCTGCTGCTGGCCGAGGTCACCGCCGGACTGTCCGGTGACGCCGCCGAGCCGCCCGCGCCGCCCGCCTTCCGCGAGTACATCGCCTGGCTGGGCCGTCAGGAGGCCGAGCGCGACCGCGCGTTCTGGACCGGCTACCTGGCGGGCTACCGCGAGCCGGCGACGCTGAGCCTGCCGGGCGTGCGCCCGGGCGCCAAGCCGTCCGGCGACTTCCGCACGGTGCGGGCCGAGCTGCCCGCCGAGACCGTCACCGCGCTGCGGCGGCTGGCCGCCGGCAAGGCGACCACGCTCAGCAGCCTGGTCGAGGCCGCCTGGGCGGGGACGGTCGCGCGCCACAGCGGCCGCGACGACGTGGTGGTCGGCGTGACCGTCTCGGGCCGCCCCGTCGACCTGCACCGGGCGGACCAGATGCTCGGGATGTTCATCAACACCGTCCCGGTGCGGGTGCGGATCGACCGGGAGCTGCCCGGCGACGAGTGGCTGGCCGGCCACGCCGCGACCCGCCACCCGCTGCTGGACCACCAGCACACCCCGCTGACCGACATCCAGCGCTGGGCCGACACCGCGCCCGGCGTGCCGCTGTTCGACACCGTCGTGGTGGTCGAGAACTACCCGGACCGCACCGAGGCGGTGCTCTCCCACGGCGCGGTCACGGTCAGCGACGTCCGCTACGAGACGCGGACCAACTACCCGGTCACCCTGGTCGTGCGGGCCGCCGCCGAGATGCAGCTCCAGGCGGTGGTGGACGCCGGGCGGATCACCCCGGAGGAGACCGGCGCGCTGCTCGACCACGTCGTCGCGGTGCTGACCCGCATCGCCGCGCAGCCCGGCCGCCCGGTCCGCGAGCTGCTCGCCGTCCCCGAGGCGGCCCGCGCCCGCCAGCTCGACACCTGGAACGGCAGCGAGATCGACCGCGGCGAGCCGTCGGCCCTGCTGTCCGGGCTGATCGACGACGCGGTCCGCAGCCGCCCGGACCACCCGGCGGTGGTCGACCAGCAGACCCGGTACAGCTACCGCGAACTCGACCGGCGGGCCGAGGCCCTGGCCCGGCAGCTGGCCGCGCGCGGCGTGCGCCCCGGCGACCGGGTGGGCGTCTGCCTGGGCCGCAGCGCCGACCTGGTGACCGCGGTGCTGGCCGTCGCCCGGGCCGGGGCCGCGTTCGTCCCGCTCGACCCGGCCCACCCGGTGGAGCGGATCGGCCTCGTCCTGGCGGACGCGGCCCCGGCCGTGGTGCTCACCGACGCGACCGGCGCGCCCGCGCTGGCCGGCTGGGACGGCACCGCCGTCGACCTGGCCTCCCTGGACCTGGCCGACCTCGACCTGACGCTCCAGGAGGCCGCCGACCCCGCCGCCGCCGAGCTGCCGGGCGCAGCCCCGGACGGCCTCGCCTACCTGATGTTCACCTCCGGCTCCACCGGCCGCCCCAAGGGCGTCGCCGTCGGCCACCGGGCAC
Organism: Kitasatospora sp. NPDC088861; assembly: GCF_044750105.1. NCBI lineage: Bacteria > Bacillati > Actinomycetota > Actinomycetes > Kitasatosporales > Streptomycetaceae > Kitasatospora > Kitasatospora sp. NPDC088861. Next base: position 105,182 of record NZ_JBIVJF010000006.1, read on the forward strand.
TGGCGAACCTGGTGGACAGCCTGGCCCGCCGTCACCCCGGCCTCGACGGCGACACCCGCTTCCTCGCCCTCACCACGCTCGGCTTCGACACCTCGCTGGCCGAGCTGCTGGTGCCGCTCGCCGTCGGCGCGACGGTGCACGTCGGCGGCCAGGCACTCGGGCTGAGCGGCCGCGAACTCGACCGCTACAGCGTCGAGCACGGCATCACCGCGCTCCAGGCCACCCCGTCCCGCTACCGGGCGCTGCTGGACTCCGACTGGCAGGGCGCCGGCCGCCCCCGGCTCTACAGCTGCGGCGAGGCCTTCCCCGCGGACCTGGCGGCGCCGCTGGCCGAGCGCGGCGAGTCGGTGTGGAACATGTACGGGCCGACCGAGACCACCGTGTACTCCAGCGTCGAGCGGATCACCGCCGACACCACCCGGGTCACCGTCGGCCGCCCGATCGCCAACACCGTGCTGCACGTGCTGGACACCGTGGACGGCGAGCTGCTGCCGGTCGGCTGCGTCGGCGAGCTGTGCATCGGCGGTGACGGCGTGGCCCAGGGCTACTGGCAGCGGCCCGAGCTGACGGCCGAGCGGTTCGTCACCGACCCGTTCACGGGCGGCCGGATGTACCGCACCGGCGACCACGCCCGCCGCCTGCCCGACGGGCGGATCGAACTGCTCGGCCGGATGGACCGCCAGCTCAAGCTGCGCGGCTACCGGATCGAGCCCGGCGAGATCGAGCAGGTCCTGCTGGCCCTGCCCGAGGTGGCGGCCGCCGCGGTCGCCGTCCGGGAGGGCCGCCTGGTCGCCTGGGTGGTGCCCGCGGACCGGGGCGCCCCGCTCGACGCCCCCGGGGTCCAGGCCGGGCTGCGGCGCTCGCTGCCCTCGTACATGGTCCCCGAGGCGGTCACCGTCCTCGCCGAGTTGCCGCTCACCCCGGCCGGCAAGACCGACCTGCTCGCCCTGCCCACCCCGGCCGGGTTCGCCGACGAGGCCGCGCCGAGCGGCGGGCCGGGCGGCACGGCGGACCACGAGGCGCTGGTGGCCCGGCTGTTCCGCGAGGTCCTGGCACTGCCGGAGGTCGGTTTGGACGACGACTTCTTCGAGCTGGGCGGCGACTCGCTGCGCGCCCTGCGACTGGTCTCCCGGCTGGAGGCGGAACTCGGCTGCTCGCTCGACATCGAGCTGCTCTTCGACTCCTCCACGGTCCGCGACCTCACCGCGGCCATCGGCCCCGCCCTGACCGACGCCGACGCCGACGCACCGGCCGACGCCGACGCACCGGCCGGCTCCGACGCCCCGGGCTCCGACGCCGACCAGTGAACCAACCGGCGTCCCGGCCGGCCCCGGCCGCCGGGACGCCCCTGCACCGACCACACCGATTGGACACAACCTCCATGGCTAGCCCTACGGCCACGATTCTCGACGACGGCGAACGACGGCTCGACACCCTGCTGCTCTCCCGCTGGGAGGCCGACCCGGCGCAGCCCGCCGTGGTCGACGGCGACCGGGTCCTGCTCGCTGGCGAGCTCAGGGACCGCACCGTGCGGGTCGCCTCGCTGCTGCGCGAGCGGGGGGTGCGCCCGGGCGAGCGGGTCGCGGTCTACCTGGAGCGCTCGGCCGACTTCGTGGTCGCCGTGGCCGGGGTGATCCTGGCCGGCGCCGCCCAGGTCGCCTTCGACGTCAACGACCCGGTCGCCCGCACCCTCGACATGCTGGCCGACTGCACTCCCCGGCTGCTGATCACCACCCCCGAACTGCGTTCCCGCTTCCCCGAGTTGCCGGGCACCGAGGTCGTCACCGTCGACGAGTGCGCGGCGGCCCGCCCGGCCGTCCCGTTCGAGCCGGCGGCCGACCTCGCCGAGCAGCCCGCAGTCGTCATCTACACCTCCGGCTCCACCGGCCGGCCGAAGGCCTCGCTGATCCCGCACCGCGCGGTGACCACCCGCCTGCGGGCGCTCCAGCGCAGCCACGGACTCGGCCCGGACGACCGGATGCTGCACCACACCGCGTGCAGCTTCGACATGTTCCTGATCGAGGTGTACTGGCCGCTGATCACCGGCACCACCATCGTCATCGCCGCCCCCGGCCGCCAGCGCGACGCCGACTACCTCGCCGAGACCATCCGCGCCGCCGACATCACCGTCTTCTACTGCGTGGTCTCGCTGCTGGAGCTGTTCCTGCTGGCCCGCGGGCCCGAGGAGCGCTTCGACGGCCTGCGGCGCGTACTCACCGGCGGCGAGCCGCTCGCGCCCGAGCTGGTCCGCCGCTTCCACGCCCAGTCCACCGCGCCGCTCACCAACCTCTACGGGCCGAGCGAGTGCACCATCTACTGCACCGCCTGGGTGCCCCCGCGCGACCCCGGCCTGGACACCGTCTACATCGGCCCGGCCATCGAGGACACCACCCTGTGGATCCTCGACGAGGACGGCAAGCCCGTACCGGACGGCGAGCCCGGCGAGCTCTACATCGGCGGCGAGGGCCTCGCCCTCGGCTACCTCAACCGGCCCGAACTCACCGCGGAGCGCTTCGTCCCGGACCACCTCGGCGACGGCTCCGGCCCGCTCTACCGCTCGGGCGACCTGGTCCGCACCCACCCGGTGGGCGGCCTGGAGTTCCTGGGCCGGGTCGACCTCCAGGTGAAGATCCGCGGCTACCGGATCGAACTGGGCGAGATCGAGTCCGCCGCCCTGCGGGTGCCCGAGGTCCGGCAGGCGGCCGTGGTGGCCCACGGCCGCGGCAGCGACGCCCGGCTGGTCGGCTTCCTGGTGCTCGCACCCGGCGCCGAGCCCGCGAGCGTCACCGCCGCCGTGCGCGAGACGCTGCGCGGCGCCCTGCCCTCGTACATGGTCCCGGCGTCGCTGGCCACCGTCGACTCGATGCCGCTGACCGCCAACGGCAAGCTGGACCGCGCCCTGCTGACCGAACGGGCCGGGGCCGTCCTGCCCGCCGTCACCGACGAACCGCAAGCACCGCCCGGCGACGGCGTGGCCGCCACCGTCACCACGGTCTGGTGCGAGGTCCTCGGACTGCCCGCCATCGGCCCGGACGACGACTTCTTCGAGATCGGCGGGGACTCCTTCAAGGTGGTCCGCGCCACCCGCAAGCTGGAGGCGCTGCTCGGCGTCGAGGTCCCGATGCACCTGATGTACGACGAGCCCACGGTGACGGCCTTCACCGCCGCCCTGGCCGAGCAGGGACCGGAGGGATCGCGGTGACTGCCCAGGTCGTCCGTTCCTTCGGCGAGCTCGACGCGATCGCCCGCGATCCGTCGGCCCCCGTCGTCACCCTGTTCAGCGGCGGGCTGGACAGCAGCTACCTGCTGCACCGCCTGGCCCGGGCCGGCGCCCGCAACGTCCACGCCGTCAGCGTCGACCTCGGCGAGGACGAGAGCAGCGAGCACAAGCAGCGGATCGCCGACCGGCTCGGCATCCGGCTGCACCTGGTCGACGGCCGGCAGGAGTTCGCCGAGGACTACGTCCGCCCGGCCATCGCCGCGCACGCCGTCTACCTCGACACCCACCCGGTCAGCTCCTCGCTCAGCCGCCCGCTGATCGCCAAGGTCGCCGTCGACACCGCCCGCGAACTCGGCGCCACCACCGTGCTGCACACCGCCAACCGCTCCCAGAACACCCTGCGCCGGCTCAACGGCGCCCTCGAACTGCTCGGCTTCGCCGGACGCTACGGCAGCCCGTACGACCTGGACCCGGTGGACCGGGACCAGAAGATGCGCGAGCTCAAGGAAGCCGGCCTGGAGCAGCTGAGCGAGCGGCTGGTCAGCGGCGACTCCAACCTGTGGTGCCGGGAGTTCGAGTCCGGGATCCTCGACGACCCCGAGGACCACGCCGTGCCCGAGCGGCTCTACCAGTGGAGCGCGCTGCGCCCCGCCGAGGCCCCGGAGGCCGTCGAGGTCGCCTTCGAGGCGGGCCGTCCGGTCGCGGTGGACGGCCGCCGGCTGCCGCTGACCGAGCTGATCGACACCCTCAACCACCTGGTCGGCGCGCACGGCCTCGGCCGGTACAGCGGGCTCGAACACCTGGGCCACGGGCCGAAGGTGCTGGAGATCCGCGAGATGCCCGCCGCCTGGCTGCTGCTGCGCTCGCGCCGCCACCTGGAGACGGCCACCCTCTCCGCCGAGCTGCTGCGGGAGAAGCTGAACCAGGAGCAGCTGTGGGTCCGCGAGGCGCTGGAGGGCCGCTGGTTCGGCGAACTGCGCCGCGCCAGCCAGGCGTTCATCGAGGTCTGCTCGGCGCACGTCACCGGCTCGGTGCGGTGGCGGCTCTCGGCGGGCTCGGCCGAGACCCGGGCCGTCGTCGCCGACCGGCCGCTCTACCTGCGCGACCGGGAGGCCTGGGAGCACCGGTCCGTCGCCGCCGAGCGCGCGGCGTTCAGCCCGAACCAGCCGCGGGAGCGCTGACATGGGCGGCTCGAACCCGACGGACCACCCGGCGCCCCCGGAGTCCCCTTCGCCCCCTTCGTCCCCGACGCCCCCGGTGCTGCTGGTCGTCTACGGCCGGGGCTCGGCGACCGCGCGCGGGGTCCTGACCGCCGGGCGGCGGCTGTGCACGGCGGTCTTCTTCGGCGACCTCGGCGACCCGAAGGTGGCCGCCGACCTGGCCCAGCTGCCGAAGTCGGTCACCGTGGTGGACACGTCCGGCCTGACCGAGGAGCAACTGTGCGACCGGGCCGCCGAGTTCGGCGCCTCCGGAGTGATCACCTTCAGTGACCACCTGCTCCGGACGGCGTCCGCCGTGGCCGCGCGGTGCGGCGTGCCGTTCCACGACCGCGCCACCGTCGAGGTCCTGGTCGACAAATTCCACCAGCGCGAGGCCCTGGCGGCGGCGGGCGTACAGGCCACCGCCTGCCGGACGGTCCACTCCGCCGCCGACCTCGGCCCGGCCCTCGCCGCGACCGGGCTGCCCGCCGTCCTCAAGCCCCGCTCGGGCGCCGGCAGCGTGGACACCTGCCTGGTCCGCAGCGCCGCCGAACTGGCCGACCGGTACGCCGAGTTCACCGAGGGCTTGGCGAGCCCGGCGGTGTTCGTGCTGGAGGAGTACCTGGTGAGCGACCCCACCGTGGTGGGGGAGTTCTGGGGCGACTACGTCTCGGTCGAGTCCGCGATCCGCGACGGCGAGATCCGCACCGTCGCGGTCACCGGCAAGCTGCCACTGGCCCCCCCGTTCCGGGAGACCGGCTACTTCACCCCGGCCCTGCTCCCCGCCGGCCTGGCCGACGAGGTCGTGGCCCTGGAGCAGCGCGCGCTGCGGGCGCTCGGCATCCGCGAGGGCGTCACCCACACCGAGATCAAGTTCACCCCCGACGGGCCGCGGCTGATCGAGGTCAACGGCCGCCTGGGCGGGCACGTCTCGGACGTCCTCAAGCGCTCCGCCGGGACGGACCTGCTCGCCCTCGCCCTCCGGCTGGCACTCGGCGCGTTCGACCCGCCCCAGCCGGTGCTCGCCCTGGGCGCAGGCTGCCCGAAGGTGGCGTTCCAGTACTTCATCTCCCCGCCCGCCGACGGCCTCGCCCCCGGCCCCGGCGAGGTGCTCGACGGCCTCCACCACCTCCCCGGGGTGGACCTGGTGGACGCCACGATCGACCCGTCCTGGCGGGCCGACTGGCGGGCCGGCACCGAGTGGCTGATCGGCACGGTCTACGGCACGGTCCCCGGGCACCCCGAGCTCCGGGCCACCGTCGAGGGCATCCACCGCACGATGGCCGACTTCTGGTCCTGACGGCTCCCTGAGCCCCCCTGCCTCGACCCCGGCCCCCTTCACCCCGCCCAACCTCGCACCCCTGGAGTCAACTTGCCGCGGCGCATACGCACAGCCACCCACGCGGCGGTGGCAGCCGTAGTCTCCGGCCTGGTCCTCGCGCTGCTCGCGCTGGGCATCGGGCCCGTCCCGGCCCTCGGAACCGCCCTCGTCCCCGGGGCCGGTGCGTGGGACTCCGCCGCCGGCGCCGAACTCCCGCACACCGAGACCCTCACCCTGGCGGGCCTGAACGCGCCGGTGACGGTCGCCTTCGACGACAACGGCGTCCCCACCGTCAAGGCCGCCTCCGACACCGACCTGTTCCAGGCCCAGGGCTACCTGCACGCCCGCTTCCGGCTCGCCCAGCTCGACCTGGAGCGGCGCGCCGGACGCGGACGCCTTGCGGAACTCAACGGGCCCGGGAGCGTCGAGTCCGACCGCTTCGAACTCCAGATGGGACTCCTGCGCACCGCCGAGGCCACCTGGGCCGCCACCGCGCCCGACAGCCCGGCGGGCCGCGCCCTCACCAGCTACACCCGGGGAGTCAACGCCTGGATCTCCGAGCTGCGCCACAACGGGCAGTGGCCGGCCATCTTCTCCCTCACCGGCGTCTACCCGGCCGACTGGACGCCGGTCGACAGCCTGGTCATCCAGGAACTCCTCACCCAGAGCATGGACTTCACCAGCACCCCGCTGGACTACGCGATCTTCCGGGAGTCCCTCGGCGAGGAGCGCACCATGGACTGGTTCCCGGTCCACGCGCCCAACGACCAACGGCCGTACGACGTCGGACCGTACCGCGACCTCGGCATCGCGCCGCTGCCCCCGAACGTCAACACCGCCGGGCCCGACGGCCAAGCCGCCGCCAACCGGTCGGAGCCGCGCCCCGCGCCCGTCGCCCCCACCGGGAAGCCCGACCCCGCCGGGGAGGCGACCGCGGCCCACACCCTGCTGGACACCATCCGCGCGCTCCCGGCCACCCAGGTCCACACCTTCCCGGACAGCAACGCCTGGGCGGCGAACGGCCCGGCCGTGGCGGGCGGCAACGCGATGCTCGCCGGCGACCCGCACCTGCCGATGACCCTGCCCTCGTACTGGTACCAGATCGCGCTGTCCTCGCCGGAGACCGACGTCACCGGCGCCAGCATGGCCGGCATGCCCGGCGTGCTGATCGGCCGCAACGCCAACATCTCCTGGTCCCTGACCGACGGGCAGAACCAGTCGACGGTCTTCTACAGCGAGCAGACCAGCCCCGACCACCCCGGCCAGTACTTCTGGAACAACGCGTGGCACCCGATGCAGCGGGTGGAGTACACCATCCCGGTCCGGGGCGGCGACACCGAACACCTCGCCGTGGACCTCACCGTGCACGGGCCGGTCCTGACCCGGGCCGGGCAGACCACCTCGGTCAGCTGGATGGGCAACATCCCCTCCCCCGACCTGGCCGTCCTGCTCTCCGTCAACAAGGCCCGCGACTACCAGGAGTTCCGCACCGCGCTCGCCGACTGGCACGCCCCCACGCTCAACTTCGCCTACGCCGACGGCGGCGGCAACATCGGCGTGGTCGCCGCCGGGTACTTCCCCCTGACCAAGGGCGGCAACCCCTGGTTCCCGCTGCCCGGCACCGGCGAGTACGACGTGGTCGGCGCCATCCCCTTCGACGCCACCCCGCAGGTCTACAACCCGCCGAACCACGTGGTCGCGACCGCCAACCAGCGCCCCGTCTCCGCCGACTACCCGTACTACATCGGCACCACGCTCAACGCCTTCGACAACGGCTACCGGGCCAACCGGATCTACCAGTACCTGGAGAGCCACCAGGCGATGACCAGCGCGGACTTCACCACCCTGCAGAACGACGTCACGGACTACCTCGCCACCGTCATCCTGCCGCACCTGAAGACCGCCCTGGCCGACCAGAAGCTCGACCCCCGCCAACAGGCCGCCCTCGACGTCCTGAACCGCTGGGACCACACCATGAAACCCGGCGTCGCCGGCGGCCCGATCTGGTGGACCTTCTGGAACGACTACCTGGAGACCACCTTCCAGCCCTGGTGGAACCACGCCAAGGTGCCGGTCGAACGCGACCGCCTGTACCTCAAGGTCTCCAGCGCCCTGCCCAGCCTCGACGAGAACCTCGAAGCCTGGACCCTGCACGACCCGACCAACCCGGCCTTCACCTCCCCCGGCGGCCCGACCCGCACCGCGACGGACGCCATGCGCACCGCCTTCGCCCAAGCCGTCTCCGAACTGTCCCAGGACCTCGGCAACGACCCCGCCACCTGGACCTGGGACCGCGTCCACACCCGGCAGATCCCCTCCCTCACCGGCGCCGAAGCCCTCGGCTACGGCCCCAAGCCCGCCGAGGGCGACCGCTGGACCGTCAACGCGGCCGACGGCGGCATGAACTCCACCTTCGGCCCGAGCTGGCGCATGGTCGTCGACTGGAAGGGCCCGGACACCGCCACCGCGCAGGCCGTCTACCCCGGCGGCCAGAGCGAGAACCCGGCCTCACCCTGGTACCGGAACTTCATCCCGTACTGGTGGGAGGGCCGGAACCCGCCACTCCTGATGGCCGCCGACCAACCCGCCTCCACCAAGGTGTGGACCCTGCGACCGGGAGCCTGACCACCATGACGACCCCCCACCTCCGCACCCTCCTCCCCACCCTCCTCGCCACCGTGGTCATAGCCCTCGGCTCCCTCTACTCCCTCTGGTACCTCCCCTTCCTCTGCGGCCTCGCCCTCGGCACCACCACGGCCCTGCGCGGCCAACGAGCCCGCACCGCCGTCCTCACCGCCACCACAGCCGCCCTCGCCGGCTGGGCCGCCCCCCTCCTGTGGCGCGCCGCCACCGGCGAAGCCGTGGCCGGCACCGCCCGCACCCTCGCCGCCCTCGCCGGCCTCCCGGCCCTCGCCTCCCTGATGATCACCGCAACCCTCCTGATCAGCCTCCTCCAAGCCCTCCTGGGCGTCTGGCTGGCCCGCACCACCACCGCCACCCTCCGCCCCACCCCCTGACCCCATCCATCCACCCACCCACCCAACGCAAACGATGGCCCGGCCCGCTCAGCGGCCCGGGCCATCGTCGTTCCGTGGTCTCGGTTTCGGTTTGCCGACCAAGTCGACGGCCTCGGCCGACGTATCCACGGGACTCCGGGCCCACATCCGCCCAGACGGAGCTGAGGTCGAACCCCCCGTCCCAGGTGTTCAGCAGTGCCTCGAATCACCGCCTGAATCAGATCCTCAGCAGCACCCCCGGCCGCCAGGGCCTTGAAACACCAAGGTCATATCCTGGCCGATCATGCAGAGCATTGACTGGGACGACGTCCGGGGGCGGGTATGCGCGGTGCGCGAGGAGCAGGGGTGGAGCGGGCCGGGGGCTGAGCTGGCTGCGCCGCTGACCGAAGTCCAGGTGGTGGAGGCGGAGCGGCAGTTCGGGATCACGTTTCCGGCGGACTACCGGGAGTTCCTGCTGCGGGTGAGTGCGGGTGGACGGTGGCCCAGGGAGTTGCGGCGGGGACCCGACGGATGGCACTGGGCAGAGGACGCGGACACCCAACTGGAGCGGCTGCACGTGCCGTTCCCCGATCACGACACCGCGCTGGCGGCGAGTGACGAGGTGTGGGAGAAGTTCGTACGGGAAGAGGACTACGCCAACCCTGCCGACTTCGAAGCCGCCCGGGACGCTCGGAACGAGGCCGTGGAGGCGGCGGAACGGGACCGGGTCACGGGCGGTGTGTTTCTGGCGGGCCATGGCCACAACTTCAGCACCCTGCTCATCGTCAGCGGTCCGGATCGCGGCAGTATGTGGTTCGACGGCCGGCCGACCTGCGATCGCCTCAACCCGCTGCTGACGGATGCGGGGCGACCGGCCGGCTTCGGCGAGTGGTACATCGACTGGCTGGAGCACGAGGAGGGTCTGACGACCCCGGAGCTGGAGAAAGCCGCTCGCGACCAGTGGCACCGCGGTGTCGGCACGCCCATCTGGCTCCGCTGGTTCGACGACTGGGAGGACAACCGCCGCGGTCGGTAGCCCACTGGCCACGAAGGCGCCGGTCATCGCCAGGGCCCTGGCAGGGGCCACGGCAGTGTGATCGGCAGGGAACGGTCACCAGGCGGCAGTGATGTGAGCAGACTGGAGTGATGAACTCCGGGACAGGGCTTGGCAGCGGCGCTTGGGGCTTTCGCAGCACGGGAAGTCGGACCGGCCGACTTCCCGTGCTGAGAGCGGGATCCGTAAGGCGCTCCCTTAAAATCCCACGGTGAAGATCTGGACGGAGCGCCCTGCCAAAGCCGACGTCGAAGCGGTCGTCTGTCGCTACTTCAGTCTGCTCCGAGCCGGCCGGATCCCCGAGGGGCCACGAGGGCACCGGCTTCTACATCGAGATCACCTACCGCGCGCGGATCATCGAGGTGTCATTGAGCTTCTGGGTGAAGCCCACCAACGCCGGTTGGGTCCTCGCGGGACCGGCCACCCTCTGGTAGGAGGACGAACGAAACGCAGCACGATCCGGACGCCGACGCAATCTCCAGATGCCCGCTCAGACGGTCGTCGACTGGAGCTGGTGCGGCATGTTCCAGCCCTCGGCGAGCCTCGACGGGTGAACGTTGGCTCCCCCGCCGAAGAACTCGCAGAACTTCATGATCAGCGGATCCCAGCCGAGCGGATCCACGTAGTGCGTCCCGGGGATGACGAGGCTCTCCTCGACATGGGCGCGAAGGACCTCGACCTCGAAGGCGGTGGCGTGCGGCTCGGGACCGCCGAAGGGGTGGGCCGAGACGACCTTGCACTCCAGCTGGACCGGGCATTCCGCGACCCTGGGGGGCCGGACCAGGTCCGACGCCTGCTCGGTCAACTGCGCGACCGAGAACTTGTCCGGCTCGTACCGGTAGCCCTGCTTCACCTTGTAGTCCGCCACGACCGGCTTCCCGGTGGTGAGCGCGATCCGGTCGACGGCATCGACCATCGCCGACGAGGGCAGGTTGAGCACGCACTCGCCTTCCCGCAGCAGGTTCGCGGTGGTCTGGCCGTTGTTGCCGAGACCGAGCATGCAGGATTGGCCCAGCCACCACACCGAGGACATCGGCGCGAGGTTCGCCGTGCCGTCCTCGTTGAGTGAGCTGATCAGCACCACCGGAGTTCCGAAGTACAGGACCTTGAGCCCGGGGACGACGTGCATGCGCTGTGCCTTTCGCGAAGTGCCGGACGAACAGGTCCGCGATCAGGAACACGAACCGTCGCCGACTCTCTCGTGGGCGAGACACCTGCGCTGGAGGAAATGTGACACCGCGTTTCGGCCGAGTGCGGTCGAAGACGGCAGCGACAACGGCAACGGCGACGCTACGGTCCGGGTTCGGGGCGGCCGAGGACGGCGTCCGCTTCGCTGAGCATGCGCCGCCGTTCGGCCAGAACGCCGTCGAACGCGGTGGCGTTCTGCTGGATCAGGGTGCGCTGGACGGCGGTCTCGGCCTCGTTCCAGATCCGGACGAGCCCGGTCTCCTGTTTGCAGACGACGTCCGCGAGGGCGGTCGTCCGTTCCTCGCCGGTGGCTCGTTCGGACGGCCAGGTGCCGGTCTGGAGCGGCGTCGCGTAGTCGTACCCCGCCCGTTTCATGCACCGGGACCACGCGGTGACGACGGCCACGACCTCCGGCGTCTTCGCCGACTGCTCGAAGGACTCCTGGTTGGCCGACCGGACCACGTAGGCGTCTCCCGGGTAGCCGGTAGTGCCGGTGATCCGCTGCGCGGCGGACTCCTGGCAGCCCTGCGGGCCGGTGAGCGCCTTCATCTGTGCCGGGGAGAGCGGTGCCTGCGTCGGGGCCGGGTGGTCGGGCAGGTGGTAGCCGACGGTGCGGGCGCCGGTGGCGCTGGTCAGACCGTAGCGCCGTTCGTACCGGCCCAGCAGGGGTGCCTGGACGCCGGCCGGGGCGGGCGGTTGGAGGCCGGCGCTTCGCAGGCAGTCGGCGACCAATCGATCCAGGGCGGTGTGCAACCGGGCCTCGTCGGCGGGCGGGAGGAAGTACGGGTCCAGCGGCAGGGAGATGACGGCGGGGCCGTCGGTGGCGGCCCCGGGTGTGAAATCAGGTGTGACCTCAGGTGTGACCCCGGGTACGGCCTCCGACGTGACGGCGGCGGCGGAGGACGGCGTGCCGGTGGCGCCCCCTCCGCTCGTGGAAGTGGAGCAGGAGGCGAGCAACAGGCAGCAGGTGACGACAGCTACGAGCGGGGCCGCGAGCGGGGCGGCGAGCCGTGGTGCGTTCATGGTGACGTGGCCTCGAATCTCTGCGCCGCCGGGCCGTCCGACCAGTCGGACGGCCCGGCGGGGTGCTGCTGCGGTCAGCCGTTGACGAGGAACGAGGCGTCCTCGTTCTTCGTCCTCACCAGGTTGCCGTTGCCGCAGGCCACGATGAGGTCCGAGGGCCCGGACCAGTTCTCGTTGTAGAACACCTGGACGTTGCCGACGCAGTGGCCCGGGTACTGGTAGGTCGCGGAGGCCGCGTTGTTCTTCACCGCGGTGCCCTGTCCGGGGCCGGGCGTCAGGAACGCGCCGGCGTTCGCGAGGTTGTCGAAGCCCTTGAACCCGGTACTCAGGTCCCAACCGGCCACCGAGCCGCTCTGGTTGGCGTTGTACCAGAGACAGAAGGCCCTGGCGCCGAGGCAGTTCGGGTTGTTCGGCGCGGCCTGCGCGGCGGGCGACACGGCCAGCGTCGCGGTGGCCACCGTCCCCGCGAGCAGCAGGGTGGTGAGGATGCGTCGAGTCTTCATGGTCTTCCTCCTGGAGTCCGAACGCCCCGAGGCGGGGCGGATCCCGGTTCGGGTGCGTTTCGGTGCGACGGGTACGGGGGGCCGGTCCATCGGTGCCGCCACGTCCCCCGTTCGTGGCGGTGGTGCCGTCGGCCCCCGGCTCCGTCTTCGGGTTCCCGGTCCGGAACGCCGCCGTGGGGGCCGCGTCACGGGACCTTGAAGTGTCCGAAGATCCGATGGAGACTCCACCGTGCGGGCTAATTTGATTGTCCATCAACAAAAAACCGACACGGCCCAGGTGAGCGGCGGACAATCCCGCTTCGGCCGCCGGACAGGACCGGACAAAGGGTCGGACAGGACAGGAGGCACGGTGGGTAGTGCTGGACGACCGCAAGGACAGCTCAAGGGAGAGACGGAACAGGCGAACGCCCTGGCCCGGTTCGTACGGGAGGTGACGGGCGGGGCCACGGTCCGCGAGCTCGCTCAGCGGTACCCGGCCAGCAAGACCAGTTGGAGCGAGTACCGCTCCGCGGAGAAAGACATTCCGTGGCACCTGCTCGAACGGCTGGTCCACGACTGCGCGGTGGACCCGCAGGCCCGAACGGTGTTGCTCGTCCGCGCCCGCGCCCTGCACGAGCAGGCCGGCCGGGCGGCGGCCGGGACAGCCCCCTCGCACGCGGAAGGGCGGTCGGCCGCGCGGCAGGCCCTGGAACGGGCCCGGCAGGCGCAGCGCCAGGCCGAGGCGGGCGTGGCCCAGGCCGAGGACCTGATCCGCGTGCTGGTGGCGATCGTGGCCGAACTGCGGGGCGAGCTGAGCGCCGGCACCGAGGACGGGGCGGGTCCCGGTGGACGGGTCTCGGACGGCGGGTACGCGGCGCAGTCGCGGCGGTCCCGGCTGCGGGAGGCGACGCGTTGCCTGGCCGAGGTGCGGCGCATCAGGGAGGACGCGTGCCAGGTGCAGCGGACGGCGGGCTGGGAGGAGGACACCGTCGGGCTCCTGGTCGACCAGGAGCGGGCGCGGGCCCAGGAAGACGGTGGTCAGCAGCCGGGTGCGGAGCTGGTGGTGGACGGCGGGGTCCAGGCGCACCTGCCGGTGCTGCGGCGCTTGGAGGCCGACCTCGTGGAGGTGCGGGAAGCACTGGCCGACCAGTGCCGGGAGGTGAGCCGGATGGTCCGGCCCACCGCGGCCGGGTCCGGGATTGTCCGCGGCGAACTGGTCCGGGCCCCGGACAACCCGCCGACCAGCCCGCTCGCGCTCGGCCCCCCGCCCAACGGCCCCGCGGTCATCAGCCCCACGGTCATCAGCCCCACGGTCATCGGGCCGCCGCTCGTGGGGCCGCTGCGAGGAGGGCCGCTGCGAGGAGGGCCCGCCGATGCGCGGCGGCATCGCACGGCCCGGACCGGTGCGGCCATGGGGGCGACCGCGGTGCTCCTGGCCGGGGCGCTGGTGTTGGCCGGGGTGCTGGTGGGCATACGGCTCGGCACGGCGCCCGCCCCCGTCGACGCGCTCACCCGGGCGGCCGGCGCGGGCGCAGGCCCCTCGGCGCCGGCGGGGGACAGCCCCTCGCCGTCGGCACCCAGCACGCCGCCGACCGCCTCGCCGTCCATCTCACCGACCGCCTCACCGGCCGTCCCACCGACCGTCCCGCCGCCCGCCTCACCGGCCGATCCTCGGACCGCCGGACCGGGGAGCGCGCCGCTGGTACCGGCACCGGCCGGTACGCCGACCCCCACCGCAGGGTCCAGCACCCCACCGGAATCCGTCGTCCCCTCCCCTTCGGACGGGAACCGCGCGCCCATGAAGTCCTCGCCGTCGCCCAGCTCCATATCGCCGCCGACGGCGGAACCCTGGACGCCCGACCGGCTCGGCGGAACCCCGATGGTCCCGCCGACGGGGTCCGTCTCCATCAAGAACGGCAACAGCCTGCAGTGCGTGGCCACATCCGGCGGCACCCGGGAGGAAGGCCAGGAAGCCCAGCAGTTCCCCTGCGGGGACTACCCCGACCACTTCTGGGAGAGCCAGAAGACCTTCACGGACGCCGAAGGCAACACCTACTACCGGCTCGTCAGCTACAACAGTGCCCTGTGCCTCACGGTCCAGGACTCCAGCACCGAGGCCGACGCCCGGGTGATCCAGTCCGCGTGCAAGAACGACCCCGGGCAGTCCTGGAGAATCGAGAAGTGGCCGAAAGGCATCCGCTTCGTCAACGGCAACAGCCACCAGTGTCTCGCCGTCTCCTACGGCAGCACCGCCCCGCGCGCCCCACTGATGCAGTACCCCTGCGGAAACTACCCGGACCACTACTGGAGCTACGGCCCACGCCGGTAGCGGAGCGGTCCCCCCGGCCCGCACGGCCGGGTGGCAGACCGCCCGGGCGACCCGTCTCCCCCTGGCCACGGTGGCAGGTCGGCGAGCACCCTGTTCAGGCCCGTGCGGCAAGCAGAAGGGCCGCCCCTCCGAGGGCAGCCCTTCTGCGGATTCTGCGGCTTCTGCGGATTCGGCGTCAGCCGCCAACCCGGCGATGGAGGCCGCCCGTCAGCTCCGGGTCTGCTGCCGGGAGGAGGTGATGAACTGCAGCAGGTGTTCGTTGACCAGCTCGGGGCGTTCCAGGTTGAGGCCGTGACCGGCTCGTTGCACGATCTCGGCCCGGACTCCCGGGATCAGCGCGGTGACCCGCTGGAGGACGTGACGCGGGCGGAGCAGAGCGCTGCGCCTGCCCAGCAGGACGAGGGTGGGCAGGCGGATGGAACTCAGTTCCTCGTCGGTGAACGGCCTGGCGGCGGGGCGGGTGTTCGGCTTGTAGCTGCGCATGCCGAGCATCAGGGGGGCGATCATCTCGGGCGGCGAGCTGAGTGCGGGGTTGGCGAGCAGGCGCCCGAGCGCGGGGCGCAGCGGCCGCGGGGCGAGCATGCCGAACAGGCCGCCGATCATGTGGGCGTAGAACCGGGCGGGGACCTTCTCGATGCCGCCGGGGTCCATCGGCGCGATCGAGGCGAGGCGTTCGGGTGCGTGGATGGCCTGGTTGAGGGTCAGCCAGCCGCCGTAGGAGAGGCCGACCAGGTGGATGCGGTCGAGTCCGAGGCCGGCGAAGACCTCGCCGAGCCAGGCCGCGTTCTCCTCGGAGCCGGCCGCGACGGCGCGTTGGACGCTGCGGCCGGGGTCGTCGAGCGTGTCGATCGCGTAGACCGGGTGGTGTTCGCCCAGGGCGGCGATCTGCGGGTACCAGTTGGACGGGTGTCCGGCGTGGCCGTGCAGCAGCACGATCGGTTCGCCGGTTTCGGGTCCGTAGTGGTGGACGTGGACGGTGCCGTAGCTGGTTTCGACATCGAGTTCCCGGCGGGGGGCCGGCCACAGCTCCATCGCGCGGTCGTAGGCCTCAAGGAACTTCGTTCGGGCTTTCTCGCTGACGAAGTGTCCGACGCTGGTCCTGGTCATGGTCCCTCCCGGTGCTCGGAATGCACGAAACAGCAGCACTTGATGGTATGTTTGTACCATAAAAACGTCTGGAGGGAACCCGATGCCGAAGCTGGTGGATCACGAGGAGCGACGGGCCCACATCATCGACGCCCTGCTGCGCACGGCGGCGGACACCGGGCTGCACACCGTCACCATGCGGTCCGTCGCGATCGAGGCGGGTGTCTCGGTGCGGCTCGTGCAGTACTACTTCGACACCAAGGAGCAGCTGCTGCTCGCGGCGCTCACCCGCCTGGCCGCACGGATGGGCGAGCGGATCCAAGAGCGGGTCCAGGAACGGATCCAAGAACGGGTCCAGGTACGGACCCAGGAACGGGTCCGCGACCGCGCCGGGGCGGCCGGGCCCTCGGCGTCACCGCGCGACATCGTCGAGGCGGTGCTGCTGGAGTCCGTGCCGACCGACGAGGAGAGCCGGACCTTCCATCTCGTCTACACCGAGTACGCGGTGCTCTCCATCACCGACCCCGCGCTCGCCGGGCAGTCGTTCCTCGCGGCGCCCAACGAGATGGAGGACTTCCTGGTCGGCCAGCTGACCGCCGCCCGGCAGGCCGGGGACACCGATCCGCGCACGGACGCCCGCCAGGAGGCCGTCGTCCTCCTGGCGGTCTCCGCCGGCCTGGGCCTGAGCGTCCTCCTCGGCCAGCGGACGGCGGACGACGCGGTGGCGGTCCTGCGCTACCACCTCGGCCGGCTCTTCCCCGGTTCGTAAGCCCTCGACGGCGGCGGAAGCAGCCGCCAGCCGTAGGCGCGGCCGGGCCGGGGGCGTCAGAGCCGTTCGGGAACGGGATTGCCGACGGCCTCGATGGCGCGGCGGACGGGGACCTTCAGCAGGAGGACGAAGCCGATGAGGAAGAACACCAGCAGGGAGATGATCGCCGAGCGGTAGCTGCCGGTGATCTGGTAGGCGAGGCCGAAGAGCAGCGGGCCCATCCAACTGGTGCCGCGGTCACTGACCTTGTAGACGCTGAAGTACTCGGCCTCCCGGCCGGCTGGGATGAGGTGGGAGAACAGCGAGCGGGAGAGCGCCTGGCTGCCGCCGAGCACCAGGCCGATCATGCAGGCCAGGACGAAGAACCAGACGGGCTGGTGAGCGGGAATGAAGTACCCGAGGGCGAGGGTGGCCACCCAGCCGACCAGGGATCCGAGGACGGTCCGCTTGGCGCCGTAGCGGCGGGCGATCCGGCCGAGGAGCAGCGCGCCGCCGATCGCCACGATCTGGACCAGGAGCACGGCCGCGACCAACGAGGTCTGGTCCATGCCGAGTTCCTCGCTGCCGTAGAGCGAGGCCTGGGAGACGACGGTCTGGATGCCGTCGTTGTAGCAGAGGAAGGCGCCCAGGTAGAGCAGCGTGAGCGGGTACTGACGCATCCCGCGCAGGGTGCGGGCGAGTTCGCGCAGGCTGCCGGCGGCGGGCCGGTCCGGCGCAGCCGGGGTACGGCCGGACACGACCGGGGTGCGGTCGGGGGCCGCGCCCGCCCGGGAGGGCAGCCGCAGCATCGGGACGAGCGTGAACAGCGCCCACCACAGGCCGGCCGAGGCCAGGCAGATCCGCACGGCGGTGCCGGAGGACAGGCCGAGCGCGTCGTGGCCCTGGAACAGCGCCAGGTTGGCGATCAGCAGCAGTCCGCCGCCCGCGTAGCCGTAGGCCCAGCCCTTGGAGGAGACCGCGTCGCGCTCGTCGGGGGTGGCCAGGCCGGGAAGGTAGGCGTAGGAGAGGGCGACCGACACCGCGTACGCGATGTTGGCGACCACCAGCAGTGCGCCGCCGAGGAGGTAGCGGTCGCCGTCGAGGAGGAACATCCCCATCGTGGCGACCGCGCCGACGTAGGCGAAGCCGCACATCAGCTCCTTGTGCCGCCCGGTGCGGTCCGCGACCGTGCCGGTCAGCAGCATCGCCGCGACCGAGAGCAGCACGGAGAAGGAGACCGTGTACGGGAAGAACGACCCGGCGCGCACCGACAGTCCGAGCGGGTGCACGTCGCCGGCCGCGTCGGCGGCGTTCTTGGCGACGGTCGTCAGGTACGGCCCGAGGAACACCGTCAGGACGGTGGCCGAGAAGGCTGCGTTGGCCCAGTCGTTGATGTACCAGCCGAACCGTATCCGGCGCAGGGCGCTGTCATCGGCGGCGGCCGCCTCGCGCTCCGGCGGGCCGTCCGGCAGATCGTCCGGGAGACGGTCCGGCAGGTTGTCCGTGGTGCTCGTCATGGGGATCCCATCACCGTGCTGGAGCCGGTGCTGCCGTCGCTCCAGCAGCCGCGCTCGCCGAGGACGTCCCGCAGGACGTCTATGCGATCGGCCATGATGCCATCCACACCGAGGCCGAGGAGAGCCCTGATCCGTGTGGGATCGTCCACAGTCCAGACGTGAACCTGGAGGCCGAGGCGGTGGGCGGCGCGCACGAAGGCCCGGTCGACGACCCGGACGCCCCGGTGCCGCTCGGGCACCTGCGCGCACACCCCGGCGAACGGCGCCCCGGCGAACCGCGACCCGAACCGCGACCCGAACTGCGCCCAGGAGCGCGCCCCACGCCCCCGCAGCAGCGGCCCGGCCAGCGAACGCAGCCGCAGCCGGGCCACCTCGCGCGGGCCGAGCGAGGTGGCCAGCCGGGGGCCCGCGGCGGCGCGGACGGCGGCGAGGCGGCTGTCGGAGAAGCCGCCGACGCAGACCCGGTCCCAGGCGCCGGTCCGACGGATCGTCTCGACCAGCGGCCCGACGGCGGCCGCCGCCTTGACGTCGACGTTGAAGCGGGCCCCGGGGAACGCGTCGAGCAGGTCCTCCAGCAGCGGCACGGGTTCGGTGCCGCCGATCCGGGCCTGCCTGACGGTGTCCCAGGGCAGGTCGGCCACCGCACCGGTGCGGTCGGTGACCCGGTCGAGGCGGGTGTCGTGAAAGGCCACCAGCGCGCCGTCGCGGGTGGCGTGCACGTCCGTTTCGAGGTAGCGGTACCCCAGGGCGACGGCGGCCGCGAAGGCGGCGAGCGAGTTCTCGGGGTGGCCGAGGTCACCGCCCCGGTGTGCGAAGGCGAGCGGCCCGGGGTGGTCGAGGAAGGGGTGCATGTGGTGCTCCGAGCTGCTGGGATGCGCGTTACAGTATTACGCACCCTGTCAAGCAGTAACGCCGGTACCGCCGGTACCGCCAGTAGTCCCATCAGTGCCATCAGCACCAGCAGTACCGCTACCGCCCGGATCGTCGACGCGGCGCAGATCGTAGAGGTACGACCTGCCAGCCTTCCAGCTGCGCCAAGGGCCGAGCGGAGGGATAAGCTCCTGGTCGCCCGTCCGCCCCGCCAGCGGCCCGGAGTTGGCGACCCCGTCGGCGCCGACGGTGCACCAGCCCCGCTCCGGCAGCCACCGGCACCACACGTCCAGGTCCACCCGCCTGTACGACGGCCTGCCGTTGAACACGCCGTCCGCGCGGAAGTGGTACACCAGACCGTCCAGGCGGCGAACGAACTCGATCGACACGACGGCTCCCCCCATCGGACACCCGAAGGGCCAGGCTACGCCGCGAGCCCGGCGGAGACAGCGAAAGTGCGTTGCACGGCCGCCGACCTGACGCATAGGCTCACGCCATCGACGTGTAGCTCAGCAGCAGAGCACCGGGCTCTGGACCCGGAGGGCGCAGGGGCGGCACCTGCCACGTCGGCCTATGGACGACGACGCTGACCAGCAGCACCCTACCGGGGCCGGGATATCCGCGCACTACCCGCAGCGCCAACTGGCCCTGGCCCGCGCATTCCTGACCTCGACGGCCCACCCCGACGACAACTCCGGCACCGACTCCCACGCCGAGAACTGGCGCAACGCCGAGGCCCGGGTCGCCCGCTGGCGCGCCGTGCTCGCCGGGATCGCCGACGGCCGGCTGGCCATCGGCTCGCGCACCCCGGTGGCCGGGCTGCCCGCCTGGGTGACGCCCGAGGTCGTACGGGGCGGCTTCGCCACGTCCGCCGCGAGCGCCGAGGGCCCGCTCCAGCCGTACGAGCACGAGGCTGCGGCCCTGGCCGGGGTGGCGGCCGAGCGCGGGGCGCTCTTCGCGTACTGCCTCACCGAGCCCGGCCTGTCCCGGCTGTACGACCTGCTCGACAGCGGCGGCTACGAGGCCGCCGTGCCGGAGGAGGCGGCGCTGCTGACGGTGGCGTGGCTCGCGCGGGCCGGGGACGCGGCCGGCGCGCTGGAACTCGTCGACGTCCTGGAGCCGTTCGCCGACCGGCTGCGCTTCACCCCCCGGCCGTCCGCGCTGCCCGCGCCGGACGCCGAGGCGGTGCACCGGCGCACGGTCGGCGACGCCGTCACGACCCTCACGGGCCGGCGGCCGAACGCCGCCGTGGAAGCGCAGCGCGAGGCGCTCACCGTCTGGCAGCCCTTCGGCGACCAACTGCTGGCCCACTGGCTGGAGACCGCCGAGGCCGGCCGGGTCCTGGAGCGTACGCCCGACAGCGCCTGGACGGAGCGCGGCGCGGTGCTGCTCCGCCGCTACGAGGAACTCGCCGCGGCCCACACCCGCTGCACCAAGCACCGCGACCCGAAGGAGAACCTCGGCATCCTGCGCGGCGCCCTGGCGGAGACCGCCGCCGGCCGGCCGCTGGACGCGCGCCGCCTCGGACCGCTGCGGCACGCGGTGGCATCCATGGTGCGCCGACGCGGCCGGCCGGGCTCCGACCGGCACACCGAACTGCGCACCCGCCAGGCCGTGCAGGCGGCCCAGCCCTCGCACCACGACCTCGCCCAGCTGGTACTGCGCCGCCTCTCCGGGCTGCCCCAGGAGACGGGCGTGGCCGACGTGTCCCCGCTGGTCGCCGACGTCTCGGCGCGCGAGGCGCACGAGGCACACGCGACCCCCGCCGGCCACACCACCCGTCTCCCCGCAGGCACCCCGGTGCCCGCAGCGATCCGACAGGTGGTGGAAGCCGCGCTCAGCGCCCCGATCGACACGCTCGTGGAGCGCGGCATGGTGCCCTCGGCCGAGGTCCTGGCCGAACTGGTCCCGCAGCTCGTCGCCGTGGCCGGCGCCCAGTCCTACCCGGACGAGGCACTGCGCACCCTGATGGCGGCGAACTACCGGGCGTTCCGCAACCGCCGCTCGCTGCTCCTGAGCGACCTCACCGGGCAGGTGCGGGTCGACGAACTGCCCTGGGTACGGGCCGTGGCCGCACACCGCGTCGGCGAGGACGGCCGCGCACCCGCGCGTACCGCGCTGCGCCGGCTCGGCGAACTGGCCGTACAGGCGTTCCCCGGCACGCTCCTGCCGAACGCGCTGGTGCGCGAACTCGGCGTGCTCGCCCGGCAGGCCGAGCTCGACGCGCCGTTCGTGGAGGAACTGGCGGCGGACATCTTCACGGGCACCTTCACCCCGAAGTACCTTGCGGCGGCCCGGGCCGCCGCGGACCTGCTCGGTGGCACGCTGTACGAGCGCTACTACGCCATCGACTACGCGGCCGTCCACGACCTCGCGACCGCCGAGGCGGGCAAGGCAGACAAGGCGGGCAAGGCAGGCAGGGCGAACAAGGCCCCGGCGCGAGGCCGACGCCCCCGCTCCTCCCCCGGGTTCACCGAGCTGTGCGCGCAGCGCGCCGAGGTGTCCGGAGGATGGTCGATCGCGTCCAACGGGAAGATCATCGAGCAGGCCCAGATCCTCACCACCCACAACCTGGCCACCCTGGTCACCCGGGTCGGCATCAGCCCCGAGCCGGGCTGGGACGACCTGGCCTGGCGCAGCTTCACCACCGTGTGCCGCGCGACGGCCCGGATCCACGACAACCCGCGGCCGCTGTCCACCATCAAGGACGCGGCGTACGCGTGGCGCCAGCTGGTGTTCCACCTCTCCCTGTGCGAGCCCGCCGCGCAGGCCCGGGTCATCGCCGGACTGCGGGGGGAGGCCGCCCGCCACCCCGCCCACGTCGCGGCCCGTCTCGCCCCCGCCCTGGCCGGCCTGCGCCAGGCCGCCCGCGGCGGCGCCGCGGACGCGGACGCCGGGCGCCGTCTCCTGGGCTGGACCACAGGACCGCACTGGCTCCACCCGGCCCCCAGGACCTGACCACCCGCGCACCGCCCAGGCCGAACCCGCCGCCGCCAAACCAGGAAGCCGTCGGCGCCGGCGGGTTCGGCTGGTTGGGCGGCGACCCGAACGAGCTCCAGCAGGTCGGCCGTCCGGTGGGGTGGTCTTCGTCGGTGGGTGGCTGCTGACCGAGGACGGTCCTCGAACGAGTGCGACCCGCGCCCACAAATCACCCGATCGAGTGAAGGTCGAACGCTCTCCGCCCATTCGGCACCCCGTCGCCGATGATGCGCTTGGCGCGACACGGGGGCACCCGCCATCCTGCGGGCGCCCCCACGATCCGTGCCGTCCATCCGCCGACGAACCTCGGAGCACACATGCGTCGCCCCACCACCGCCGCCGCAACCGCCCTGACCGCCGCCATAACCGCGGCCCTGCTGACCGGACCGGGGGCCGCCGTCCCGGCCCACGCGGACACCGCACACATCCCCGTCATCCTCATCCACGGCCGCAACGCGGACCCCGGAGTATGGGGCACCCTGATGACCGGCCTCCGTTCGAAGGACGTCCCGGCCTTCGCCTGGGGCTACGACACCTCCCGGTCGACCAACGAGGTCCTGGCCGGCGAACTGACCCAGTACGTCGACAACGTTCTGAGCCAGACGGGCGCTGCCAAGGTGAACATCGTCGCCCACAGCCTGGGCAGCCTGCCGAGCCGCTGGTACATCAAGTTCGGAGGCGGCAACCAGAAGGTCGCGAACTGGATCTCCCTGGCCGGCCCCAACCACGGCACCTCCCTCGGCTACCTCTGCGCCCTCTGGGACCAGGGGTGCAAGGACATGACGCCCAACTCGTGGGTCATCAGCCACCTCAACCAGGACACCGAGACCCCGGGTCCCACCCGGTACACGACCTTCTGGTCCCCCAAGGACGAGCAGATCTCCCCGACCACCAGCACCAAGCTGAACGGCGCCACCAACATCGAGACGGACGGCCTCAAGCACAACGACTTCCTGACGAACCCCGACGTCCTCGACAAGGTCACCGCGATCCTGACCAGCTGACACACAGCCACACCACCGCCCCGGCACCACCGGCCACCCGCCGTGTACAGATCCTCGGCGCGGTGGCCGGCCCCGCCGCGACAACGGCGCGACGAGCACATCTGCGTCGCCTCCCGGTCAAACCCGTGGGCGGCCGCCGGTGGCGGGGCCTCCTCGAAGGTGACCACGGTGTGGCGGACGTAGTGCGCGAAGATCTCGGCCACGGCGTTCAGGTCGGCCGGAACCGCCGGGCGGATCACTGACTCCATGGCGTCCACAACGGGAGAGTGTGGGCCGCGCTGCGCGGGCCACCGACTCGGGCCGTCGGCCGCGGCTCTCCGATAAATCAGAGCGCGAACCCGGACAATCCATGGACCAGGAATACGGGCGAAATCGCCGGAAAGAAAAGGTGGAGATAGGAATCGAACCCATCTAAACGGCCCTGCAAGCCGTCGCCTCGCCACTCAGCCACTCCACCGCGGCAACGAGGGAAACATTACACGCACATGAACGGGGATTACCCGGCGACGCCGAGCTTTCACTCCAGAAGACCCTTAATGCGTTTAGTGCTATTTCTCTCGACATGGTGTCGACAGGGTCCGGCGGGCCAGCGCGGAAAAGTCGCGGTGCGCTAGCCTGTGCCGATATCTCCGACCCGATGGGATTTCACTGATGGCCGTCGAGGAATCATGGTCCACCCGTACCACGGAGCTGCGCTGCGGAACCGCTGCGAACCGGTGCCAGTACAAGAGCCTCCCCCTGCGCGACCTTCCCCCGCTCGGTGTCGTGCGCCGCGCCCGGATCGTCCGCGAAGGCCTGCGTGAGCGCCGCGCCGCCGTCCCGACGCCCGGCCGGCCCTCCCGCTTCACCGAGGGAGACTGGGTCCGGGTGAAGGACGAGGCCACGGTGCGCGCCACCCTCGACGCCAAGGACCGCCACCGCGGCCTGTGGTTCACCCGCAGTCAGTGGTCGTTCTGCGGCGGCGTCTACCAGGTCGAACGCATCGTGCGCCGCATGATCGACGACCACTACCGCGTGCGGCGCCTGTCCGGCACCGTCGCCCTGGCCGGCGCCACCTGCCACGGCGCGGACGGGGCCCAGGGCTGCGGACTGGACTGCGCCCTGCTGTTCCGCGACGAATGGCTGGAGCCCGCCCCCGCGCCGGTCCCCGCCGCTCGGCCCGCCGCCCTCTGGGCGACCGTGCGCAGCCTCCCGGAGATCCACGCCACCCTCGACCCCGACGGGCGGCTGGACGGCGTCCCCTTCCAGCCGGGCATGGAGCTCCACGCCGACACCCGCCACAGCGCCACCGAACTGCGCCACCGCTCCCTCGCCTGGTGGCAGCACCCCACCAAGGGCCGCTGGTTCATCCTCAACGGCCTGCGCTGCGGCGGCGAGCCGCTCGCCACCGGCTGCGACCGCCGCTGCGCCCTGCTGTGGCACGAGTCCTGGCTGCATCTGGAACCCGCCGCCACCGCCCACTGACCTTCCGCCACCGCCCGCCGACCACCGCCCTGCCGGGCACCGCCCTCCGCGGTGCCCGGCAGGTTTTCGTCGCCGGCAGGTCCTCGCCGGCCGCCAGCGCCGCCAGCGCCGTCAGCGCCGCCAGCGGTCGCGCACCAGCTTCGCGGCCAGGTGCAGCGGCCCGTCCCGGTCACCGACGTAGCAGCGGGGAAGCGCGTACACCCCGCTGTGGACCCCGGGGCTGACCGCGCACCCGTACCCGTAGCCGGCTCGCGCCACCGCTTCCACCGCGGCGGCGTCGAGCGAACCGTACGGGTAGCAGAACCCTTCGACCGCCTGCCCCGTCAGGTCCTCCAGCACGCGGCGGCTGTCGGCGACCTGGGCTGCCAGCTCCCGCGCGCCCAGGCCCGCCAGCCGC
This sequence comes from Kitasatospora sp. NPDC088861, assembly GCF_044750105.1. Lineage (NCBI taxonomy): Bacteria > Bacillati > Actinomycetota > Actinomycetes > Kitasatosporales > Streptomycetaceae > Kitasatospora > Kitasatospora sp. NPDC088861. Next base: position 130,059 of record NZ_JBIVJF010000006.1, read on the forward strand.
CGGTGCGTCAGCCCGTGCGAGCCGATCTCCAGCCCGGCGGCGGCGGCCTCGTGGACCTGGCACGCCGTCATCAGCGGCTTGCGCGGACCCTGCCGGTCCCAGTCGTTGTATCCGCCCAGCCGGTCGGCCACCACGTAGACCGTCGCCGTGAAGCCGTACTCCGCCAGTGCGGGCATGGCCTCCTCCACGAAGTCGCGGTATCCGTCGTCGAAACTCAGCCCCACCATGCCCGCCGCGCCACCACCCCGGTGCGAGCGCATCAGGGCGCCGACCGACACCCCGCGCAGCCCGCGGGCGGACAGCCAGCGCAGCTGGCGGCGAAAGCGCGCAGGGTCGACGGTAATCAGATAGGGATCCTCACTCGTTGACGCCACCGAGTGGTACATCAGCGTCCACGGAAAACGCCCCGCACCTCCACCGGCCGCTTCTTCCGGACTGTTGCGTGGTCGAATGATTCGCATGTTCTGCTCCAGCTGTCCGGCGGCACCGCCTGTGCAGGTGGCCTTCAGGGAAATTGCATTCTGGCAGCGTCGTACCCGGCTTCCATTCGCGCCAGGCGACTCCGCCCCATTTCACCCGGATGCCAGCCCAGAAGTCGCCCGACGAGTGCCCGGCCCGCACGGCCCGAATACCGGTTCCGCCCCGTCCGGAACCGGCCGACGTTTCACCTGGCCGCGACGGCGGCCGGTGCCCGTGCGGCGGCTCTGGCGGCATCGAGCGCGGCCCGGACCCGCGCCGCGCCTGCGGAGGCGATTCCCGTCGTGCGGCTGTCGTCCGCAGGGCGGCTGACGAGGCCCGCACACGCGCGACAGATGCCGGGTTGGGGGACGGGGTCGTGGCACTGGGCGCACTCGGCGTAGCCGGCCGCTGCGGGCCGTGCGGCGGCCCGGACGGGCGGCATCTTGCGCTCCAGGCGGTAGCGGAGCACCGCGACCGCCGAGTACACCGGGGCGGGCAGGCCCGGCAGCAGGGCCCGGGCGAGGTCGGCGGGTGTGCTGCCGCGCTCCAGCCACTGGGCGACCAGGGGCGCGAGTTCGCGTGCCTCGGCCTCGCCCAGGCTCAGGCGCGGTTCGGGGCGGATGACCCGGAACAGGGTGGCGACCGCCTCGCGGAGCCGTTCGTCCGGCGCGTCCTTCTCGGAGTCCCCCTCCCGCCTTTCCGCCCCCAGGGCGGCGCCAGGCTCTCCGGACTGCCGGGAGGGGAGGGAGGGTTCTTTCACCGGGTTCTTTACCAGGGCGTCAGCGCCGCCGGTGGTCCCTTCGCCGGGGGCCGGACGGTTGGCACCCGGCGGCATCAGCTGCGGGGTGTCGTGGACGTGGGTCTCGGTGATGATCGTGCCGTCGGGCATCCGGATCTTCTCGACCCGGTAGAAGCCCGCCTCGGCCAGCTCCTTCAGCGCCTTGCGAATGGCGCAGCGCCCCTGGGGGCTGGTGTCGGCCATGTGCCGGCCGTCCTCGCGCCAGCCGTCCGGGCGGGAGAGGAGGTCCGCGAGCAGACCGCGAGCGGTGTAGGACAGCCGCCGGTACTGGAGCACGGTGTTGGGCAGCACGGTGAAATCGCGCACGTGGGCGCTACGATGGACGCGCATCGGGAGGTGCTTCTCCTGTTGCCGGGCCCCGGAGCGTTGGCGCGCTGCCGGGGTCACCTATTTGTGGTTAGGTCACGGAACGTACCACAACTATCTGACACACCAAGCGTGTTGACGCCAGCGGCCGGATCATATTCAAATCCTCCCGCCGACGGCCGGCACGAAGTGCGGCCAGGACCACCGAGGCCTTCCACGGCTGGACCCGGAAAAGGGTTCCATGACGGCCCCGACCGGGGGTTATCCCCCTCTCGCATGGGCCCGCTGCCCGGATGGATCGGTGGATCTTGAACACCCAGGCTGAAGGCATACGAATTGCCGATGCATCCGGCAGGGTGCACAAGGAGGGTTCCCCCATGACCGATCGTTCTCGCCCGCTTCGACGTGCCCGCGCCTCGTCGTCCGGGCCGGGGCGAGGCATCGCGATGGTGGTGGTGACGGTCGCCACCGGTCTGGCCGTGGGAGGCGCTCTGCCCGCGTCCGCGGCACAGCCCCGCGGCTCCGGGTGAGGTCGTGCGGCAAGGCCTGGACCGCCTGGTGCACGAGGACAAGTACCCCGCCGCCCTGGCCTCCGACCTCGGCCGCGACGGGCGCACCCGCAACTACGCTGCCGGCGTCGCAGACTTGAGCACCGGGAAGAAGGTGCCGGTCGACGGGCAGGTACGGGCGGGGAGCAACACCAAGGCGTTCACCGCCACGGTCGTCCTGCAACTGGTCGACGAAGGCAAGGTCGCCCTCGACGCCCCGGTCGAGCAGTACCTGCCGAACCTGGTGCGCGGCGAGGGCATCGACGGCCGCCACATCACGGTACGTCAGCTGCTGCAGCACACCAGCGGACTGCCTGACTACGTCGACTTCGTGGGCGACCTCGTCGGCACGGAGCGCCACACCTACCTCCAGCCCCGAACCCTGCTCGACCTGGCGCTGGCGCACAAGGCGCTGTTCGCCCCCGGGACCAGCTGGGCGTACAGCAACACCAACTACCTCCTGGCCGGCCTGATCATCGAGAAGGTCACCGGCCGTCCGCTGGCCGAGCAGATCACCCACCGGATCATCGAACGCATCGGACTGCGCCACACCTACTTCCCCGGCGCGGGCGACGAGGGCATCCGGGAAGCACACCCCCAGGGCTACTACGCGCAGCCCGGGGGGCCGTTGGAGGACGTCACCGAGTTGGACCCCTCCTGGTCCTGGGCCGCCGGGCAGGTGATCTCCACCCCGAGCGATCTGAACCGATTCTTCTCCGCCCTCTTCGGCGGCAAGCTCCTGAAGCCCACACAGCTCGCCCAGATGCGGACCACCGTCGAGGTCCCCGGCGGAATGTGGCCCGGTGCCCGGTACGGGCTGGGAGTGACCAGTACGCCGCTGAGTTGCGGCGGCCTGATGTGGGGGCACGGCGGTGACATCCCCGGTTACCAGACGCGCACCGGCGTCACCGATGACGGCCGCGCCGTCACGGTTGCCGTCACCGCCGACACGGCGCCCACCAAGCAGGGCCCCTCCGATGTCCTGGCCCTCCTCGACGCCACCCTGTGCAGGTGACGGCCGAGGCTCCGTAGTGAGAGTGGCCGTGGTTGGCGTCGCCCAGTTCCAGGATGGCGTCGGTGGTCGCGGCGACTCTCAGAACCCCCTGCACGCGCCGCCGCCCGAACTCACCGGTCCCAGGAGAAGAATTGTCCGGCAGTCCCAACTCCATTGCCAGCAGTCCGCCGACGGCCCGCCGCCCACCGATCGGCCCGCCCCGATCGCCCTCAACCGCTTCGCCGAAACTCAGGGTGCGGCGGCGCGTCGGCGGCTGGTTCGGCCACTGCTGCGTTGACCGTCAACGACGAGTGCGCGCAGAGCACACTGCGGAGCCGCACGGCAACTACGGTTCTTGCACGGCGAGAAGGCCGAGTCCGCGGAATCCCGGTTGCCGCCCCTGCACGTTCGCTCGGGGGGAGCCGAGGGATCCTCAGCGAAAGGAAGCCCGAAGTGCACCGGACAACTGCTCACCCGCTGCGACGGACGACGGCGTTGCGCCGGGTGGGGAACACGATCGCGGCCGCGATGGCCGGAGGCGTCCTGCTCCTGGCCGCCCCGGCCCCTGCCGGGGCGGTGGAACTGGACTGGCGGGGCGTCGGCGTCAGCAGCCTGTCCTACATGAAGACGGTGACGGTCAACGGCAACACCTACGACGTCACCAGGGGCCTCGACAACGGCATCTGGTTCCGGTTCAACAACGGCGCCTGGCAGCCGCTGGGCGGCTTCCAGGCCCAGAGCTACTACTCCCCCGCCATCGTGCAGTGGCAGGACCGTGTCATGGTCGCCCACCAAGGGGTGGACAACCAGATCTACTGGACCGCCGTGCAGAACCCGTCCGCGAACCAGTGGGAGCCGTGGCACCGCATCGAGGGTGACGCCGCCGCCTGGGGCGGCATCTCCCTGGAGAGCCTGGGCAGCACGGTGCTCTTCGACTGGGCGGACGTCAACGGCCTCTACCGGATCACCAGCGTGCACACCCGCCCGGACGGCACCCGCTCGCAGACCGCGATCAGCTTCCCCAACAGCCAGTGGCACGTGGGGCCGCAGGGAAGCGGCACGACGGGCACCCGGCGACCGAGCCCGATCATGACCTGGAACGAGGCGGCGGGCGGCGAGATGGAGCACATCTACCTGGTCGGAACCGACAACCACGTCTGGCAGATCTGGCGCAACCCCGCCACCGGGGCGACCGGAACCGCGAGCCAGGTACCGGGCGGGGCCGTGTGCATCTCCGGGGTGTCGGCCGCGCGGATGGGGTACCAGGACTACACCGTCGCCCCGGGCGACCCCCAGTACGCCAACCAGCGCCGGCAGATGCTCGCCTGCATCGGGGCCGACGGCTACGTCTGGATCAACACCTCCTCCACCGGCGGTGACACCTGGGACGGGTGGCGCCAGCCCGCCGGCGCCCTGGCGCCGTCGACGGACACCCCCGCGATCAACGCCACCGTCAACGAGTTCAGCATCGACATCAACTGGAACGGAGCCCGCAGCGGTCTCTTCCCCGACCACGCGATCGTCGAGAAGAGGATCCGGTAGCGGGACGAGGGCACCGGCGGGCGACGGCGTGGAGGCCCGGACGGCTCGCGGCGCGGGGCTGTCAGCCGACGGACTTCGCGTCGTCCGCCAGTACTTCGACGAGCCGCCGCTTGACCGCGTCGCGATGCGGGACCTGACGAGGCGGCTGCCCCGGCTGCGGCGGGACGCCGAGGTCGGTGAGGAGGTAGAGCATCCGCAGGGTGCGCAGCGCGTTGGACACGTATGTCGGGGTGGTGCCCCGGGCCACGGCCCGGAAGTCGGCGCCGATGTCGTCGAGCCAGGCGACGGACCGGTCCGCGGTGAGCTTCGGGTTGGTGAGGGTCAGCGCGATCGCACGGGCGAGCCGGTCGTCCTCCCGTTCGGCGTACAGGTAGTCGGTGGGCGCGAGGAGCCGGGCGGTCGCGAGGTCCAGCATCTCGACCGGTTCGACCTCGCGGTGGCAGCCGAGGGCACCGAGCAGGTCGGCGCCGTGCGCCACCGCGTGCAGCCAGCCCAACTGCGCGTCGTGGCCGCGCAGATCGCTCTCCGCGGGGTACCAGCGGACGAACGCGTCGAGCCATTCCTGCCGGAGGTCCCCGCGGCTGACGATCATGTCCAGGACCAGCGGCGCGAACGTGCGGGCCTGAATCGGCGAACCGGCCGCGAAGCGGGCCGCCATGTCATCGCCCAGGCGGACCCGCCGGTCGCCGTCGATGACGTCGCGCTCGATCCAGGTCCGCAGCACGACGTACGGGTAGCCGTCGCGCACCTCCGGGTCCGGATCCCACAGACACTCCGCCAGTTCTGCGGTGAGCTCGTCCAGATCGCCGCCCGGGGGCACCGCACATGCGTCGGAGTAGATCTTGTACCAGTCAGTCACGAGCAGCGAGGCTAGCCCGCCACGGACGGCGTGACCAGCGATTATCCGGATCCGCCCGCTGCTGTGACCGACAGTGCCGCGGGACGTCGGACGCCCATCGCCCCGGCCTCCCGCCCCCACTCCCCCGTCCAAGTGGCGCCTGGCCGCCGTCACCGTGACGACCGCGCTCGCCGTCCTGGTGTTCTCGAACTCCTCGGCGTACGCCGAGGCGCCCGGTGAGAGCAGCAGGTGGGCCGACGAGATCGAGGACGACGTCCCCGTCGCGGCGAGCGGCATCATGGGCGAGGCGCGCGCCGACGACAGTGACCTCATCCAGGTGTGGCGCGGGGCCGACGACGCCGACACGTACCTGTCGCTCGACCACGGGCGGCCGATCACGCTCGCGGGCCAGACCAACGCCCGCCCGCAGGTCGTCTACGCCGACGGCACCCGCGCACCCAGCACGTCACCACCAACCTCTCCGTCGAGGTCGACGAACCGGCGGGCACGGCCGTCGCGCGTTCATACGTCACCGTCCTCCGGGCCCTGCCCGGCTTCCCCTTGCAGCCCATCGCCGCCGCCCGCTACCACGACCGCTTCGAACTCCAAAGCGGCCAATGGCAGTTCGCGGAGCGCCGGGTGCGCCTCACGCTGGTCGGCGACGTGAGCCGCCACCTGCGCCAGGCCGCCGCACCCCGGTAGCCCCCAACCTCACGGGACAGGAAGGCTAGGCATCCGTCCGCACGACCGCGGTGAGGGTCTGCTCAGGGCTGCCGTCGGCGGGCCGTGCGGTCACCGGGTCCCCGTTGCGCCCCGCGGTGCTGGAGGTGAGCGCCCAGCCGGCGGGGTTGACCACGGCCCGGCGGGCACCGTCGTAGCTCCACCGCTGGGCCGCGGAACCGTCGCAGGCGGCGCGCACCACCTGGCCGCCGACGGCCGCGGGTGCGGCCAGGCACTCGTTGCCCTGGGCGGTGTGCAGGCTGCCGTCGCGGGCGAAGACGAAGAGCTGGTTGGCGTTGGGCGTGGTGGCGCAGCGGTAGCTGATGGCGCCGTTGGTGCCGCCGCGGTCGAGGCAGGCGCCGTTGGCGAACCGGAGCGGCCAGCGGGCGGACTGGCCGAGGCCGAGTTCGGTGAGCAGGGTGCCGTCGGGCTGCTTCCGCTGGCGGATCATGTCGTCGCAGGCGCCGCTGGTCGAGGTGCCGGTGTTGGTGGCGGTGAGGGTGCCGCCGTTGCCGGTCATCGGGTCCCAGCGGTTCTCGGAGTACGCGTTGTCGTCGCAGACGTAGGCGGGCCTGTTCCAGTCGAAGTACTCCACCCAGCTGTTCCAGTCGTGCTTGATCTGCCGCGACTCGGGGAGCAGGACCGAGCCGAGGACGAAGGAGGCGCCGGCGGTCTCGTCGGTGACGGTGGCCGTCACCCAGTGGGTGGCCGGGTCGATCCGGACCTGGAAGGCGTACATGTGGCCGGTGACCGGGCGGCCCTGGTTGACGGTGCTGTTGGCGCACTGGAGGTGCTGGCCCTCGCCGGTGCTGTTCCAGCAGTGCGAGCCCTGGGTGCCGTCGGCGCCGAACGGGCGAGCGGTGATCGGACGCATGACGGACCAGCCGGGCCCGCCGCCACCCGATCGGGCCACCTCCGGCCGCGACACGGCGAAGCGCCGAGACAACGGCGGTTCGGATGCGGAAGGCTGACGCCACCCTGCCCGGGGCCTCGCGGCGCGGCGGGAACGAGCGACCGGAGCGACCGGAGCGACCCGAGACCGGAATGGTGGCATGACCGTTCAGGACACCCCGCCCACCGGGACCACCCGGCGCGGCGACTTCGCCGAGCTGCACCGACGCGTCTCCGACGCCGGTCTGCTGCGCAGGCGTCCCCTGTACTACGCAGGCCGGAGCGCCGCGCTGTTCACCGCCCTGGCGCTGCTCCTGGCCGGGTTCGTCGCGCTCGGCGCGAGCTGGTGGCAGCTGTGCATCGCGCCCCTGTTCGCCTTCGTCCTCGGCCAGTTGGCGCTGCTGGGGCACGACGTCGCCCACCACGCGGTGTTCGCCGGCCGGCGGGCGACCGACCTGGCGGGCATCGTGCTGGGCAACCTCGTGGTCGGCATGAGCTACGGGTGGTGGGTGAGCGACCACAACCGGCACCACGCACACCCGAACCGCGAGGGCCACGACCCGGCCGCGGACTCCCTCCTCTTCGCCCGGACCACCGAACAGGCCTGCCGGACAAGAGGGTTGAGGCGGCTCGCGGCCAGGTACCAGGCGGAACTGTTCTTCCCGCTGCTGTCCCTCCAGGCGCTCGGGCTGCTCGTCGCCACCTGCCTGACCCTGACCCGCGGCACCGTCCGGTACCCGGCCCTGGAGCGCACGCTCGCCGCGCTGCACTACGCCCTGGCGGTGGCCCTCCTGGCCGTCGTCCTCGCACCGCTCCAGGCGCTGGCCTTCGCCGTACTGTTCGGGGCGGTCCTCGGCGTGTACCTGGGGTGCATCTTCGCGCCCAACCACAAGGGCATGCCGATGACCGGCCCGGACGCGGAGCGCGCCGACTTCCTCCGCCGGCAGGTGCTGCCGTCGCGCAACCTGCGGGCCGGCCGGTTCGTCCACTTCCTCTTCGGCGGCCTCGGCTACCAGATCGAGCACCACCTCTTCCCGGCCATGCCGGTGGCGGCGCTGCGCCCCGCCTCGCGCATCGTGCGCGACTACTGCGCCCAGATCGGCGTACCGTACAGCGAGGCGAGCCCGGTCGCCTGCTTGCGGGAGATCCTGCGGGACCTGCAGGCCGTCGGCCGCTCGCTCCCCGGCGACCCGGCGCAGTCGGGCCCGCCGACCCGGCCTTCCGCTCCAGAGCCGACCCGGCCGACCGCCCCGGAGCCGCAGGCCGCGCCCGAAGCGGGGGCGGCGGTACGGTGAGCGGAGTCCTGTCCGGGCCGGCGGCGCGCACCGCGGACGGCCCGGCCCCCGGCGGCGAACGGCTCCGCGTCCTGATCGTCACCGAGTCCTTCGCCCCGCAGCTCAACGGTGTCGCCCACAGCGTCCTCCGGACCGCCGAACACCTCGTCGCCCGGGGCCACACCCCGGTGGTGGTGGCACCCGCCGTGCGGGCACCAGCCGCGCGAGCCGCGCGACGGCACGCGGGCGACCTGCGCCGCGATCGGGCGTACGGCTACGAGGTGGTCCGCGTCCCGTCGGTGCCACTGCCCGGCTACCCGGAGGTGCGGGTCGCGCTCCCGGGGCGCGGGGTGGCCGACGCCATCGAGCGGCACCGCCCGCACGTGGTCCACCTGGCCAGCCCGTTCGCGCTCGGGGCGGTCGGCGCCGCGGCGGCCGACCGGGCGGGGGTCCCGTCCGTGGCGGTCTACCAGACCGATCTGGCCGCCTACGCCAGGACCTACCTGCCGGCGCTGGGCGCGGCCGGACCCCGGCTGGCCTGGTGGCGGCTGCAACGGGTGCACTCCCTCGCCGCGCGGACGCTGGCACCGTCGCGGGCTTCGCTGCGCGCCCTGCTGGCGCACGGCATCCCCCGGGTCCACCTGTGGCCGCGCGGCGTCGACTGCGCACGGTTCCACCCCCGCCACCGCGACGAGACCCTGCGCCGGCGCCTCGGCCGCCCCGGAGACGTCCTGGTCGGGTACGTCGGACGTCTGGCGCCGGAGAAGCACGTCGACCGGCTGGCGGAGGTGTCCCGGATCCCGGGGGTTCGGCTGGTGGTCGTCGGCGACGGCCCGTGCCGGGCCCGGCTGGAGGCCGTACTCCCGGACGCGGTCTTCCTGGGCCTCCGGTCCGGGCACGAACTCGCCCGGCTCTACGCCTCGTTCGACGCCTTCGTCCACGCGGGGCCGTTCGAGACCTTCGGCCAGACCCTCCAGGAGGCCATGGCGAGCGGGCTGCCCGTCGTCGCCCCGGCGGCCGGCGGACCGCTCGACCTCGTCCGCCCGGGGCACACCGGGTTCCTCGTCCCACCCGGCGCGGCGGACGGGTTCCGGGAGGCCGTCGAACGTCTCGCCCGCGACGACGAACTGCGGGCGGCGTTCGGGCGGGCGGGCCGTGCCTCAGCGACGCAGCGCAGCTGGGAGACGGTCGGCGACCGCCTCGTCGAGCACTACCGGCTCGCCCTCACCGAGACGGCCGGGCCACCCCTGCGCCGCTGAGCAGGCCGGCGGACCCGCCCCGAAGAAACGGACCACCATGCACCACCCCCTCGCCGCCGAGTACGTCCGCAGCCCCGCTCCGGCCGCCGGCACCGCCGTCTTCCTGCACGGACTGGGCGGCTGGACCCACAACTGGGCCCACCTGATCGACCTGCTGCGGACCTCGGCGCACTGCCTGGCCCTCGACCTCCCGGGGTTCGGAAAATCGGCACCCCCGCCCGACGGCGACGTCACCGTCGAACGCCAGGCCGCGGCCGTCGCCCGCCACCTCGACCGGACCGGACACCACCGCGTGCACCTGGTCGGCAACTCCCTCGGCGGCCTGATCGCACTGCGCCTCGCCGCCCAACGGCCCGACCTGGTCGCCACCTTGACCCTCATCTCGCCCGTGCTGCCGACGTTCCCGCCCGCCCCGGCCCTGCGGGTGGCCCTGCTCGGCCTGCCGGGCGCGCCACGGCTGCACTCCCGCCTCCTGGCCGCCCAGAGCCCCGACCGCCAACTGGACGACCTCTACCGCCTCATCTACGCGAACCCCGCCCTCGTCGGCACCGAACAGCGGTCCGTGGAGGCGCGCGAGCGCCGACGCCGCGCCGAACTGCCGTACGCACAAAACATGCTGGCCGAAGGTGTGCGCTCGGTGGTCCACGCGTTCCTGCGACGGGGCGAGGCCTCCGCCTGGCACCTGGCGCGCCGCGTCACCGCCCCCACCCTGCTCGTCTACGGCCGGGACGACGCCCTCGTCCCCTTCCGTACGGCGCCCCGGGCCTACGCGGCCTTCCGCGACGCCCGCCTCCTCACCCTCCCCGGCGTCGGCCACGTCGCCATGCAGGAACGGCCGGCCCCCGTGGCCACGGCGATCCGCGCCCTGATCACCGAGTCGAGCCCGCGCGGCGCCGTCACTGTGCCGGAATCGCGCGCACCGGGTGCTTGCTCAGGATCGACACGCGGTTGAAGGCGTTGATGGCGATCGCCACCCAGATGACCGCCGAGATCTGGTCATCGGTCAGGACCTCGCGGGCGGCGCCGTAGGCGGCCTCCTGCGCGACGGCGTCCGACGGGTCGGTGGTCACCTCGGCCAGGGCGAGCGCGGCACGCTCCTGCGGCGTGAACAGTTCGGTGTCGCGCCACGCGGGCAACGTGCCCAGGCGCTGCGCGGTGTCACCGGCCTGAAGAGCGGCCCGGGTGTGCACGTTGAGGCAGTAGGCACACCCGTTGATCTGGGACACCCGAAGATTGACCAGCTCCACCAGCCTGCGGTCCAGCCCGGCCTCCGCCGCCCCCACCCCGGCCGCCTCGGCGGTCGCCCGCAACGCCCGGTAGGCCTGAGGGCTCTGCTTGTCGATGAACACCCGCCGGCGCACCGGGGCCGCGGTCACATCGGTGGTCACATCACTCACGGGAACTCCTCTGGCGGATCAGCAGATCAACGGATCACTCGTGGCCGGCATGTCACCGCACCATCATAGTTGAAAGTGAAACCACTTTGGAAGGCGACCGCCCGGGAGGCCGCAACATGACCGTCATCGAAACCGACCCCGCCGACCCACGAGACCGTCTCCGGATGGGACTTTCGCATGTCACAGGCCCTGTGGTACCTCTGATGATCACCAAATGTCGGTCAAGGGGTGGGAATGGACAAGAAAAAGATTCTGATCGGATGCGGGGCGGTACTCGCCCTCGGTGCCGTCCTCTCGCTGTTCGAGGACAAGCCCGATAAGGCGACTGCCGAAGCGAAGCCGTCCGCGAGCTCCCCGGCGGCCCCGGGTCAGCAACCGGCCGACGAGGCCCCGAAGCCGACGTCCGCGATCCCCTCGCCGGACTCGGCGCAGACCGTCGCCCTGATGGCCGCCCTCAAGGCCGTGGACCCGGGTCTGGTTGCCAAGCAGGACCGCGCCGTCTCCCGAGCCCGTAACACGTGCCTGGACGCGCGCGAGAACAAGGACGCGGCGACGGTTCAGAAGAACACCAAGTCACGGTTCGAGGGCGGCACGGTGCCGTCTCTGACGGACGACCAGGCCGCACAGATCGTCGCCGCGGTGAAGTCGACGTTCTGCGGCTGACCTGTGCCGTGCAGGCCCCGTCCAGCACCGGGCGGGGCTCTGCTGCGCCGAGGCTTGTCGGATAGATCAGTGCATCATGAGCATCCGGTGATGCCAACGGGCGTTCAGAAACCCCGCCCGGTCACGGCCGGGCGGGGGTCGGCACCGGTCAGGGGGCCTGGGTGTCGGCTGCGGGTGGGGTGGGCGCGTCGTCGGCGTCGTCGGGCTCGTCGGCCTTGGCGCGGACGTCCTTCGGGGTGGGCGCCACGATGTTCCGTTCCTCCGCGGACCGCTCCCGTACGGTGTCGTCGCCGTCCCGCGAGGCGTCGTGCTCCGCGGGGGTGGTGCCCGTGTCGTGCGTGCTCATGGCGTAGCCCTTCTCATCAGGTCAGTCGGCAGATTCGGTGCGCTCTGGGGGCGGCCTCACGGGCCCGGTGGTTGCTTCCTGCTCGAACCGGCGGGCCTGGCCTCTCCTCCTCGGGGTTGCCCCGGCGTCTACCCCGAACGCCGGTCGCGACGCGTTCGCACGGCCTCGGAGATCCGGTCGGCGGGCCCTGCCGTTCCTGGCGCCGCTCCGGCCACGACGCCACGACGGGATCCGGACCCGTGCAGGACCGGCGCTAAGGAGCCGTCCGGCGGGCGGCCGTGCGCCGCAGCACGATCTGGGGCAGGACGAGCCAGGTGGTGGTGAACCAGAGCAGGACGGCTGCGCTGAGGACCCAGGCGGCGACCGGGTTGCCGGTGGCGGTGCGCAGCAGGAGCAGCAGGGCGGCGGCGATGGTCAGGGCCAGGGTGACGAGGCCGGTGGCGATGAGGTGGCCGGCGACGTGGATGAGTTCGGGTTTCATGCCGCGGCCGGCGAGGAGGCGGTGGAAGGCCACGGGGGCGACGAGCGTGCCGGTGGAGAGGGCGCCGAGGATGACGGTGGCGACGTAGAGGTCCTTGTCGAAGTCGGGCAGGCCGGAGAAGCGCGGGGTGAAGGCCACGCTGATGAGGAAGCCGAAGAGGATCTGCGCGCCGGTCTGGCACACCCGCACCTCCTGGAGCATCTCGCTCCAGAGCCGGTCGGCCCGTTCCTGGGGCGTCTCGTCCCTGCCCCCGCCGGGCGACTTGTCGTCCTTCAGCACGGTTTCGTCTCCCTGTGCGCGGATGCGCGGGTGCGCGATGCGGGCAGGTCGGCAGGCCCGCAGGTCGGTGCCGGCCCTTCGGGCCGCCGGGTCAGGGGCGGTCTTCGTGGTGGCCGCAGAGCCAGGCCAGCGCTTGGTAGGCGCCCAGGGCGTACGCGGCGTTCGCGGCGTTCGCGCCCTCGTCCGCGCCGTCGCCCTCACCCGAGGCCGAGGCCAAGGCCAAGGCCGAGACGTCGCGCAGACGGACGGCGGCGGCCTGGCACTCGGCCAGGAGCTGCGCCCGGCACGGCCCGGTGGCGCCGAGCGCGGCGGCAGCGGTGAGGGGCGCCGCGACTTGGGCGCCGGCGGCCCATCGGTAGGCCCCCAGGATCCCGTGGTCGAAACCGGTCCACGGCTGCGGGCGGCCGTTGGCCGCCTCGATCGCGTCGAACACCTCGTCCAGTAGGCGCACCCCTACCGCCGGGATCGTCGTCTCGTCACTGGTCATGCCCGCAACCTACGTCGCCCGGACGCGGCCCGCCCCCGGGCGCCCGGTCCGTCCCGGGGCCGGCCGGACGGACGCTGGGCAATCGGGTGAACCCCACGACGGCCGCCGAGGTGGCGCCGGCGGGTCCGGATCCGGCTCGGAGCGCGGTGCGCAGCGCCGGGACCGGGTGGCGGCGGACCACTCAGTCGCCCGTTGCGGGCAAGGCGATGCGGCGCACCTGTCCGGCTTCCAGCTCGACGACGACGGCCAGCACCGGGCGCAGCCAGCGCACCATCGACCGCGCGCCCGGATGCGGCTTTCGCAGCCGCCCGGCGACGGGCGATCCGAGCTCCGCCCGCTCCTGCCCGGACAGCTCGCGCGTCACCAGCCGCCGACCGTCGACGAGCACCACCAGCAACCGCCCCGGCTCGCCTGGTTTGCACGGTTTGCCCGGTTCGCCGACGGCCCCGACCACCCAGCCCCTCACCGCAGCCCGCCCGGACACCGTTCCAGCGCGGGCGGCACGATCATCGACGGACTCCTTCCGTGCACGAGGTGTGATCACCCGAGCATGGCAGCAGGCCCCGACGGGCGCGATCCATGCGGTCGTCGGTCCCGCCGCTCTTCCAGGCGGAGCCTGGCCGAAACGGGGCAAGGGTGCTCGCCTCGAAAGGCCCACCCCCGGATGTGGGTCCGCCGGAGATGGCCCAGGCTCGGTGCATGGCATCGATCATCGTGCTCTTCGAGCTGGAGCCCGACGGGGCCATCGATGCCATCGCGGCCACTGGTGTGGAAAGTGCGGAAGATGCGGAAGGTGCCGAGCCCGCCGTGATCGCGGTGCACGCCGCCGGGGCCGATCCCGACGTGCCCGAGGACCCGCAGCCGTACACGCTGTGCGGGCTGGAGACCGGCCCGATGGAACACACCCACTACCGGCCGGTCCGGCCCGGCGAGCCCTGGTACCCGCCCACGCTCGCCGACCAGCGGTGCCAGGAGTGCGAGCGCGCCCTGCGCACGCAGTGACCGCAGTGCCCGCAGTGCCCGCAGTGCCCGCGTACGGCGCTCACAGTCCGGGCGCGTACGGCGCGATGCCGACGATGAGGATGTCGCGGCGGCCGTCGCCCCCGTCGTCGCCGAGGCGGACCGGGCCGACGTAGTGGCTGACGCGCCGGTCGTGGACGCCGTACCCGTCCAGCGGTTCGGTCAGGACGAAGCGGGTGTGGATGGCGTCGGCGGGCAGCGCGTCGGGTTGCCGGCCGACGCTCTCCGGGGTGGCGATGACGTTCTCGCCCCCCTCGATGTTCCGGCGGCCGACGAGGTGGGCGAAGGTGAACGTGGCCGGTGAACCGCCGTCCTGGTGAAGGCAGTTCGGCGAGGACACCGCGACCTGGCCCCGGTCCTGCACGCCGAGCGCGATCAGGTGGATGCCGACGTAGACGGGCACGCGGTGCAGGTCCTCCAGCCACAGGGCGTGGTCGAGGTCGGCGCGGACGAGGGCGTCGAGCAGCCGGTTGCCGTGCAGGGCGGGCGGGATGTCGGGCAGCCGGCGGCGCAGCCGGGGGTACTCGGGGTTGTGCTCGTCCTGCCAGTACTCGGTGACGGTGCCGAACTCGCCGTCGGGGGCACCGGGGATGTAGGACAGCGCACCGGTCCAGGGCAGGTAGACGGCGTGCGAGTAACGGCGGAACCGGTTGGTCTCCCGCGCGTACGGGTCCGGGGGCAGGTCCCGGTAGGCGTCGGCGAGCCGGGCGAAGTCCTCCGCCAGTGCCTCGGGGTCGACGCCGAGGTCGGCGGCGCTCAGGCGGGCGAAGCCGTCGCGGCGCACCAGGCCGCCCCGTTCGGGGGTGCGGCCGTTCGGGTTCGGGGTGGCGTGCATCGGCTTCCCAAGGGGTTCGCGGGCGGCCGTCGGCGCGGGTCCGTCCCCCGGCCGCTCCCTGCCGGCTCCCTCCAAGCTGGCACGCCCGTCGCGGCCGCGCCGCAGTGGGGTCCGCCAGGCGGGTGACTGCGGCGGGGCGGCGTCCGGGGGGATCATGCAGCTCGCCAGGTCGTCCACCACCGCCGGCAGGCCTCCGGCGCGGTGTGCGGCGCGTTGGCGGTGGGCGCCGCTGCCCCGGGTGGCGAGCCGGTCGACGAAGGCGGTGACCCGTTCCAGGTCCCCCATGTCCTCCAATGCGGCGCCGATGTGCTCCAGCAGCCGCCGTGCGCGTTCCGGGGCGGGCAGCATCCGTCCGGTCAGGGCGTCCGTCCCCCGCCCCGGCCAGCCGTCGCGGGTGGCGTACCAGTAGGCGCCGCGCAGCAGCTCACCGCTCAGCCGGGGGCCCTGGTCGCCGTGCTCCGCCAAACGGGCGGAGGTCACCACCAGTCCCCGGACGACGGCCGCCAGGGCCACGGAGTCGACCGCCTCGGCCGGAACGTCCATGCACCGTACTTCCAGGGTCGGCAGGTTCGGGTGCGGGCGGGTGTCCCAGAACGGCAGCTCGGCGAAGGACATTCCACCGACGTCCGCCATGGCGGTGGCGAAGCGCCGGTAGTCGTCGAAGGATTCGACCCTCGGCGGCGGCCCGAGACCGGGGAACCGCAGGCGCAGCACCGACCGCCAGCTCGCGTACGCGGTGTCCCGTCCGGCGTGGAAGGGCGAGTTGGCGCTCATCTCGACCAGCAGCGGCAGCCATGGCCGCAGATGGTTGCCGACCAGGGCCGCCACCTCCCGGTCGGGCAGGAACACGTGGACGTGCAGGGCGCAGACGGCGAAGTCATCCATCATCGTCCGGAACAGTTTCACCCCGTCGCGGTACCGGGGGTGATCGCCCACCGGCGCCACGTCGCCGCCGATCACGGGCGTCGCGCTGGGACAGACCTTCAGGTTCTCGGCCGTCGCGCACGCGGCCAGTTCGCGGCGCAGTCGCGTCAGCTCGGCGGACAGGTCCTCCATCGTGCTGCACGGCGGTGTCCGCACCTCGATCTGGAGGTCCGTGAACTCCCCGGACACCAGCTCCCCCAGCACGCCGGCGGCGCGGGCGGCCAGCCCCGGCCCGGCGGGCACCGCGGCGCGGGTGGCGGCGTCCACGAGGAAGTACTCCTCCTCCACCCCCACCGTCGGCGCCGGCTGCCGGCCGCGCCCCGCACCGTCCGGCACGGGCCGCCGGGAGCCTTCCGCGCGTACCGCGTCGCTGCCGTCCACCCCACCAGCGTCACTCCCCCGGCCCGCGCCGTCATCCCGTACCTGCCGTCATCCCGTACCTGCCATCGGTCCGGCCGCCGCGGAGGTCCCGAAGGATGTGGCCCCGCGGACGAACGCGACGGCGCCGACCGCCGCCACGCCGGTCGGGGCGCCCACGGGGGCACCGGGGTGCCAGGCCTCACCACGCGTCGCCAAGGCCGTTGGAAGCAGGGTCGGGACCCGTCCGCCGGAGGTGGCCCGGGCTGGTCCGGATGCCACCGAGCGGGTGCGGCGGACCGGCCCAGCAGCGACGTTGAGAAGATGGACATCGTCGTCGTACTTGAGCTAGACATGCCGACCAACGTGCGGCTCCTCGGCCCCGACCACACCCCGGCGGACCCGGAGAGCCCGGTGCGCCGCGTGCACGCCGCCCCCGCGGAAGCCTCGGGCACCTGCGGCCGCCGCACCCTGTGCGGCCTGGACACCGACGGAATGACCCTCGCCCCGCACCGCTACGCCCACCAACCTCCAGCGCACTGGCTCACCTGCAGCACGTGCCAGGCCGCCAGACAGGGCCCCGCACCCGACGCCACCGGAGCAGCCGCCCAGGACCACCACGAGGACGACGCCCACCCGGCGGAAACCGCCGCGCGCTGAGCACCGCACCCACCGCGTCGAGCGCGCGGGCGGCGGCCGACGGCCGGTCGCCTCCTCAGCGCGAGCCGACCGCTTCGGACCGTGTGCGCAGCGCGGCGTCGACGCCCCGCAGGAAGTGTTCGAGGTCATCGGGGTTGCGCGAGGTCACCAGCCGCCAGCCGTCGGCATCGTCCGTGACCAGAGGTTCGTCCGTCCAGGTGGCACCAGCGTTGGCGAGGTCGGTGCGCACGGAGGGGTAGGAGGTGAGCCGCTTGCCGTACGCGACGCCCGCCTCGGCCGGCAGCCACGGCCCGTGGCAGATGGCGGCGACGGGACGCCCGTCGACGGTGAAGGCGACGGGACGTCCAGCGACGGTGAAGGCGAGCACGGTGTGGACGGCCGCCTCGCGGAGCCGGAGGGTGTCCGCGGTGATGGTGCCGCCCGGGACGAGCAGCAGGTCGTAGCCGGCGGGGCGCCACCTCGTCGAGGGTGTGCACGGAGGTGTGCGGGTCCGGCAGGTGTGCGGGTCCGGCAGGTGTGAACGGCGCCGGTGCGGGAAGCCGCCCGGCATGCTGCTGCTGCGACCACCGGGGGTCTATCCGCCGCAGGGGGACACCGAACTGCTGGCCGCCTGTGTGCGCCGGGAGCCGCTGGACGGCTCCAGCCGGGTGCTCGACCTGTGCACGGGGACGGGCGCCGTCGCGCTCGCGGCCGCGCGCAGCGGGGCACGGGTCACGGCGGTCGACCTGTCCGCCCGTGCCGTCGCGGCCGCCTGGTGCAACTCCCGCCTGCACCACCGCCGGATCCGGCTGCACCGGGGCGACCTGCTGGCCCCGCTCTCCGGTGGCCGCTTCGACCTGGTGACCGCCAATCCCCCGTACCTCCCCACCGACCCCGGCAAGGGGTCTCCTGGCCGCGGCGCGGCCCTGGCCTGGGACGCCGGCCCGGACGGGCGGCTGGTCCTGGACCGGATCTGCCGGACGACTCCCCGCGTGCTGGCCGCCGGCGGCGTGCTGCTGATCGTGCAGTCCGCGCTCGCGGACGTCCCGGAAACCCTGGCGCTCCTGCGCGCGGCCGGGCTGCGCACGAGCGTGGCGGCGCGGCAGCGGCAGCCCTTCGGGCCGGTGCTGACGGCCCGCGCCGCCCTGTTCGAGCGACTCGGGCTGATCGGGCCGGGCGAGCGCGAGGAGGAGCTGGCGGTGGTGCGCGGTGTCCGCGAACGCTGACCGGGACGTCACCCGGGTGGTCGTCGTGCCGGGCGGTCCCCTGCTGGTCGAGGGCCCGGTGGAGGTGGTCCTGCCGGACGGCACCCGGCGGGTCTCCGAGCGCCCGGTGGTGGCCCTGTGCGCCTGCCGGCGCAGCCGGACGTATCCGTTCTGCGACACCAGCCACCGGCGGCACGGCCGCCCGCCGCAAGGCTCGGGAGCACAAGAAGGCTCAGGAGCACGGCACGGCTCAGGAGGAGGAGTCGGCGAGGGGTGAGCGCAGGGAGGTCCGTCCGGCGCGCCAGCAGCCGAGCAGGTGGTCGGCGAAGCGGCGGTCGGCCGTCCCGGCGGCGGCGATGCCGAAGGCGATGTCCGGCGCCGACTCCGGTTCGGCGGCGAGCAGTTCCTCGATGACCCCGCGGCGCACCAGTTGCTCGTGGACGGCGTCGGCCTCGATGTGTTCGCGGTAGAACAGCGTGCCGTCCTGGCCGCCACCCAGGCGTTCCAGCGCGGCGGCCAGGCGGGCCGAGCCGGGGGAGGAGGTGATCTCGATGGCGGCGAACTGCCCGATGGCGGCGCCGCGCAGCACGCGGTGCAGGCCGAACAGCGTCATCAGGTTGACCGTCGCCAGCATGGGCGCGGGGACGACGTCCAGGTAGTGGCCGTACTCGGGGTCGAGGCCGAAGGCGGTCATCATCCGGGCGAACAGCAGGCAGTGCGCCCGCTCCGGGCGTCCGGCGCCGTACTCGTCGTAGGCGATCGCCATCAGCACCGCCTGGGCCGGCCCGTGGATCCTCGGCAGGACCCACAGTTGCGGATCGGCCTCCTTGAGGTGGTAGACGGACCGGTGCACCAGGTACTCCCGGGCGTGGTGGCGCTCGCCCTCGGCCAGCAGGAAGTGCGAGGGCCCGGTACCCTCGGGCGGCTGCGTGAGCAGTTGCTCCAGCACCTCGGGCAACGCCGGTACGGGTTCCGTCTCGGCGCGCACCCTCGCCAGGAACGATCGCTCCAGCTCCCGTCGCAGGGCGAGCAGTTCCGGCTCCCACTCCCAGCCGGGGTGGACGCCCGGCAGGCCCCGGTCGTGGAGCTCGTAGCACAGGTGCAGCGCGAGCTGGTGGTCCTCTCCCCAGGGGTCGTGGAGCGGGCCCGGTGGCGCGAGCAGCCGTCCGGCGCCGGGCGGGCCGGCGGTCACCAGCCCGAGCACCGCCGCCGACAGCGGTCCGCGCGGTCCGGGCAGGCCGGGCGGGCCTGGCAGGCCGCTCATCCGCCGCTCCCCCGGCCATCGGCGCAGGCGCAGAGCACGGCGAAGGCGACCGCGAGGGTCAGCGCCCAGCAGCCCGTGAAGGCCCACAGGACAGGTGGCTCCGCCGTCCGGAGTCCGGCCGCGAGCAGGCCGAGCGACAGCAGAGCGAGCCCGAGAACAGGGCCCGGCCGTACCCCGCGCATCATGTCCCAGGCCCTGCTGCGCAGTCCGAGGCCGAACCTGTGCAGCCGTGCTTCCAGGACGCGGTCGCGGCGCAGCTCCCGTTCGATCCCGAGCAGCGCCTCCTGCTCGCGTCCGTCCATGGTGCGTCCTCCTCGCGGGGTCATCCGTCGTGGTCCGGCGGAGCGGCTACCCGGGAAGCGCGAAGGCTAACGCCGCCGCCGGCAGCGCGGCCTGCCGGAGGAGGGCCGCCCGCCCGCCGAGGAGCACTGCGTGCGGGACCGCCCGCCGTTACATTGAGGCGCAGGGGGCGGCAGAAGGGGTGGGAGATCCCGAACGGGGTGGCTGATGCACTCGATCACCGACTGGCTGGACGGCCTGTCCGGCCCGATCGTGTACGCGGTCGTCGCCGCCCTCGTCTTCGCCGAGGACGCCCTCTTCTTCAGCTTCCTCATCCCCGGCGAGAGCGCCGCCGTCCTCGGCGGTTTCCTCGCCCACCAGGGCAGGGTGTCCATCGGCTGGCTGGTCCTCGCCGTGGTCTGCGCGGCCATCCTGGGGGACTCCGTCGCCTACGAGATCGGCCGCCACATCGGCCCGGCGGTCCTCGACACGCGCATGCTGCGGCGTCATGAGGAGCAGGTCGACAAGGCCCGTGACCTGATCCGCCGACGGGGGCCGGCGGCCGTCTTCTTCGGCCGCTTCGTCGCCTTCTTCCGCCCCGTGGTGCCCACGCTGGCCGGCGTCTCCCGCATGCCGTACCGCCGTTTCCTCCTCTTCAACGCCCTCGGCGGCCTCGCCTGGGGCGTCGGGTTCACCCTCCTCGGCTACTTCGCCGGGGCCGCCTACACCAAGGTCGAGGGCACCGTCGGCGGCGTCGTCGCCGCCCTGCTCGCCGCGGTGGTCGTCATCGCCCTCGTCGTCTGGCGCGTGCGCCGCCACAGGTCCTCAGCCCGTACGCGGTCCCGCCGTACGCAGTCCCGCGAGGCCCGGGACGAGAAGCGCTGACGGCCGGACCGCCCAACTGACCTCACCGCGCGCGCAGGGGGCCGGGACCCGCCCCCGCCCCGATCCCGGCCCCGGCCCGTCGCGGTCGGCAGGGCCCCGTCAGTGCTGGTTCTCGGCCTGGAACATCCAGCTGTGCTTCTCCAACTCGGCCGTGAGTCCGATCAGGAGGTCCTGACTGACGGGATCCGCCGGGCCGGTCTCGTCGATGCGCACCCGCATCCGTTCGATCACGGCGGCGAAGGCCTTCACCAGGTTCTGGACGGCCGTCACGTCGGCCGTCCAGCCCTCGGGGAAGTCGGGCAGGTTGCTGGTGGCGGCGATCGTGGCGGCCCGTCCGTCCGGGCTGACCCCGATCGCGGCGGCACGCTCGGCCACCTGGTCGGCGTAGTCGCGCGCGGTGGCGACCACGTCGTCGAGCTGGAGGTGGACGGAGCGGAACCGGGGCCCGTAGAGGTTCCAGTGCGTCTGCTTCGCCACCAGGGACAGGTCCAGCAGGTCGACCAGGGTGCCTTGGAGGGCCTCCCCGGTCGTCTTGCGTTCGCTGTCCGGCAGCGGGCTGCTGATGACGATACCCATCGCTGAGTTCCTTCCGGGTCGGGGGAGCCGTCGGCCGGCCCCCGCGGTGCTGGCGGGCCCTCCACCCGGCGGTTCGGCCTCGACGGACCGTTCTCGGATTCCGGAGGACGGTGCTCCGAGGCGCCGGGGCGTCCGGGACGAGGACGAACGACCGTCCGGGCAGCGGGACCACGCGGCGGCTGCCCCTTCTCGCCGGACGGAAACCACCCGCCTCGCACCGGGAACCGCGCCGGAGCGGTCCGTACGCGATCGAACACGCCGCGCACGCGGGGTTTCCGGGATCAGGGCCATGAATCGGCCCGGGGCGGGTAGCCGAGCGCTGCCGCCGCCGGCACTCGGTGCCGCTGCGGGCAACCCGGCGCCACTGCCAGAAACGGAGTCCGTCGCATGACCGTCGTCACCTCCTGGTCCACCGCCGTCACGCTGCCCGAAGGCCCGTTCCCCGATGTGACCGTCGAGGCGCAACTGCGCTTCGACACCTCGCTGCCGTACGCGGTGTGCCTGGTCTTCCCGCCCCTCGGGGGCGGCGGGGAGGCGCGGTGGGTCTTCGCGCGTGACCTGCTGAACGAGGGCCGCCACGCCCCCGCCGGCCACGGGGACGTGACGGTCGCGCCCGGGCGGGCGGGCCGGGTCCTGGTCACCCTGTGCGCCGACAACGGCCGGGCCGTGATCAGCATCCCCGCGGACGCCGTGACGGCCTTCCTCCTCGACTCCTTCACCCTGGTACCGGCCGGCACCGAATCCGACCACCTCGACATCGACGCTGTCCTCGACCGGATCCGGTCCTGACCCGCCACGGCCGACGGCGGCGACCGCTCGGTGAAGGGCCGGGCGTGCCCGGGGAGGGAACCGAACCCATTCCGCCGCGGGCGGGATGGTTTGCCCGGCCCGCAGAGCGGTACACGCGGATCATGGGCGCGGCCGGAGAAACGACGGCTCCACCACCCCCGGACGGTTCCGGCATCACCATCGAACGGCCGGACCGCCCCTCCTGACAACCGTCCCAGTCACCACATGGGAGGACCTCGTGATCGTCCTCGGCGTCATCCTGCTCATCGTCGGTTTCGTCACCGGGATCTCGATCCTGTGGACCATCGGCATCATCCTGGCCGTCATCGGCCTCGTCCTGTGGATCGCGGGCTCCGTCGGACACGCCGTCGGCGGGCGTCGTCACTACTACTGATCCACTCGTCCTATTTTCTGCACCACCCGCCCCATCCCCTGATCCGCCCGTTCACCGGCTCGTGCGGCTGTCGGCCCCGGCACCACGTGGGTGCCGCCGCCGACAGCCGCACGGCGCCGTCAGCCGCACGGTGCCGCCCACCGTCCTCAACGGCAGAGGCGGCCGGCCCTCAGCGGCGGTGACGGCCAGCCCTCAGCGGCGGTGGCGGCCGGCGCTGCGGCCGGGCGCCGGGACCACGCCCGGGGCGGGGAGGAACAGCCGGGCGACCTCGCGGCCCAGGTTCACGCCGATCGCCACCGCCATCGCCGTGGCCGTGGCGCGCCCGACACCGACGAGCCCGATCTCGGGCTCGCCCCGGACGAAGGCGAGCAGCCCGAAGTACAGCAACGAGCCGGGCAGCAGCGGCCCCAGTGCCGCGGTGACGTACGGCAGCGAGGAGCTTCCCCGGTAGCGGGCCATGAGCTGGCCGGACAGGCCCACCAGCCCGGCGGCGAGGCCGGTGGCCATGATGGGCTCGCCGCCGGCGTTGACCAGGACGCCGTACGTCGTCCAGCCGACCCCGCTGTTGAGCAGGACGGCCGGCAGCGTGCCCGGCTCGGTGTTGAGCAGCACCGCGAAGGTCAGGGTGAGCAGGAGCGCCGCCACCAGCTGGAGCGGCGGGTTCGACGCCGCGACCGGGACGGGCCGGGCCGCCAGGTCGGCGCCGTTGTTGACGCCGATGTAGAGCACGGTCATCACCCCGACCACCACGCCGGCCATCATGTACAGCGTTTCCATCAGGCGTGCGGCCGCGGTGAGGTAGAAACCCGCGAGGCCGTCCTGCGCCGCCGCCACCATGGGCCATCCGGGCAGGAGCGTGTACAGCCCTCCGGTGATCACCACCGATCCGCCCAGGTTCAGCCCGTTGAAGGACAGCAGGATGCCGATCGCCGCCGCCGGGGTCGCGGCCGTCGCGATCCGGTAGAACTCCGGGAGGTCGTGGCGTCCGACCAGCGCCGCGAGCCGGTCGCCGGCCAGTGCCGCGGCGACGGCGCTGACGAACACCAGCCAGGCCCGGGCGTCGGCCCGGCCGCCGACCAGCAGCGTCGCGGCGCCGGCCAGCAGGCCGGAGGACAGGACCAGGAGCCAGGCGGGGTAGCGGCGGCAGTGCCGGCGCACGGCCCTCAGCCGGTGGTGGGCGTCGTCGACGACGAGTCCGCCGGTCGTGATCTCGGTGACCAGCCGGAAGAGCACGGCCAGCCGCGCGTAGTCCCCGGCCGGGTGGCGCACGGACCGCTCGACCGTCACGGGTGGCTCCGAGGGGCCCGGCTGGTACGAGATCGCCACCCGGGTGAAGGTGACCTGGGGGTCGCAGGGCTGGGCCCGGTAGGCCTGCGCGACGGCGAGCATGGCGGCCTCGACGTCCTCAGCGGCCTCGCCGCAGGCCAGCATCAGCTCGCCCACCAGCAGCGCGAGGTCCAGGACGGCGGCCACCGCGGCCGGCCCCGGGTCGTCCGCGCCGGGTTCGCCGGTCACCAGCGGACGGTCGGTGGTCGGGGTGCGCAGCAGCGGCAGCATCAGGTCCGGCCAGGCCGCCGTGCCGTCGGCATCGGCGGATCCGCTCGCCGCCCCGGGCGGCGCCGGCCGGCCGGGAGCTCGGCCCTCCCCCGGAACTCGACCTTCCCCGGGGGCGGGGGCGGCCCCGGGGGCCCCCTCCGGACTCGACTGGGGCGGGACTCTTCCGGTCCGGCTCGCCGGCCCGTCCGCCTCGGCCCGCACGCCGAACTGCTCGTGTTCCGGCATCGTCGCTCCCTGCAACACCCCCCACCTGATGACCTTTCGCACCCATTCGACTACCCGCAGCCATCATTTCGTGAACGTCTCGACCGGAGCGCGGGGGTCCGTTCACGCCCGCCGTTCGTGGGCCGACCCGCCGCGTCCAGGCCGGGGTCCGGGGAGATTCCGCAGTTCAGCGGCCTGACACCGGGGCCTGAGAGGGCGAACGGCCATCGAACCGGGGCCGTCCGGGTGAAGCCCGGGACGGAGGGCGAGCCCCGTCCGGCCGTCCCGCCGCCACGGGATATGGCTATCGGGACACACGATCGGAGCGGACGGGAGGAGCGGCGTGCGGCTGTCGAGGTGGAGGGCGCGGGCCGGGCGGCGGGCGGAGCGGGCCGCCCGGAACACGGCGGTCGCGCTGGACCGGCGGCTGCCGCTGTTCGACGGGGCCAAGGGCCTGCTCCGGAAGGTCTTTCCCGACCACTGGTCCTTCCTGCTCGGCGAGTTGGCGCTCTACACCTTCGTGCTGCTGCTGTTGACCGGCGTCTTCCTGACGTTGTTCTTCACACCGTCCATGGCCGAGATCGTGTACGCCGGAACGTACCCGCCGCTTCGCGGGGTGCGGATGTCCCAGGCGTACGCCTCGACGCTGTCGATCAGTTTCGACGTGCGCGGCGGCCTGCTGATCCGCCAGATCCACCACTGGGCGGCGCTGGTGTTCACCGCCGCGATCTGTGCGCACCTGCTGCGCATCTTCCTCACCGGCGCGTTCCGCCGCCCCAGGGAGGTCAACTGGCTGGTGGGACTGACGCTGTTCCAGCTCGCCCTGCTGGAGGGTTTCGCGGGCTACTCGCTGCCCGACGACCTGCTCTCCGGCACCGGCCTGCGCACGGCCCAGGGCTTCATCCTGTCGGTCCCGCTGGTCGGCACCTACCTGAGCTTCTTCCTCTTCGGCGGGGAGCTTCCCGGGCACGACATCATCCCCCGCCTGTACAGCGCGCACATCCTGCTGCTGCCCGGTCTCCTGCTCGGCCTGATCACCGCGCACCTGATCCTGGTCTTCCACCTCAAGCACACCCAGTGGGCCGGGCCCGGACGCACCGACCGCAACGTCGTCGGGAAGCCCCTCTTCCCGCACTTCAGCGTCCAGACGGCGGGCCTGATGGCGATGGTCTTCGGGGTGCTGGCGCTGGCCGCCGCCCTCGCCCAGGTGAACCCGATCTGGCTGTACGGGCCCTACCGCCCCGACCAGGACTCCACCGACGCGCAGCCGGACTGGTACATGGGGTTCATCGAGGGCGCGCTGCGGCTGATGCCCGGGGCCGAGACGCGGCTGTGGGGCCACACCGTCGCCTGGAACCCGCTGATCCCGGCCGTGCTGTTCCCGCTGCTGTTCTTCGCCGCCCTGTACGGCTATCCGTTCTTCGAGCGCTGGATCACCCCGGGCAGCGGCGAGCAGCACCTGTGCGACCGCCCCCGCAACCGGCAGACCCGGACGGCGCTGGGTGTCGCCGGGACGTGCTTCTACGTCGTCCTGCTGGTCGCCGGCGGCCAGGACGTCGTCGCCCGGGCACTGGACGTGCCGGTGGAGGGCCTGAACCGGTTCCTGCGGGTGGGCCTGTTCGTCGGGCCGGTGGCGGCCTTCTGGATCACCCGGCGCCTGTGCCTGGCCTTGCAGGAGCGGGACCTCGAACGGGTGACGGAGGGCGACGAGACCGGGTTCGTGCACGAGGCCGTCGAGGGCGCCTTCCACGGCGAGCACCGGCCGCTCCCCGCCGGCCTGCGCTACACGCTGGCCCTGCGCGACGCCCCGCTTCCCCTGCCGGCGCCGGGCGAGGGCGCCTCGCGGCGCGCACGGCTGCGGGCCGCCCTGAGCTCCTGGTACTACCGGGACAACGTGGAGACGGCGGTGGACGAGCCGCGGCCGGGGCCGCTCGCGCCCGCCGACGCGGGACGCTCCGAGCGGTGACGACCGACCGCTCACCACTCAGCGCTCACCGCCGACCGGCCGGACTCACTGCGCGCGCTGGGCGTGCTGGAAGACGAAGCCCAGGACGCCGGCGCCCGTCACACCCGCTCCGATGAGGAAGAGCCACAAGGCGTACACCAGCCCCAGCCCGGTGACCGCGACGCCGGCCGCGGTGAGCAGCGGGTAGTAGCTGCGCGGTGCGAAGAACTCCAGCGGCCCGGCGCCGGTGACGATCTCGGCGTCGGTGCGGTCCTGCGGCCGACGGCCGCGGCGGGAGTACTGGGTCCGGAAGAAGAACGCGATCAGCGTGGACATCATGAAGGCCACGACCAGCGCCGCCTTGCCGGCCGGCTCCCGGGCGAACCAGCCGTAGATCGAAGCGGCGACGGCGAAGAACAGCGCGACGCCCGCGAACAGGTAGGACTCGGTCTTCACCGCGCGTTCTCCTCGCCTTCGAGCGCCGTGCGCGAATACTCCGGGTGGTGCAGGTCGAAGGCCGGGCCTTCGGAGCGGATGCGGGGCAGGGCGTGGAAGTTGTGGCGCGGCGGCGGGCAGGAGGTCGCCCATTCCAGGGAGCGCCCGTAACCCCACGGGTCGTCCTCGGTGACCCGGACCCCGTACCTGGCGGTGCGCCACACGTTGTACAGGAAGGGCAGGGTCGACGCGCCCAGCAGGAACGCACCGACCGAGGAGACGGTGTTCAGGGTGGTGAAGCCGTCCGAGGGCAGGTAGTCGGCGTAGCGGCGCGGCATGCCCTGGGCCCCGAGCCAGTGCTGCACGAGGAAGGTGATCTGGAACGCGGGCAGCAGCATCCAGAAGTGGATCCTTCCGAGGCGTTCGTCCAGCAGCCGGCCGGTGATCTTGGGCCACCAGAAGTAGAAGCCGGCGAACATCGCGAACACGACCGTCCCGAAGAGGACGTAGTGCAGGTGGGCGACCACGAAGTAGCTGTCGGTGACGTGGAAGTCGATCGGGGGCGCGGCCAGCAGGACGCCGGTCAGCCCGCCGAGGAGGAAGGTCACCAGGAAGCCGAGGGAGAACAGCATGGGTGTCTCGAAGGAGAGCGAGCCGTTCCACAGGGTGCCGATCCAGTTGAAGAACTTCACCCCGGTCGGCACCGCGATGAGCAGCGAGGCCAGGGAGAAGAACGGCAGCAGCACCTGGCCGGTGGCGAACATGTGGTGGGCCCAGACGACCGCGGACAGCGCGGTGATCGCGATCGTGGCACCGATCAGTCCGTAGTAGCCGAAGACCGGCTTGCGGCTGAACACCGGGATGACCTCGGAGATGATGCCGAAGAACGGCAGCGCCACGATGTACACCTCGGGGTGGCCGAAGAACCAGAACAGGTGCTGCCACAGCATCGCCCCGCCGTTGGCCGGGTCGAAGACGTGGGCGCCCAGCTTGCGGTCCGCCTCCAGCGCGAACAGCGCCGCGGTCAGCGGGGTGAAGGCGAGCAGCGCGAGGATCGAGGTGAACAGCACGTTCCAGGTGAAGACCGGCATCCGGAACAGCGTCATGCCCGGTGCCCGCAGGCAGACGATGGTGGTGATGAAGTTGACGGCTCCCAGGATCGTGCTCAGACCCGCCACGATCAGCCCCACGGCCCACAGGTCGGCGCCCGTTCCCGGGCTGTGGAGCGGCCCGTTCAGCGGGGCGTAGGCGAACCAGCCGAACGACGCGGCGCCGTCGGTGGTCAGGAAGCCCCCGACCACCATCAGGCCGCCGAACAGGTACACCCAGTACGTGAACGCGTTCAGCCGGGGGAACGCCACGTCCGGGGAACCGATCTGCAGCGGCATCACGGCGTTCGCGAAACCGGCGAACGTCGGTGTGGCGAACAGCAGCATCATGATCGTCCCGTGGATGGTGAACAACTGGTTGTACTGCTCGTTGCTCACCACCTGCAGTCCCGGCCGCATGAGCTCCGCGCGCATGAGCATCGCCAGCAGCCCGGCGAACAGGAAGAACCCGAACGCCGTCGTCAGGTACAGGTTGCCGATGGCCTTGTGGTCGGTCGTGCTCAACCACCGCAGCACCGCCGAGCCTTGACGCCGGCGGGCCACGCCGGGCGCCGGGCGGGCGGCGGCCCGCCGCCGGGTCTGCGCCATCCGCTTCCTCCTCCTGCCGGGGCCCGCCCGTACCCGCAGGGGAAAGACGCGGAGACGCTCGCCGGGACACACGCTGTGTCGCCATGCAATCACCCGCCGTCGCGCGGGCCCCTGAACCGGAGTCGGCGTGGCGGCCCCGACCGGGCGCGGATGACGAAGTCGGCGCACTGGTGCGATCCGGTGGGGCGCCGTCCCAGGTCAGCCACGAGTCAGCCGCAGGTCTGCGGCGGATCAGCCGCGGGTCAGCCGCGAGGCGTCGAACTCGGCCCAGATCGTCTTCCCGTGGCTGTGCGGTTCGGCGCCCCACCGGTCGGCGGTCCGCTCCACGATGAACAGGCCGTGGCCGCCGGGGAGGGCCGGGTTGTGCGGGCGGCGCGGGGTGGGCAGGGTCGGGCTGCGGTCGCTGACCTCGGCCCGCAGGCGGGTCCCGGTGGCGTCCAGGACCAGTTCCAGCGGGCCGTCGCCGTGGAGCATGGCGTTGGCGACGAGTTCCGCCACCAGCAGGACGACGTCCGCGAGGGCGCCTTCGCCGGCGCCGGGCCCGGCGGCGGACGCGTACCAGTCGTCGAGGGCGCGGGCGGTGAAGGTCCTGGCGTGGGCGACCGGTTTGGGGATGCCGGACAGGGTCAGCCGCCTGCGCTGGCCGCCGACGGGCAGCACCGGGCCCGGCTGGTGCGGGTCGCCGTCCAGGGTTCCCCGGCTCATCGTCATGTGAGGACACCCTTTCGGATCGACGGCGGTCTCGCACGGTCGGTTTCCCGGCAGTTCTCGGATTATGCCCCGTGCCGGCGTCGAACCGGGGCCGGGGCGGCCGGCCCCGGGCCGAGGCCCTGGCGGCCCGAGCCGGGGCGGTCAGGCCGCCAGGGCCTCGTCGACCGAGTCGTGGATGGAGAACACCGCCTGCGCGCCCGTCAGTTCGAGGACCCGCATGACGGTGGGCGCCACGGCGGCCAAGTGCAGGTCCAGCCCCTCCTCCGCCGCCGCGAGGCGGGTCTTGAGCAGGAGGTTCAGGCCGGAGGAGTCGCAGAAGCCCACCCCGGCGAGGTCGATCACCACCGCGCCGCGGCGCTGCGCGATCACGCTGGTGAGCAGGTTGGCGGCCGAGGCGAGCGTCTCGATGTCGAGGTCGCCCACGAGGGCGCACACCACCGCGCCGGAGGCCGTGGCACGGGTCTCGACCACCAGTTCCGCGGGCCGCGGGCACGCTGCCGGCGCGGCGGCCGCCCGAACGTCGTCGAATGGCATCATCGTCGTCTCCTCCATGTCCATGCCTTCCGACCATACGGAGGTTGTGCCGGACTGCCAAACACGGGGGTGTGCGCCCGGTTTGGTCCTCCCCGGGGCTCGTGTGGCCACACATGCTCAGTCGTCCTCCAGCCCGTCGCGCAGGTGCCGCAGGGTGCGGCTGAGCAGTCGGGAGACGTGCATCTGGGACAGCCCGAGGCGGGCGCCGATCTGCGACTGCGTCATGTCCTCGCAGAAGCGCATGGACAGGATGAGCCGTTGCCGCTCCGGCAGGTCGGCGATGAGCGGCTTGAGCGTCACCAGGTCCTCGACGAGGGCGAGGTCCCGGTCGTCCTCGCCAAGCCGGTCGCCCAGGGGGCCGGGGGCGTCGTCGTCGTTGCTGCCGCCGAGGTCCAGGGAGCCGGCGGTGTGCGCGTTCGCGGCGGTCAGCCCTTCGACGACCTCCTCGGGGGAGAGCGCGAGGTGCTCGGCGAGTTCGGCGACCGTGGGGGCCCGGTCCAGGTCCTGCGACAGGCGTTCCTGCGCCTTGGCCAGGAGGATGCGCAGTTCCTGGAGGCGCCGCGGCACGTGGACGGCCCACGTGGTGTCGCGGAAGTGGCGCCGGATCTCGCCGAGGACGGTCGGTATGGCGAAGGTGGTGAACTCGACGCCGAGGTCGGGGTCGAAGCGGTCGATGGCCTTGATCAGGCCGACCGCGCCGACCTGGAGCAGGTCCTCCTGCGGCTCGCGGTGCGAGTTGAAGCGGCGGACCGCGAACCTCACCAGGGACAGGTTCGTCTCGACCAGGGTGGCGCGGACGTAGGAGTACTCCTTCGTCCCCTCCTCCAGCGTGCGGAGCCGGCGCAGCAGCACCTTGTTGAGCTCGCGCGCGTCGGCCGGCGCGATCTCCCGCAGGTCACCGGCGTCGGCGAACTCCGGCGGGAGCAGGTCCCGAAGCCCTCCGGCGTCGGCGAGTTCCGGCAACGGCAGGTCCCGGGGCTCTCCGGCAGGAGCGGCCGTGCGGGACGGACCTCCCGTCGACGGGTGGGCGGAGGCGGGCAGTTCCCCAGTGGTCGTGGCCATCGGACTCCCTCTCTCGTGCTCTCTCGTGTCGGCGCGGTCTGCCCCCCGGTACCCCGTGTCGGCGGATCGATGCAGCCGCCCCCCGTGGAGGTTTCGTGAAGCCCGCACCGGCGCCGGGGCGCGGACGCGCGTCCGGGCGACGGGCGGGGCGTACGACCGGGTGGCGACCGTTGTCCGGCGGTGTGCGGGCTGGGGTAGCCTCCGAGGGCGGTACAACACCTGGAACGACGGCCAGGTCCCCCGGCCCGTCCTTCGGGGTGCCCACGACCGGATTCGGGCCAGTCGGCCCGGCGTTCCACGGAGGCGACGTTCGATGGCTGGCCCGACCACGTCCCGCGACTCACAGCACCGCCCGGACGAGGGGGCGGGCGCCGCGCAGGTGGGTGAGCCGGAACTGCGGCTGCTGCTGGCCGGGTTGACGGCGGTGCGCGACGGCGATTTCAGCACCAAGCTGCCGGGCGACGCGGACGGGCTGCTGGGCGAGATCGCCACGGTGTTCAACGGCATGGTCGACCAACTGTCGCGGTTCACCTCGGAGGTGACCAGGGTCGCCCGGGAGGTCGGCACCGAGGGCCGGCTCGGCGGCCAGGCCCAGGTGCCCGGGGTGTCGGGCACCTGGGAGGACCTGACCGACTCGGTCAACGCGATGGCGGGCAATCTCACCACCCAGGTGCGGGACATCGCCCAGGTCGCCACCGCGGTGGCCAAGGGGGACCTGTCGCAGAAGATCACCGTCGACGCCCGGGGCGAGATCCTGGAACTGAAGAACACCGTCAACACGATGGTCGACCAGCTGTCCTCGTTCGCCGGTGAGGTGACCCGGGTGGCGCGGGAGGTCGGTACCGAGGGCATCCTGGGCGGCCAGGCCGACGTCAAGGGCGTCTCGGGGACGTGGCGCGACCTCACGGACTCGGTGAACTTCATGGCCGGCAACCTCACCGGCCAGGTCCGCGCGATCGCCCAGGTGGCCACGGCGGTCGCGCGCGGGGACCTGTCGCAGAAGATCACCGTCACCGCGCGCGGCGAGATCCTGGAACTGAAGGAGACCATCAACACGATGGTCGACCAGCTGTCCTCCTTCGCCGACGAGGTGACCAGGGTCGCCCGGGAGGTCGGCACCGAGGGCCGGCTCGGCGGCCAGGCCGAGGTGGAGGGCGTCTCCGGCACCTGGAAGCGCCTCACCGAGAACGTCAACGAGCTGGCCGGCAACCTCACCCGGCAGGTCCGCGCGATCGCCGAGGTCACCAGCGCCGTCGCCGCCGGCGACCTCACCCGCTCGATCAGCGTGGACGCCTCCGGCGAGGTCGCCGACCTCAAGGACAACATCAACGCCATGGTCGGGTCCCTGCGCGAGACCACCCGCGCCAACGAGGAGCAGGACTGGCTCAAGACCAACCTCGCCAGCTTCTCGGCCCTGATGCAGGGCCGGCGCGACCTCGGGGTCGTCGCCGAGTCCGTCATGGACGAACTCGCCCCCCTCGTCGGCGCGCAGTGCGGCGTCTTCTACCTCGCCGAGGACAGCCCCGTCGGGACGGTGCTCCAGCTGGTCGGCTCCTACGCCTTCCCCGACGGCGAGCGCCCCACCCGCTTCCGCCTCGGCGAGTCGTTCGTCGGCCAGGCCGCCCGCAGCCGGCGCGCCATCACCGTCGACGCCCTGCCGCCGGACTACCTGGCCGCCGCCTCCGGCCTCGGCCGCACCGGGGCGCTGTCCCTGGTGGTGCTGCCCATCGTGGTCGAGGACCAGGTCCTCGGCGTCATCGAACTGGCCTCCGTCCGGCCGTTCACCCAGGTCCACCTGGACTTCCTCGACCAGCTCATGGAGACCATCGGCGTCAACGTCAACACCATCATCGCCAACGCCCGCACCGACGAGCTGCTCGACGAGTCCCAGCGGCTCACCGCCGAACTCCAGGTCCGCTCACAGGAGTTGCAGTCACGCCGGGACGAGTTGCAGGCCTCCAACGCCGAGCTGGAGGAGAAGGCCGACCTGCTGGCGGCGCAGAACCGCGACATCGAGACCAAGAACCTGGAGATCGAACAGGCCCGCCAGGAACTGGAGGAGCGCGCCCACCAGCTGTCCCTCGCCTCGAAGTACAAGTCGGAGTTCCTGGCCAACATGAGCCACGAACTGCGCACGCCGCTCAACAGCCTGCTCATCCTCGCCCAGCTACTCGCCCAGAACCCCACCCGCAACCTGACCGCCAAGCAGGTCGAGTACGCCGGGATCATCCACTCCGCCGGCTCCGACCTGCTCCAGTTGATCAACGACATCCTCGACCTGTCCAAGGTCGAGGCCGGAAAGATGGACCTCAACGTCGAGGCGGTGCCGCTGCGCGCGCTGCTCGACTACGTCGAAGCCACCTTCCGCCCGCTGACCAGCCAGAAGAACCTCGCCTTCACGGTGCGGACGGTCCAGCAGATCCCCGCCGAACTCCTCACCGACGACTACCGGTTGCGCCAGGTGCTGCGCAACCTGCTGTCCAACGCCGTCAAGTTCACCGAGCAGGGCCGGGTCGAACTGCGCATCGAGCCCGCCGACGAGACCGACCTGCCCGACGCCGTCCGGCGCGGCGGCCCGGTACTCGCCTTCCACGTGAGCGACACCGGAGTCGGCATCGCCCCCCAGCACGTGGAGAGCGTCTTCGGCGCCTTCCAGCAGGCCGACGGCACCACCAGCCGCAAGTACGGCGGCACCGGCCTCGGGCTGTCCATCAGCCGCGAGATCGCCTACCTGCTCGGCGGCGCGATCACGGTGGAGAGCACCCTGGGCCGGGGCAGCACCTTCACCCTCTACGTCCCCGCGACCCGCCCCGACCTGGCCGAGACCGGCGCCGACGGGGCCCGCAGGACGCTGGGCACCGGTGGCACCGGCCCGTCCGAGGCCCCGGAGCGCGCCCCCTCGCCTCCCGCCGGTCAGCCACGGCGCCTGCTCGTGGTCGAAGGCCGCCCCAACGGCCTGCTGTCCCTGGTGGCGGAGAACGCCGTCGCCGACGTCGCCCGCTCCGCCGGCGCGCAGCGCCGGGTCGAGATAGTCACCACGGTCGGTGCCCCGGAGGCCGCCACTGCGCTCGCCACCGCCCCGTACCACTGCGTCGTCCTGGAACTCGACCTGCCGGACAGCGCGGCGGCCACGCTCCTGGCGGAGATGGAACGCGACCCGGCCCTGCACACCGTCCCGGTGCTGGCCCACAACAGCCGGGGCGTCACCACCGACGACGAGCACGCCGTCCGCCCGGAGGGGGAGCGGCCGCTGGAGCTCATCTCCAGCCTCGACGAGCTGCGCGAACGCATCGCCCTCCACATGAGCGCCGACGGGCCCGGGCGCGTCCTGCCCCCGGTGCGCCGGACGGACGGGAACCCCGCCCGGGGCCGCGGGGCCGACCCGGTGCTCTCCGGCCGCACCGCGCTGGTGGTCGACGACGACGACCGCAACCTCTTCGCGATCACCAGCATCCTGGAGCTGCGCGGCATGCGGGTCCTCCAGGCCGAGAACGGGCTCGCCGCGCTCCAAGCCCTCCGCGCGCACCCCGGGATCGACGTGATCCTGATGGACGTGATGATGCCCGAGATGGACGGCTACACCGCCACCGCGGCGATCCGCGCCATGCCCGAGCACGAGGGGCTGCCGATCATCGCGGTCACCGCCAAGGCCATGATCGGCGACCGGGAGAAGAGCCTGGCCTCGGGAGCCAGCGACTACATCACCAAGCCGGTCGACGCCGACGCGGTGATCGGCAGGATCAGGGACCACCTCACCCGGTAGTCGCCCTGTCCCATGCCCCCGTGTCCCCTCGCGCCCACCCCGACAGTCCAGACTTCAGGAGCCGACAGCCGTGCACCATCCGCAGGAGCCGCGCGCCACGGACCGTCCCGCAGCGGTCGGACCGGCCGACACGCCGAGGGTCGGAGCGCAGCGGAGCGCTGCCGAGGCGCAGGCAGCGGCCCGGGCCCGCTCCGGAGGCGAGTCCGCGGCGGTCGACCGGCTCGCCACCACGGTGGAGCGGCTCAGGCTGGAACTGGAACAGGCCCAGGCCCAGGCGGCGGGCCGCGCCGTCGTCGAGATGGGCGTCGGAGTGCTGGTGGAGCGCCTGCGGTGCGGGCCCACCGAGGCCGCCAGGCAGCTGGAGAGCCTCGCGGAGCAGGCCGGGGTGACGGTCCTGGCGCTCGCCGCCGACCTGGTCAACCAGGCCGCGGCGGACGAGATCTCCGCCCTCGCCCGCGAGTTCGTCGCGGACGCCTCGGCTCCCCCGGCCGAAGCGGTGGCCGTGCGGCTGCGCAGTGCCGAGGCGGACGTGCTCGCGAGCGGTGACGCGGCGGCGGCGGCGCGTTCCATGCTGGAGCACGCGCTGCGACCGCTCGGCGTGGCCGCCGTCGCCATCTGGGCGGCCCACCCGGACCTCTCCCTGTCGCTGGCGGGCAGCGCCGGTTTCCCCGAGGAGGAGGCACGCCGCTGGCGCCACGTCCCGCCCGGCGTTCCGACCCCCGCCCGCCGTGCCCTGGACGAGCGGGCGGCGGTCGGCTACCCGACGCTCGCCGGCGCCTCGCTGCCCTCGATCGGCCAGCACGAGATCCACGGCGGTCGGCTCGCCGTCCCGGCCGGCGTCGGCGGGCGGCTCATCGGCGTCCTGGAGATCTGCTGGCCCGGCACGCTGCCCGAGCGCTCCCAGCCGCTCCAACGCCAGTTCGAGGCGCTCGCCGAGCTGGCCGCCACCACGCTGGAGTCCTGGAGCGGGCAGGAGCCCTCCGCCTGCGACCCGGCCGACGCGCAGTTCGGCGAACTGCGGCAGCTCACCGACGGCCTGCTCGACCCGTGCATGATCCTGCGGGCGGCGCCGGACAGCGACGAGTTCCCGCCCCGGTTCGTGATCCGGCACCTCAACCCGGCCTTCGTCGACTTCGCCGGCCGGCCCACCGGCGTGATCACCGGCACCCGCCTGCTGGAGGCGTACCCGCTGGCGGCCGAACCGGGCGGCCTGGCCGACAAGGTCGAACACGTCTTCGCCACCGGAGAACCCTTCCGCGCCCAGGACATGCGCCTCGCCGCCCTGGTCGACGGAGTACCGCTGACCACCCGGGCGCAGGTGAGCATCAGCCGGCACGGCAGCCACCTCGCGGTCGTCTGGCGCCTCGACGACGGCACCCCGCGCGTCGCCCGCCTGCTGCAGCACGCCCAGCGGCTCGGCCGGATCGGCGGGTTCGAGGAGAACCTGCGGACCCGGCAGATCGCCTGGAACGAGACGGTGTTCGAACTGCACGGGCTGCCGCCCACCGCCGCGCCCCTGGCCCTCGACCAGCTCCCCGACCACGCCCACCCGGACGACCGCCACGCCATCGACCGGTTCCTGCGCACCCTCCTGCACCACCAGCGCCCGGCCTCCACCGCCTTCCGCCTCCAGCGGCCGGACGGCGTCACCCGCCACATCCGCGTCGTCGCGGAGCCCGTCCGCGATCCCGGCAGCGGTCTCGACGGCGATCCCGGCAGCGCTCCGGACAGCGGTCTCGGCACCGTCCGCGGCGCCTACCAGGACATCTCCGCCCAGCACTGGACGGAGGTCGCACTCGCCGCCACCCGCGACCAGCTCGCGCAGAGCGAACAGCAGGCGGCCGAACGCAGCCGCCTCGCCCTCCAGCTCCAGCACGCCATCATGCCGCCCACCCGGGGCCCGCTGGACCTGCACGACCTGAGCGTCGCCGTGCGCTACCGCCCGGCGGAGAAGGACCACCTGGTCGGCGGGGACTGGTACGACACCCTCGCCCTGCCCTCGGGAGACGTCCTGCTGTGCGTGGGCGACGTCTCCGGGCACGGCATCGAGGCCGCCACCGGCATGGTCGCACTGCGCAACGCCCTGCGCGGCCTGGCCGCCACCGGCGCCGGGCCGGCCCAGTTGCTGAGCTGGCTCAACAGCGTCACCCACCACCTGACCGACAACGTCACGGCCACCGCGGTGTGCGGCCTCTACGAACCCGCGACCCGCCGGTTGCGGTGGGCCCGCGCCGGGCACCCGCCGCCGGTCCTGCTGCGTGGCGGGCGGGCGGACATCCTGCCCCAGCTGGGCGGCATCCTCCTCGGCGCGATCGGCCACGCCGACTACGAGCAGGGCGAGCTCGTCCTGGAGGCCGGCGACACGCTGGTGATGTACACCGACGGGCTCATCGAGCGCCGCGACGAATCCCTCCAGGCGTCGCTGACCAGCCTGACGGCCCTCGCCGAGGACTCCCGTACCGGGTCGGCCACCGGGTCCGCCACCAGGTCCGCCGCCGGGTCGGCCACCGGCTCGGACACCGGCTCGGCCAACCTCGAAGAGCTCCTGGACCACCTGCTGCGCTACAGCAACGCCGACACCGACGACGACACCTGCCTGGTCGGAGTGATGGTGCGGTAGCGGTCGGACGGGCAGGTGCATGTCCGCGGCGAACCGGGGCAGCCGAGGGACGAATCGACGCGTCCCCTGATCGAGGAGGTTCCCGTGCTCGCCCTGGTCCTGGTCCTGCTGCTCGCCCTGCTCCTGTTCGGCTTCGGCTTCGCCCTGAAGGTGCTGTGGTGGGTCGCCCTCGCGGTCCTCGTCGTCTGGCTCCTGGGCTTCCTCGCCCGCGGCACCACCTCCTCCGGCGGACGGGGCCGCTGGTACCGCTGGTAGCCCGCCGTACGCACGGCCCCGTCGCCGGCCGCCGGGGCGCCCGAGCCGCCGCGCAGCCCCTGCGCGGCGGCTCGCGCGTGCGCGCCTCCCGCACCGCCCCCCGGGGGGCGGAACCGGCGGGTGTCGCGGGCGCGGGCCGGGGCAGACGCCGGGGCATGAACCCGATCGAACAAGGCCTGCGGGCCGTGGACCGCTTCCAGCAGCACCGCCGGGTGCCCGCCGTGGTCATCGGCGTCGTGCGCAAGTACGGGGACGACCGGGGCGGGCTGCTGTCCGCCCTGATCACGTACTACGGCTTCGTCGCCCTGATCCCGCTGCTGCTCCTGCTCAGCACCGTTCTCGGCTTCGTCCTGCACGGCCGCCCCGGGGCCCAGCAGTCGGTGCTGAACTCGGCGCTCGCCGACTTCCCGATCATCGGCGACCAACTGCGCCAGAACGTCCACTCCCTCCAGGGCAGCGGTCTGGCACTGGCCATCGGCGCGCTCGGCCTGCTGTACGGGGCGCTCGGCATCACGCAGGTCCTCCAGCACGCCATGGCCGAGGTCTGGAACGTGCCCGGGGTGCAGCGGCCCGGTTACTGGCCCCGGTTGGGGCGCGGCCTGCTGCTGTTCACGGTCCTGGGCGCCGGCCTGGTGCTGGGTACGGCGGCCGCCTCGCTGGTCGGCAGCGCCCTGGGCGGGGTGCCCGCCCGGGTGGGGGGCCTGCTGGTCTCGGCGCTGCTGAACACCGCCCTGTGCCTGGCCTGCTTCCGCGTGCTCACCCCGCGCGAGATCCCGACCCGGGCCCTGCTGCCCGGCTGCGCCGTCGCCGGGCCCCTGTTCACCGTCCTCCAGGCGTTCGGTTCGCTCCTGGTGACCCACGAGCTGCGCCACGCGGGCCAGGTCTACGGCTTCTTCGCGACCGTGATCGGCCTGCTCTCCTGGCTCTACCTGGCCGCGCAGATCACCGTGTACGCCGCCGAGGCCAATGCGGTGCTCGCCCGTCGGCTGTGGCCCCGCAGCCTCCTGCAACCGCCGCTCACCGCCGCCGACGAGAAGGTGCTGTCCTCCGTCGCCCGTCAGGAGGAGCGCCGCCCCGAACAGCACGTCGAGGTCTCCTTCCACGACGGGGAGCGGCCCGACGGGGCCGGGGACGACGGGCCGCGCGGCCCGTCGTCCCCCGACGCCCGGTGACACCCCCTGCGGCTACCGCCCGCCCCCGCTTCGCCCGTCCCGGCCCGGGCGGCGCGGCTCGCTCGCCGGGGCGGCGGTCGCGGGCCGGTACACGGTGAGCCCGGCCGGGACCTTGGACAGTCGCAGGGCGCCGCGCGCGGGGACGCTCTCGCCGTCGACGGCGATGCGGGCGGCGTCGCCGAGGGAGTCCAGGTCCAGGGCGCGCAGCCGGGCGGCCCGGTAGACCCGGGACCGGTCCAGGGTGCCGGACAGGAAGGCGGCGGCCAGGCGGGTGCGGGCGAAGGGCCGGCCGCCGTCGACGACCCGGACGTCGAGCTGTCCGTCGGCCAGGGCGGCGCGGTGGGTGGGGGCGAAGCCCGCCGGTTCGTACGCCCCGTTGCCGGCGAACAGCAGCCACAGCCGGTG
The DNA here is from genome assembly GCF_044750105.1 of Kitasatospora sp. NPDC088861. NCBI lineage: Bacteria > Bacillati > Actinomycetota > Actinomycetes > Kitasatosporales > Streptomycetaceae > Kitasatospora > Kitasatospora sp. NPDC088861. The sequence continues at coordinate 168,869 of NZ_JBIVJF010000006.1, forward strand.
CGGGCGGCCGTCGGCGTGGACGGTGACGGGTTCGGCGGTCGGCAGCAGCTTGGCGACGGCCACCGCGAGGGCCGGCCACTTGCCGATGCGCTTCCCCAACTTCTCCCGCTGGTGGACGAGTTCGGGGTAGATGCCGAGGCTGAAGGTGTTCACGAAGGTCCGGGCGCCGGCGTCGTCGGCGGCCAGGCCCAGGTCCACGCCGACGGCGGTGCCCGCCTGGACGGCCTCGGCGGTGGCCTCGTGGGTGGTGGCGCCGAGGTCGAGGGCGAAGTGGTTGAGGGTGCCGCCGGGGAAGACCGCCAACGGCAGCGCGCGCTCGACGGCCAGCGCCGCGGCCAGGTTGACGCTGCCGTCACCGCCGCACACCCCGAGCGCGCCACCGGCCCTGGCGGCCCGGTCGGCGGCTTCCGTCAGTATCTTCGCCAGGTCGTCCTGCGGCCCGCACACCCGGACGTCCGCCTCGGGCAGCAGGGCGCGCAGCGTCCCGGCCACGTCCTCGGCGGTGGGGGCGAGCGGAGAGCCGCTGCCGGAGCCCGAGTTGACCACCACCGACAGCCCCCTCCCCTGCGGCAGGGCCGGGGCCGGACAGGGGGCCGGGGCGGCGGGCGGCGGCACGTCGGACGAGCGCGGCCACCAGTGCAGGGTCGCGGCGGCGGCCGCCGTACCCAGTGCCGCACCGGCCAGGACGTCGCCCGGGTAGTGCACGCCGGTGTAGACGCGCGAGAGGGCCACCGCCGCCGCGACCGGCGCGACGGCCGCGCCCAGCAGCGGGGACTCGATCGCCACACCGGCGGCGAAGGCCGCCGCGGACGCGGAGTGACCGGAGGGGAAGGAGGTGGTGACGGGCTGGCGCAGCAGCCGGCGCACGGCCGGGACGGCGTCCAGCACCGGGCGGGGCCGGCGGGTGGCGTGCTTGGCGACGGTGTTGGCGGTGGCCGAGGCGATGGCGAGCGAGCCGAGGCCGCGCAGGGCCGCGCGTCGCCCGCGGCGTCCGCCGACCGCGCCGAGGACGGCGGCGGTGCCCATCCACAGCACCCCGTGGTCGGCAGCCCGGCTCAGCGCCCGCAGCCAGGGGCGGGTGCCGTGCAGCGGCGCGGCGGCGATGCGGTCGAAGAGGGCTCGGTCTATGGCGTCCAGTCGGGTGGTCTTCAGTCGCTTCATCCGACAAACCTACGGCGGGCGGGCGACAACGCCGGGGAAGAGGCCGAGGGGTGTGTCGCGGCGGCCGGGCGGCCGTGACGGGCCGCGTGCAGGACCCGGAACTCCCCCAGCAGGGGAGCTCGGTGCGACCGCTGTCCCTTCCCTGCTATCCCGCGTCGCGCGGCGGCAGCCCCCGGGTGATCCGGTCGAACAGCTCGGCCAGCGGCTCGCCGAGGTCCTGACCGAACTCGGTCAGCCCGTAGGTGACCTGGGGCGGCGTCGTCGGCTCGACCCTCCGCCAGACCAGGCCGTCCTGGACCAGCGCGCGCAGGGTCTGGGCGAGCATCTTCTCGCTGATGCCGTGGATGCTCTCGCGCAGCTCGTAGAACCGCAGGTCGTTGCTCCGCAAGGAGATCAGCACCCAGATGCCCCACCTGCTGGTCACGTGGTCGACCACCTCGCGCGCGGGGCAGTCGGTGTGAAACACCTCATACCGCTTCCCGGCCTCGCCCTGCCTGTCCTGCACACCTACCACCATGTCCTGAGCTTACGTCAAGGTATGTCCTTACCAAGGGTTAGCCCTGGCTCCTAGCGTGAGGACCACCGAGGCCGCAACGGCCACGGCGGACGTCGAACGAGGAGCTGACCATGATCGTGGTGACCGGGGCCACCGGCAATGTGGGCCGACCGCTGACGCGGGCACTGGCCGAGGCGGGCCGACAGGTGACGGCGGTGTCGCGGCACGCGGTGGCGGTGCCGGACGGTGTCCGCCACGTGGCGGCCGACCTGGCCGGGCCGGCCGGCCTCGAACCCGCGCTGGACGGGGCGGAGGCGCTCTTCCTGCTGCTGTCCGGCGACCTGCACGCCGCCGGGGCCAACCCGGCCGACCTCATCGGCCAGGCCGTGGCCGGCGGGGTCCGCCGGATCGTCCTGCTCTCCTCGCAGGGCGTGGCGACCAGGCCCTTCGGCCCGACGCGGATCGCGATGAGCGAACTGGAGGACGTCCTGCGGGGGTCCGGTGTGGACTGGAGCATCCTGCGGCCGGGCGGCTTCGCCTCCAACGCCCTGTGGTGGGCCGAGTCCGTCCGCGCGCAGCGGGTCGTCGCCGCGCCCTTCGGCGACGTCGGGGTGCCGATCATCGACCCGGCGGACATCGCCGACGTCGCGGCGGCCTGCCTGCTGGAGGACCGGCACAGCGGCGGCGTGTACGAGCTGACCGGCCCGGAGGTGATCACCCCGCGCCGGCAGGCGCAGGCCATCGCGGCCGCCCTGGGCTCGCCGGTGCGGTTCCACGACCTCACCCGCGACGAGGCCGCCGCCGCCATGGCCCAGGGCATGCCGGTGGAGCTCGCCGAGGACACCCTGGACATCCTCGGCTCCCCGAACCCGGCCGAGCTGCGCGTCAGCCCGGACGTGCAGCGGGTCCTCGGCACCGCCCCGCGCCCCTTCGCCGACTGGGCCGCCCGCAACGTCGCCGCCTTCCGCTGAGCCTGCCCGACTGGCCCCGTCGGCACCGCACCGGCTCACGGCTGGCGGCCGACTCCGGATGTTCCGGGTGTGGAACCGCCGATCCCGGGCAGACGCCGTCCGGGGCGGACCGAGCCCCCACTACCGAGAGGAGTGATCCGATGAGTGCCAAGGACAAGCTGCACAACGCGGCCGAGAAGGTCCACGGCAAGGCCAAGGAAGCCGCCGGACGGGCCACCGGCGACCGGGTCGTCGAGGCCGAGGGCCGGGGCAAACAGATCAAGAGCGACCTGAAGCAGGCCGGCGAGAAGATCAAGGACGTCGGAAAGGACTGACCCGGAGCACGGCGGCCGCGCCCGCGCGGCCGCCCCGCCACGCCCCGGCCGGCTCAACCGTCTTTGCCCCGGCCCGAGGGGCTCAGAAACCAGTGGAGACGCCGCCGTCCCGCGTGACCGGCGAGAACGCCAGGCCGCCACGCGCCGAGGCCCGAACCCCGCGAGGGTTCGGGCCTCGGCGCGTGGCGGCCTGCGCACGCGGTCGGTCTGCGGCTGGGGTGTGATCAGCCGATCTGGCCCCAGGGAGAGAAAGGACCGCCGGGGGTGGCCTGGCTGCTGCCGGCGACGTTGCCGTTGGCGGAGGTCACATAGATGGCGATGGTGTTGAGCCGGCTGAACACCGCGCTCGGATCGCTGGCCACACCCGTCGGGTCACCCGCGTCCGCGACCGTGCCCCACGACCCGAACGGACCGCCCGGAGTGTTCTGGTTGGTGCCCTGGATGGTCCCGGCGGTGGTGCGGGCGTAGACCACCATGAGGCCGCTCGGTGTCTGGAGCGAGGCCGGCTTGCCGACGAACCCACCACCCGTCGAAAGCTGCTGCCAGGGAGAGAAAGGACCACCAGGCGTGCCCTGACCGGCACCGGCGACGTTGCCGCTGGCAGACGTCACATAGACCGCGATGGTGCCGGACTGAGTGAACACCACACTCGGATCACTGGCCACACCCGTCGGATCACCCGCGTCCGCGACCGTGCCCCACGACGCGAACGGACCGCCCGGAGTGTTCTGGTTGGTGCCCTGGATGGTCCCGGCGGTGGTGCGGGCGTAGACCACCATGAGGCCGCTCGGTGTCTGGAGCGCAGCGGGCGTGCCGACGAACCCACCACCCGTCGAAAGCTGCTGCCAGGGAGAGAAAGGACCACCAGGCGTGCCCTGACTGGCACCGGCGACGTTGCCGCTGGCAGACGTCACATAGACCGCGATGGTGCCGGACTGAGTGAACACCACACTCGGATCACTGGCCACACCCGTCGGGTCACCCGCATCAGCAACCGTGCCCCACGACCCGAACGGACCGCCCGGAGTGTTCTGGTTGGTGCCCTGAATGGTGCCCGCGGTGGTGCGGGCGTAGACCACCATGAGGCCGCTCGGTGTCTGGAGCGCGGCCGGCTTGCCGACGAACCCACCACCCGTCGAAAGCTGCGCCCACGGAACGAAGGGACCGCCGGGGGTGTTCTGGTTGGTGCCGTACACGTTGCCGTCCGCACCGACCCGGTACAGGGCGATGGTGCCGTTGCTGGTGAGCACCGTCGAGTCGGCGGAGCCCCGGGCGGTGGAGGCCTGCGGCGCGATGGTGAAGACGCCGCCCTGGTAGGTGTGCTCCTGGCCGTCGATCTCGTTGGCGATCATCGAGATGTTGAACGTGCCCGCCGCCAAGGGGGCGGTGTCGAAGGGGACTTGGTAGTTGGTGGCGCCGCCGCTGGTGGCGCGGAAGCGGTTGTAGTAGCCGTTCGGGCCGGTGACCACGTAGTCGAGCCAGTTGATGACGCCGCTCTGCGTCGGGTGTGCCGTGAGGTTCAGCGTGCCGGACACGGTCTGGCCCGAGTTGAAGCCCCACAGCAGGACGTTGAAGTCGGCGGGGATGGCGGGAGCGAGGTTCTTGGAGCGCAGCAGCTCGAAGGAGGAGGTGGGGTAGCCGTCGATGGATGACCAGTGGGTGTTGGCCGAGTACTCCTTGGTCGGGACGCTGCTGTTGTCCTCGGCGATGTACGTGAAGTCGCCGGCGGCCTGGTTGGTCCAGCCTGCGAAGAGGTTGATGTGCTTGCCGGCGACGGCGAGGGCGTCGCCGGGCTGGAGCTGGGACCAACTGCTGAGCTTGGTGCTGTACTTCGGGTCGTCGATACCGGGTGCGGGGTACGTGACCGGCGGGCTGCCGGGGAGTTGCCAGGCCATGTCGACGAGACCGCCGCAGTCGGTGCGGTACGGGCCGCCGACCGCGCTGTCCGAGAACGACTGCCCCTGGTTGTAGGTGACCCCGTGGGCGACCCAGTCCCGGGCGCGCCGGACCATCTGGGCGCCGGTGAGCTTGTTCCCGACACCGGTGCCGAGGGTGCCGGTGGAGGTCGGCGTCCTGTTGCCGTCCGGGTAGTAGGTGCCGTCCGCCGAGGCGGGGGAGGCGGTGAGAAGACCGGCGGCCACGGCGGTCGCGGCGAGCACGCAGACGCGGCGCAGGGCACGGGCAGGACGGGGCGTGCTGGGCATGGGGGTCCCCTTGGATGTGGGCGGGCGAGCGAGGGTCGGTGCGGGTCAGCGAGGGTCAGCGAGGGTCAGTGCGGGTGGACGGCGGCGGCGTACCGGCCGGCCGTTGCTGCGGTGAGGGCCCGGGCCAGCAGGTTCTCGGCCAGGGCGTGCGCGGTGGTCGGGCCGTCCGCGCGGACGAAGAGCACCAGGGCGATGCGGCCCCGGTCCGGTACGGCGCGGACGTGTTCGAGCCCGTGCTCCGGGGTGGCGTGCGCCCACAGGACGTCCTCGACGATCCGCGCCGCGGCGGTCGTGGTGGGCGCACCGCTGGTGTCCACGACGGTGGCCCGGACGGGGAGCACGGCGATCAGTCCCAGCCGATGCCGCTGGCGGACGGGCCGGCCACGACCGGCGGCACGGTGGTGGTGGAGCCGTCCCAGCCGATACCGTCCCCGTCCCCGGCCCCGCCCGCCACGACCGGCGGCACGGTGGTGGGACCGTCCCAGCCGATGCCCGCCGGCGCCGTGGTCGCGGCGGTGGCCGAGGCCGCGGGCGCCAGGATCCCCGACAGGGCGACGGTGACGGCGGCGGTGGCGAGCAGGCGGGCGGTCTTGGACATGGCGGCACCCCAGGCGGCTTGTGTGGTGGGAGATCTGATCGAGGACCAGAACTTCGGGGAGGCTGTTCGGCGGTTGCCCCGCCGCTCTCCCGGTGACCACCATCCTGCTGGCACCGCCCGCGCCCCGGAAGGTGAGAACCCCGTCAGCAACCGGCCTGGCCGCTTCAGGACCCGGCGCCCCGGCGCCCGCCGCGTTGTTCGTGAGATCCCCGTGCCCACCACCGGCTCACAGCGGTCATGGTCACGGACTCCTTCGACAACCGCTTCCACTACGGACTGTCACGGCTGCTGCCCCCGAGAGCCTGAACCCGAGACCGGGAGGCGAGCGCGGGAGGCGAGCGCATCGAATCGGCCGGACCCCGCCCGGGGCAGGACTGCTTGTGGAGTCGAAGCCGGGCTGGGATGATCCCGATGTGTCGCACGGCGGCACGGCACGTTCGACATCGCACCGGGGGGCTGCGCGCATGCTGGACATGCTGGGGTTGGACCGTGTCTCGGAGGCCGTCTACCGGGCCATGCTCGCCGATCCGCAGGGCGGCGTCAGGGAGTTGTGCGACCAGCTGGGCCTGCCCGAGCCCGCCGTACGGGAGGCCCTCGACCGGCTGGCCGACCTGCAACTGCTCCGTGCCTCCCGGGAGGCACCCGGGGTTCTGCTGCCGGTGAGCCCCGCGCTCGGCCTGGAGCTGATCCTGCGCCGCCAGGAGCAGGAACTGCTGCGCCGCCAGCAGGATCTGGAGATCGGCAAGGCCGCTGCCGCCCGGGCGATCGCCGAGTACGCCGACCTGCGGCCGAACACCCCGGTCGAGACCGCCGAGCGCCTGGTGGGCCTGGACGCGATCCAGGCCAAGCTGGAGATCCTCGCCCAGGCGGTCACCGGGGAGTGCCTGTCCGTGATGCCCGGCGGAGCACAGTCCCGGGCCAGCCTGGACGCCTCCCGGCCGCTGGACGAGGCGGCCATGCGGCGCGGGGTGGCACTGCTGACGCTCTACCAGGACAGCGTGCGGCACGATCCGGCGACGCTCGCCTACGCCCGCTGGATGACCGAGGAGAGCGGACTGGTCCGCACCTGCCCGACGCTGCCGCCCCGGATGCTCATCTTCGACCGCCAGGTCGCCGTGGTCCCGATCGACCCGGCCCACACCCGGCTCGGCGCCCTGTGCACGCGCGAGCCCGGGATCGTCGCCTCCCTGGTCGCCCTCTTCGAGCGGACCTGGCAGGCCGCCGTCCCGCTCGGCGCCGACCGGCGCAAGGACACCGAGACCGGCCTCAGCGCCACCGAGCAGGAACTCCTGCGGCTGCTCGCGTCCGGCCTCACCGACGAGGCCGCCGGCCGGAACCTGGGCCTGTCGGCACGCAGCGTCCGCCGCCAGATGGCCGGGCTGATGGAGCGCCTCGACGCGTCGAGCCGCTTCGAGGCCGGCCTCAAGGCGGCGCAGCGCGGCTGGCTCTGAGCGGCCGCTCCCCCGGCACCCGGCCGGCTACGGTCGCCGGGCGGCTACGGTTGCAGGCCGGCTACGGTCGCCGGGCGAGCAGGTCCTTGATCACGGTGTCGAACCCCCGTGGGGGGCGACCGAGAAGCTCAGCGACGTCGTTCGTCGCCCGGTCGTACCGGTTCTCGCCGTGCAGCCTGGCCATCGTGGCGATGTGGTCGAACACGTGGTCCGGCAGGCCTTGGCTCTTGAGGTCGTGCTCCAGCCACTCCTGGTAGGGCACGTCGACGTAGGTCACCTCGCGGCCCAGGGCGGCGGAGAACTCGGCCGCGATGGCCGTCATGTCGCGGGATCGAGCCCCGGTCAGTTCGTGGACGCGGCCGGTCCGGGGGGCAGGATCGAGCAGGAGTGCGGTGACGACCTCGGCCACGTCGGCGGCCGCGACCGGTGAGGTCCGGGCCGAGCCGAAGGGGAGGCGGATCGTGCCGTCCCGCCGGATCGAAGCCGCCGCCACCTTGGTGAAGAGCGGATTCTCCATGAACACGGTGGGCCGGACGTGGACGACCGGCGCCCCGGACCAGTCGAGGACGTGTTCGGCGAGGTAGTGCAGTCGCTGCTGCCGGGACTCGGCGTCGCTGGTGAGGTCCATCTGCGAGACGGTCATCTGCGAGATGCTGACCAGCAGTTCCAGGCTGACGCTCTCCCGGGCGGCGACCGCCACCGTCGCCGCGGCCTCCAGGTAGGCGGACGACACGCTCATCCCGAAGTAGGCCCGGTGGCAGCCGGCCAGCGCCTCGACCACGTCCGCACCACGGGTGAGGTCACCGACCATCACCTCCACGCCGCCCATCGTCCTCAGGTCCGAGGCCCGTTCGTCGTCGTGGTGCACGAGAGCCCTGACGGGCACGTTGTGCGCCCGCAACCCCTCCAGGATCCTTCGCCCGACTCCGCCGACCCCACCGCCGGCGCCGGTGACAAGGACAGGTTCTACGAGCACGACGATTGCCTCCCACCTACCTGACCGGGACATCCGGTGCACTGCCAACGCTCCCGCGCCGGGAAGGTTCCGCGGGTCCTTGACGCCAGGGCGGGCGCGTCGGCGTCCGTGAGGGCAGGGCGGGCGCATCAGCCTCCGATCCGGTCCGGATCGCGGGCCTGGCGAGCGGAGGCGGCGAGCCGGTCGGCGAGCGCGATGACGAGGCCGCGGAGTTCGTCCGGCCGCTCGATGACGAACGGCCGGTCGAGCGAGGCGAGGACGGGGGGCAGCCAGTCGAGCCGCTCCGCCCGCAGTTCGACGTGCAGCCACCGCTCGGTGTGCGGATCCGTTCCTTCCTCGGGTACGGGTTCCTCGATGCTCGCGACACTGGCGGGGAGCCGGGCGCGGATCTGCTCGACCGTCCCGTGGATCCGCAGGGTCACTTCGTACCGGTACGCGGCCTTGGCGAACCCGGACAGGACGCGCTGGGCCGGATCGAGCCCGGCGGGCGGCTCGAACGAGCCCGGCAGGGGCCTCGCGTCCGCGATGCGATCGAGCCGGAAGGTCCGGTCCTGGCCGGTCCCGGGATCGATCTCGGGATCGGCGCCCGTGACGTACCACCGGCCCGCGTGGGTGACGATCCCGTACGGGTGCAGCGTGCGTTCGCTCCGCCGGCCGTCCCGGGCGGTGTACCTGATCGAGATCGGGCGGCGATGGCGCACCGCGTCGGCGACGGCGAGCAGGACGCCCGTCTCCGGGGTGGCCGCCTCGCCGGGCTCAGCCGTGAAGGCGAGGGATTCCAGGACGGTGTCGAGCCGACGGGCGAGGCGCTCGGGCAGTGCCCGGCGGATCTTGGCCGCCGCCGTCTCGCCCGCGGTCTCGGTCGCCGTCCCGGTCGCCGTCAGCAGCCCCGCCCTGCGGCCCGCGACGAGGCCGAGCAGCACGGCGAGCGCCTCGTCGTCGTTGAGCATGAGCGGAGGCAGGCGGTACCCGGGGGCGAGCCGGTACCCGCCGTAGCGGCCGCGGACCGCCTCGACGGGGATGTCGAGGTCGACCAGGTGGTCCACGTACCGCCGCACGGTGCGCCCGTCGACGCCGAGCCGGTCGGCGAGTTCGGCCACCGTCCTGATGCCGCCCGACTGCAGGAGTTCCAGGAGGGTGAGCACACGGCTGGTAGGTCGGCCCATGTCCACGAGCCTAGCGCTGATACCGGACCGATTCTGTCCACTATTTCCTCTACCGTCCGGGGTGCAACGACTTCACCGACCCGAGGAGAGAGCACCATGGACTTCGTTTCGATCCGGATCATCACGGACGACATCGCACGCCTCGTCGGCTTCTACGAGCGGGCCACGGGGGTACAGGCGCACTGGTCCACCGAGGACTTCGCCGAACTGCGGACCGCCGGCGGGACCCTCGCGATCGGCAGCACCCGGACCGTGGCGCTGTTCGCGCCCGGCTCTGCCCGTCCGGCCGACAACAACAGCGTGATCTTCGAATTCCTCGTCGCCGACGTGGACGGCGTGTACCGGAACCTGACCGGCTTCGTCACCGACTTCGTGACCGAGCCCACCACGATGCCCTGGGGCAACCGGTCGCTCCTGCTCCGTGACCCCGACGGCAACCTGGTCAACTTCTTCACACCCGTCACGCCGGCGGCCGTCGAGAGGTTCGCCCGCTGACGACAGCACGGCCGCCCGGGCGGGAGCCGGTCCCCGCGGCACGCTCCGCACCGGCTCGCGGGCCCGGGCCGCCGCCGGGGGTGGTCGCGGGCGGAGGGCGGGTGCGGCAACCTGGTACCACCGCCCCGCCCGACCGCGACACCATGGGGCCCGCCCCACCGCCGATCCCCTGAGGAGCACGTCATGAACGACCGCACCCGCGAGCACCTGCTCGCGGCCATCGAGATCGCGGCCGACGCCCGGGCGCACGGCAACCACCCCTTCGGAGCGCTGCTGACCGACTCCGCCGGGAACGTCCTGCTCACGGCCGAGAACTCGGTGCTGACCGACCGCGACGTCACCGCCCACGCGGAGACCAATCTGGTGCGGCAGGCCTCGCGCACCCTGGCCCCGACGCAGCTCGTCGACGCCGTCCTGTACACGAGTACCGAACCGTGCGCGATGTGCGCCGGGGCGATCTACTGGAGCGGCATCCGCAAGGTCGTCTACGCGCTCGCGGGGGCGGAGCTGAACGCCATCGCGGGAGTGGACCCGGAGGAGCCGGTGCTCGACCTGCCGTGCCGCCAGGTCTTCGCCGCCGGCGGCAGCACCGTGGAGGCGTCCGGCCCGCACCTCTTCGAGGAGGCCTCCGCGGTGCACACGGGGTACTGGGGGTAACGCTCTGGCCCACCCCGGGACTCCTCTGTCCGGCTCCTCTGTCCGGCCCGTCAGTCCGGCGGCTCGGGCGGGCGGGGCAGGCCCGGCTCGGGCTCGGGCTCAGGCCCGGGCGGCGCGGGTGACGGCGTAGCGGGGCCCGGGAGCACCGGATCCGGCGGCGGCTCGGGCACGCCGGGCGGCAGCGGAGGATCCGGCACCACCGGCGGACTGACAGGTCCGACGGACTGGGACTGCGGCTGGGGCTGGAGCTGCGTGGAACCGTACGGCATGACTGCTGCTCCCTTTCGTCAGAAGATCCGACCGCCGTAGAACGGGTCGTAGTAGAGCCCGTAGCGGTCGCGGACGTCGGCCGACACGTTGGCCGCGCCGTCGTCGAGGCCGGGACCGTTCCTGATGTCGTCCTTGGACCGGTCGACGTACACCTTCTGCTCGCCGATCTCGATCCGGATCACGGTGCCGGCGGGCAGGAGCACCCGCCTGCCGAGGATCCACGGACCGGTGTCGACGACCAGGTGCTGGGCGCCGACCGCCTCGGACAGCTTGTCGATCTTGCCGATCGCTCCGTCGGTGGCCTCGACGTGGAAGCCGATGAGGTCGGTGCCCGCCGTGTGACCGGCGGTGTCCCGGAACTCCCAGATGTTGACGCGATCACTCACGACCGTCTCCTTCCGTCGTCGGGTCTGGCTGTCAGGTCCGGCTGTCAGGTCTGACTGCCTGATCGGTCTGCCTGATCGGGCTGCCGGTACGCTTCGGCTGCCCCCGATCCGGAGGTTCATGCCACCGTGTCGTCGACCGTGGCCCCGACCGGTCCGCCGCCCTCCTCGACGTGGCGCTTGAAGTCGGTCAGGTCGTCGATCACCCGGCGGTCGACGAACCCGAGCGCCTCGGCGAGGTGCTCCCAGAGCCCGTGCGGTTCGACCTCCAGCTGGAACATCACCCGGGTGGCGGCGTCGCCCACGGCGTGGAAGGTGACCACGCCCTGGTGCCGCACCGGGCCAGGGCCGCTGTCCCACGCCACGCGATCGTTCTCCACCAGCTCCGTGGTCACGGCGGTGAACTCGCGCGGGCCGGCGGCGGTCCGGACCACCCAGCTGGTGTCCTGGCCCGACCGGTCGACCCTGACCACACCCCGCATGAACTGCGGGAACTCCTCACACCTGACCCAGCTCTCGTAGACCGTGCCGAGCGGCGCCGCCACCTCGACGGACTCCTCGATCCGGTGCATCGCTCCTCCTGACATGTCGGTGCCCGCCCGGGCCGGCGGGCCTTCAGGCTCCGGCTGCCCCGTTCCCGGCCCGGTATGCACCCCGGCTGAACCCTCGACGCGGCCCCTCGGCTCGCCCCCCTCACCCGTCTCCCCCGCCTCGTCCCCCTCGTCCCCCTCACCCGAACGGCCCATCGCCGTGGTCGGGCCCCCACCTCACCTCCGGCAGGTGTGAATCCCGCCGAACGGGAAAACGGGCTCCGGGAAGCGGGCCCGGGGAAGCCCGCCCACAGCGCCGGCCCGGGGAAGGCCGGCCCACAGCGCCGCGCTGCGGCCGTCGCGGAGGGAGAGCGAGCGTGTGGTGGAGCCTGTTCCGTCTGCTCCTGGCAGGTGCGGGGGTGGCCCTGACCACCTACGTCCTGGACCGGACCGCCGAACGGCTGGTCCGCAGATTCGCCCCGCACCGGCCGGGCAGCGTCATGCCGGGGATGCTGCGCAGTTGCCGGCGACCCCTGGTCACCGTGCTCGCCGCCTCGCTGTCCCTCGCCGTCCAGCCGTGGGTCGGCGGTTCGCCGGAGACCCGGGAGCAGCTGCACCACCTCCTGGTCCTGCTGGCGATCGCCTCCGGCGGATGGCTCGGCGCCCGGGTGGTCGGGCTCGTCGTCGAAGGCGCCGTCCGCCTCGCCGTCCACCGCCGCGACCCCTCCTCGGCCGGCCGCGCCCGCACCCAGGCGGGCCTGCTCGGCCGGATCTGCCAGGCGATCATCGCGATCGCCGCCCTGGGCGCGATGCTGATGACCTTCCCCTCCGTGCGCGGCATCGGGACCAGTCTGCTCGCGTCCGCGGGCCTGGTCGGCGTGGTCGCGGGCATCGCCGCTCAGAGCGTGCTGGCCAACCTCTTCGCCGGGGTGCAGCTGGCCTTCGGCGACCTGGTCCGGATCGGCGACGTGGTCGTGGTGTCCGGCGAGTGGGGCACCGTGGAGGAGATCACCCTCACCGCGGTGGTGATCGCGACCTGGGACCAGCGCCGCCTGGTGATGCCGATGTCCTACTTTGCCGGCCGCCCGTTCGAGAACTGGTCGCGCCGCTCCAGCCGGATCACCGGCACCGCCTTCCTCCACCTCGACCACCGGGCCCCGGTCCCCCTGCTGCGCAAGGAGTTCGACGCGTTCCTCGCCGACAGCCCCCTCTGGGACGGCCAGGGCAGCGCCCTACAGGTCGTCGACACCACGCCCACCACCATCGTGGTCCGGCTCCTGGCGACCGCCGCCAACGCCGACGACGCGTTCTCCCTCCGCTGCCAGCTCCGCGAACACCTGGTGACGCACATCTGCGAACACCACCCCGAAGCGCTCCCCCGGGTGTCCGTCACCCCGGCGCCCCGGACCGAGCCTGACACCCCGCGCGCCCCCTTCCCCCCACCCGCTCAGTAGTCACTCAGTAGCCGCTCAGCAGGGCACGCACCCGTCGCAGCTCCTCCGGACCGACCGTGCTGTGCCAGCGGCCCGGGTCCGCCGGACGCCGCCCCCACAACAGCAGGACGCGCACCGCGGCGTCGCTCTCGATGGTGGCCGGGCCCTCGGGCGGGGCCAGGGCGATGGACGCGCCGCCGGCGTCCGCGGTCACCAGGACGTCGTCGGTCCCGGGGACGCGCAGGCGGGCCTCGACGCGCCCCCCGGGCCCGAGGTCGAGTCCGGCCACGCCCCGGGCCAACAGCGGCCGGCCGACCAGCCGCACGCTGTGCGACGTCATCCACGGTTCGGCGAGCGCCTCCCGGGCCGTACGGTCGTCGCCGGTGAGGTCCCACCGGTGGAGGATCAGTTCCTCGCGCAGGTGCTCGGCGAAGAACGGCACCGTCACGGTCCGGCCGGTCCACCGCACCTCGGTGTCCGGGGGCAGGTCGCTCTCCGCGGCCGCGGCGACCTCGGCCAGTTCGGCGCAGCGGGCGGCGAAGGCCTCCCACAGCTGCGCGTCGGACATCCGCCGGTACGGCTCCTCCCGATCGAAGCCGCGGGTCTCCACGGGCTCGCCCGCGTGGAAGGCGCGCAGGACGCGGGCGAGTTCCTCGGCGTTGCCGGTCTGGTGGGCGAGGACGTCCCGCACCGTCCACGCCTCGCACCACGTCCCGTCGTCGGGCCTGCGTTCCTGGACCGCCCGTACGAACGGGACGAGTTCCGGCAGGACGTCACTGACCTCAGCGGGAATCATGCGCCATGGGTATCCCGGCCGCCGCGCCGGGCAAACCTGCCGCCGGACTGTTCGGCCGCCGGACGTTCACCTGGCGCCCCAGCCTGTGTCCGTCGGCCCTCGTGGTGACCAGACGACAAATGTTGATTCTTAAACTATAGTAGCGATGCCGCGCCACCCCGCCACCGGCCCTCCCGGGCCGCCCCCCATCTTGCGGAGGAAACCATGGACGAGCTCGTCACCGACAACACCGAGAAGTCGCGCTTCGAGATCCAGGACGGCGGAGAACTCGCCGGCTTCGCCGAGTACCACCGCTCCGACGACGAGATCGCCTTCATCCACACCGAGATCGACCCCCGCTTCGAGGGCCGCGGCCTGGCCGGCCGACTGGCACGCGCGGCACTGGACACGGCCCGCGAGCAGACACTCGCCGTCCTCCCCTACTGCCCCTTCATCCGCGGCTGGATCACCAAGCACCCCGAGTACACCGACCTGGTCCCCGCCTCCCACCGTGCCCGCTTCGGCCTCTGAGCCGCCCGCCGGCCGGCGCCCCGGCGAGAAGCGGGAGGCCCCCCGGCCCCGGATTGCCAACTCCCCCGCCGGGGAGGCGGCTTGCCGGACGCGATGACGCCTCGCACAATCACTGTTATGTCCACAACCAACTCGGGAAGTCACTCCGCGCCGCCCCCAGCCCCGGCCCCTGGCAGGCGCGTGCTCCTGATCGGCGCGTCCCGGGGCCTCGGGCTCGCCCTCGCCCAGGAATGGGCGAGAGCCGGCTGGCAGGTCGTGGCCACCGTACGCGGCTCGGGCCGGACCGGGCTGCACGAGCTCGCCGACGCCCACGCCGGGCAGGTCGAGGTCGAGGTCGAGACCGTCGACATCACCGAGCCCGAGCAGGTCGCGACGCTGAGCGCTCGCCTGGCCGGCCGGACGTTCGACCTGCTCTTCGTGAACGCCGGCGTCACGAACCAGCCCGAGGGCACGGTGGCGCAGACCTCCACCGAGGAGTTCGTCCGGGTCATGGTCACCAACGCGCTGAGCCCGCTGCGCGTCATCGAGGCCCTTCAGGACCTCGTCGAGCCCGCGGGCACGATCGCGGTGATGTCCTCGGGCCAGGGCAGCGTGGCCAACAACGAGCGCGGCGGCCACGAGGTGTACCGCGGCAGCAAGGCCGCGCTCAACACGTTCATGCGCAGCTACGCGGCGCGGCACAGCGGCGAACCCCGGCCCCTGGTCCTCATGGCCCCCGGCTGGGTGCGCACCGACCTGGGCGGCTCGGACGCCCTGCTCGGCATCGACGAGAGCATCCCGAACGTGGTCAGGACGCTCGACGCCCTCCGGAGCAGCCCGGGCCTGCACTACGTCGACTACCTCGGCCGAACCGTGGCCTGGTGAGCGCGGCGCTCCGGAGCACCACGGCGCGGATGGGCCGCGAGTTCGACCCGACCGTCGAGCCCGCGCAGCACCCTGCTCCCCTCGCTCAGGAGGGAAGGGACGCGAGCCAGTCGGTCAGGATCCGGTTGACCTCGGTGGGGCGTTCCTGCTGGACCCAGTGCCCGCAGCCGTCGAGGATGTGGCAGGAGAGCAGGCCGGGCAGGGTCGCGGGGTAGGCCGCGATCGCATCGGCCAGCCAGGTGGTGGAGGCGTCCCGGCTCCCGCCGATGAACAGGGACGGCTGGGTGACGGGGGCGCCGTCGAAGTCGGCGAGGTCCTCCCAGTCCCGGTCCATGTTCCGGTAGCGGCCCAGCGCACCGCTCATGCCGGTTCGCTCGAACTCTCCGGCGTAGACGTCGAGTTCCTCCGCGCTGAGCCAGCCGGGCCGCCGTCCGACGGGGAACCGGTCACGAAGTGTCCCGCCACGGCTGACGAAGTGCGGGTCGGGCGCGCCGGGCGCCGGCATGGTGTCGGCGGACAGCGCGGCGTAGAAGCCCGCGAGCCAGCCGCGCACGTCCGGTTCGATCTCGGCCTCGGCCCGACCCGGCTCCTGGAAGTAGGAGACGTAGAACTCCTCGTCGCCGCCCAGTTGGGCGAAGACCTCGCCGGGCCTCGGTCCGCCCCGCGGGAGGTAGGGAACGCTCAGCAGCCCCACAGCGCGGAAGACGTCCGGTCGGATCAGGGCGGAGTCGGCGGCGATGGTCGATCCCCAGTCGTGGCCGACGATCACCGCGGACCGTTCACCCAGGGCGTGCACCACCGCGACGTTGTCCTCGACCAGGTCGAACATCCGGTACGCGGTCACCTCCTCGGGCCTGGAGGAGCGCCCGTACCCGCGGACATCGATGGCGACCGCGCGGTATCCGGCAGCGGCCAGCACCGGCAACTGGTGGCGCCAGGAGTACCAGGACTCCGGGAACCCGTGCAGCAGCAGGACCAGCGGCCCGGTGCCCTGCTCCACCAGGTGGATCCGGCCGGCGGGCGAGGGGACCAGCCGGTGAGTGGGGCCCGTGGTCCGCGACGGTGACATGTGTCCTCCTGGTATCTCGATCCGACGTACACCAAGTTCGGTTCGGCAAGCTGATGTTCGGCGGCACGATGCCGATGCGGTGCCGATTCAGGTGCCGACGCAGTGCCGATCATGCTGCGCGCGCACCGAGGAGGGCGAGGCCTGTTGCCATTTCGGCAAAGCGGCCCGCGCCCCGCCCGTGGCGATGCTCCGATCGGTCACCCCGATGGCCCGCACAGCTACGCCTCGCGAGCAACGCGCTCAGCTGGCCACCGCGGTCTCCCCCGCACCCGCACGCACCGCCCAGACCGACGCGGTGTGCCGCTGTTTCTCTCCACCCGGGCACTGTCAGGGCATGGGGGTTCTCCCGTGACATCGCCGCCGGTTCGTCGACGCCCCCAACCGGCCGGGTCGTCGTGGACGACCACCCGATCATGGGTGCAATCGTTCTCCGAGCCCCTACACCCTGGAGAAGACCCGCTGCGCGCTCCCCCGCGGCTGACCGCCCAGGCCGGCCACCGCGCCCTTTCGTTCCTCCTGCAGATAGATCTCGCAGTCACCACCGGGGTAGTAGTCCCGCAGCACCACGAAGACTCCCGACCCCGCGTCGTCCACACTCCCGGTCCGCCAACTCCCCTGGTACTCCCCCAATGCCACGCCCTGCCCGACGGGATCCTTCGCACAGAAGTACCCGTCGAGCCGCACCTCGCCGAGCCGCCCCCCCTCCCGCAGTTCGATCACCTCGTCCCGCGACGCCCAACGCCCCACGTAGTCCTTCGGATCCGGCCCTCCCGACCGGGCCTTCAGATACCCCGCCAGACCGGCGATCAGCAGGACACCCGCGAGCAGGACGGCACCCTCCCGGGACTTCAGGTACTTCCATCGACCAGCCACAGCTCCCCCTCGCTCGATGCCGCCGTACTCGAAATCACCGCGGCATCTCAGCCCTTCTCCATGACGAACCCCTTGGTCGCCAGAAGCCACAGGTCCTTCCCGTTGTCCATGGCCGTCAGCCAGATCCTGCAGTTGCCTCCCCCGTCCTTACGGGTCGCCGTCACATACACCCCACGACCGGCGTCATCGAGGTAGGACTCCTTCCAACTCCCCTCCAGTTCCGTCGGCTGCGCCGGATCGGCCGCCGCGCTGTTGCACACGTAGGCCGGCACCTTCGCGGACCCGACCCGTCCGTCCGGGAGGAACTCGAACACCGCCGTTCCACCGCTCCACCGTCCGACCGGGTCGGGCACCTCAGGCCAGGAAGGCCGGAACGTCAGCCACACGACCACGCCCACGCCGAGAACACCGAGAGCCCCACCCAGCACGCCGAAGAAGACGCGCCGTCCCCTCGCCACACGATCCTCCATCGAATACCTGATCGATCACTCCGCATGACATCAAGCACCGAGGACAGTAGTGACCGGCGCCCCGTCGCAGCGAACCTTGAGCGCGTCTCACCGATGTATGACGGACCGCGGGGGCCCAGTAGTTCTCGCGACTGGGCCCACCTGTGTGCTTCTGTCGCGCACCTGCCCATTCTTGACGCTTCGGACACTATCCCTCCCATTGGCATGTACGCGAGAATCACTCGGGTGAACATCATCAGCGAACACTCAACGCCCCGCGGACGAGCCCGCCGACAGGGAGCGAAGATCTCGCTCCTGCTCACCGCCCTTCTCGCCGGCTCCGCCCTCTGCCCGGCGACGGCCTCCGCCGCCGGGCAGGACCCGGAACAGATCTGTGGCCACACGGTCCAGGGCCGCATCCTGGAAAAGTACCGGGAGTACCGAACCACGCTCGGCTGCCCCCGGACCGACGAACAGACCGCTCCCGACGGGGTGGGCCGGTTCAGTGTCTTCGACGGCGGCTCGATCTACTGGAGCCCCTCCACCGACGCCCACGCCATCTGGGGCCTCATCCGCGACAAGTGGGCCGCCATAGGCTGGGAGAAGGGCTCCCTCGGCTACCCCACCAGCGACGAAATCTCCCTCCCCGACGGCGCCGGGAAGCGCCAGGTGTTCCAGGGCGGCTCGCTCTACTGGCATCCCACGCGCTCCAACGGCGTCCACCCCGTCTGGGGCCTCATCGGCCAGCGCTGGGGACAGGCGGGCTGGGAAGGCGGGGTGTACGGCTACCCCGTCACCGACGAACTCCAGCAGGAGGGCGTCACCCAGATGTTCGAGCACGGCCCCATCCGGTGGTCGCCGAACGAGACCGCGAACCCGCTGATCCCCCGCGCGAACGCCCAGTTCTTCCAGGGCAGCCCGGCCCCGGGCGATCTGAAGGAGAGCGCCACGCTGCTGCCCAAGGGCCCCGACCGGGGCATCGTCGTGGTGCGCGGCTACATCGGCGACGACGGCAACCCGGTCAACCACGCCCTGGGCAACCACCGTCTGTGGAGCACCGAACCCGAAGCCAGCTCCAAGGTGGCCATCGCCTGGGACACCGCCACGGGCCAGGTCGGGATCTACGTCGACCAGTCCTGTGTCGGGGATCTGACGTGCCGCAATGCCAAGCCTCTGGTGCGTACCGAGCACGCCAAGGTGGTCCAGGACGACCGGACCCCGCAGAACGAGTACTGGGCGGAGCCCTACGGTGACGGCGGCATCCGGGTGGACGTGTCAGCGGTCAACTCGTTCGTGGACGTCCCGGGCTCGCAGTACGCGGATCTCGGCCGGATCAACGCGACGTTCCACATCTACCCGCACGGCTACGACGACAAGAACAAGAACTTCACCGGCTTCGACGTCGACACGAACAAGGACAAGTACCCGTCCTGGGAGGTCCTGCGCTACCCGCGCCTGCTGGAGAACTCCGGTTCCCCGCAGGCTCTGTGGCAGGGCGCCGTGTGGCAGGGTTCCATCACGAACCTGAAGGCCCCGCAGCACCTGTGCTACCGGAACGACCCGGACCACGCACCCGTCAACATGACCTGCAACTGATCAACGCGGGAGGCCGGTCCGTCCGGTCTCCCGCTCGGTCCGCCGGCACGATGTACGCCCTGGCGCAGTGGGCGCCGATTCCGGCGCTGCGGAGGTGGCCGGGCGCGGGCCGGCAAGCCTCGGTCAGCGCACGATGAAGGCCTCGGTGACGTGCACCGCGGTGCGCCTCCCTCCCCGACGGGAAGGAAGGGGCACCGCGCGTCACGGCCGGCCGCTCAGCACCGCATGGCTTCGGCCTTCTCCAGGGCGAGTACTTGGAGGCTCCGCGGTACGGCGACCGTGTGGACGGGGTGGCGCACGCCGTCGCCCGCGAGAACAGCACCGGGTCTCGCAGGGAAGCACGTCATGCGACTCATTCTCCTCCTACCGTCCAACTCATCGCTGCCAGCGCCGGATTCACGATGACTGTGACCCTACGGTTCGTCGATGTCCTCGACCGCCCCGGGGTTCTCGTAGAGCGGCCGGCCCCCACTCGTAGGCGGTGACCGTGGTGGCCGAGCCGGCGACGAGGTCGGGGTCCCGGCGGACGGTCACCATGGCGACCGGATACCGCAGGAACCAGCCGGCCACCAGCGCGGCCACACCCGGGTGTTGCCGTCCGCCGAGGACGGCGTCTTGCCCGTGGTGTGCCAGGCGTGCGAGGAGTTCAGAAGTCTGAACGCCCAGAGCGCCGCCCCGCTCACTGGCGGGCAGGTCGGGGCAGTTCGTCGAGCCAGGCGCCGATGAGGCCCTGGACGGTCTCGGCGCACTCGACCTGCGGGTTGTGGCCGACGCCGTCGAGCACCGTCGCCGCCATCCGGGGGTAGTGGTCGAGCAGGGCGAGTTGGTCGCGCCAGCCCACCAAAGCGTCCTGCCGGGTGGTGACCAGCAGGTGCCGGCCCTGGTGCTCCGGCGCGCGGTGTTCGGGCCAGTGCGGCAGCAGGAAGTCGGCTTCGAGTTCGGCGGCGGCCGCCGGGTCGTGCGCGCGCCATCCCGGCCGGACGTACTGTTCGAAGAGCTTCCAGTTGCGCGCGGTGTGACGGGCCATAACGAGGCCGAAGAGTTCGCGGTCGGCGGGCGGGAGCCGGTCGAGGAGCTCGTCGTCGCGCTCGGACACGGTCACGCCGGGCAGGGTCCGGTCGGGGCCCCAGTGCACGACCGGTACGAGCAGCGCCGAGCCCAGGACCTGCGCCCCGAACCTCGCCGTCACCGCCCGGGCCAGCTGTCCACCGAACGACTGCCCGAGCACGGCGAAGGGCTGCTCACCCAGTTCGGCGTGGATCCAGTCGAGGACGGCGTCGGCCAGGGTGGCCGCCGAGGTCGTCCCCGGCAGCCGGGGGCTGGTGCCGTGGCCGGGGAGGTCGAGGTAGAGCCGCCGCCACCCGGGGCGGTCGGCGAAGGCGGGTTCGACGGGGAGCAGGACCCGGTGGTCGACGGTGTAGCCGTGGATCATGACGAGCGGTGTGCCGTCGCCGAATTCGAGGTGCCGGATGGCGGAGTCGGTCATGACGGAAGGGTCCAACCATCACACCAGTGGCAAGGTCAAGCCGACCGCCCGGCAGGCCGACAGGCCGCCCGCGGCGCGTCCCGACGTCGGCTCACACCTCGGACGCACCCCTCAGGCTCACACCAACAGACACACACCTCGGGCTCACGCCTCAGGCCCGGCTCTTGACCTCGGTGAGGTACTCCCGGATGGCATCACGGTTACGGGTCAGGCACTGGATCCGACGGGTCATCCGCTCCGTCTCGGACTCCAGGGTGCCGATCATCTCCGGTGTGGCGTCGGCGAAGTGGATCGTCCGCGGGCTGTCCAGGCAGGGCAGGATCTGCCTGATGATCCGCGTGGGCAGTCCGGCGTCCAGGAGTCCGCGGATTTGCAGGACCCGGTCGACGAGGTAGTCGTCGTAGGCCCGGTAGCCGTTCGCCTCGCGGTGCGCGGTGATCAGGCCCTGCTGCTCGTAGTACCGCAGCAGGCGCGGAGGAGTGTCCGTCAACCGGGCGAGTTCGCCGATACGCATGTGACCACCCTCACGCCCGACCGGTGCCGTTCCGGGCTGGACCTTGACATGGATGTCAAGGATAGACGATCGGGCCCATGCCCGAACTTCACTCCCCCAGCCCCTCGAACCCGCCCGCCACCCGGCTTCCCCAACCCTCGGACCCGCCCGCCGCCCGGCTGCCCTGGCCCAGCCTGCTGGCCCTGAGCACCGCCGGATTCGTCACCATCATGACCGAGGCCCTGCCCGCCGGCGTGCTGCCCGCGATGAGTGCGGACCTCGGCGTCAGCCAGTCCGGCGCCGGGCAGTCCGTCACGCTCTACGCGGCCGGTTCCATCGCGGCCGCCATACCGCTGACCGCCGCTACCGCCGGCTGGCCGCGCAAGCGCCTGCTGCTGCTGTCCGTCGGCGGCTTCGCCGCGGCCAACGCCGTCACCGCGGTCTCGACGAACTACCCCCTCACCATGGCGGCGCGCTTCGCCGCGGGCCTGGTCGCAGGCCTGCTCTGGGCCCTGCTGGCCGGGTACGCCCGCGGCATCGTCGCGCCGGAGCAGCGCGGCAGGGCGATGGCCGTCGCCATGGGCGGCTCGACGGTCGCCCTGTCGGTGGGCGTGCCCGCCGGCACCCTGGTCGCCGCGCTGGTGGGCTGGCGCACCACCTTCGGACTGATGAGCGCCGTCGCCGTGGCGCTCGCCGCCTGGATGCTCGTCGCGCTCCCGGCCGTCCCGGGGCGGCCCGGCCACGCCCGCACCCCCGTCCGGCAGGTGCTGCGCATCCCGGGGGTGGCGGCCGTCCTCACCGTCACGGTGGCCTTCGTCCTCGCCCACAACCTGCTCTACACGTACGTCGCGGCGCTGCTCGCGCCCCTGGGGCTCGGCGGCCGGACCGACACCGTCCTGCTCGTCCTCGGACTGTCCTCCCTGGTGAGCATCCTCGGTACCGGGGCGCTGATCGACCGCCACCTGCGCACCCTGACGGTCGCCGCCTGCGCCCTCCTCTCCGCCGCGGCCCTGTCCGTCGCCGCCGCCCTGCTCACCGGCACCTCCTGGCCCGTCTACGGCAGCGCCGCGGTCTGGGGCCTCGCCTTCGGTGGCGCCGCCACCCTCCTGCAGACGGCGGTGGCCGACGCGGCCGGCCCGGCCGGGGACATCGCCCAGTCCCTGCTCGTCACGTGCTGGAACCTCGGCATCGCCGGCGCCGCGCTCGTCGGCGGTCTCCTCCTCGACCACGGCGGCCCGAGCACGTTGCCCTGGTCCGCCCTGGCCCTGCTCGCCGCCGCCCTGACCGTCACCGTCGCCGCCCACCGCCACGGCTTCCCCCGCCCCACCGGCCACCCGACCGGCTGAACGGTCCGGGCGTCCGGTCGACTCTGCTGCGGCAATCCCCGAGGCCGTGGTGACGGGAGTGCTGCTGGTTGCGCACGCATGTCCGCCGGACTCGACCTCCGGACGCATCGTCAGCTGCCGCAGGCACAGTCTGCGGCAACCGTCTCCTCGGTACCGGTGCGGCAGCCCCGCGGTGCGGCGTCGATCGCCCCCTTGCCCTGCGGTGCGGCGTCGACACTCTTGCCCAGGGTGTCGGCGTCGGCCTTGACGACGTAGACCTCCCAGGGCTCCTTGCCGGGGCCGGTGACCCAGACCTTGTTCTGGAGGGCGTAGCAGCAGGAGGTGTCGTTCTCCTCATCGAGGTGCCCGTCCTCATCGGCCTCGTCCACGTCGCCCTCGCCGCCCGCCGCCTCTTCCCCCAGCCCGCCAGTCCCGGAGGTTCCGCCCGTGCCTGAGCCCAAGCCGTCCGTACTCTTCGTCTGCGTCCACAACGCCGGACGCTCCCAGATGGCCGCCGCATTCCTCAGCCACCTCGGAGGCCGCCGGGTCGAGGTCCGCTCCGCCGGCTCCGCCCCCGCCGACACCGTCAACCCCGCCGTGGTCGAGGCCATGGCCGAGGTCGGCATCGACCTCTCCGCCGAGGTTCCGAAGATCCTCACCACCGAGGCCGTACAGGCCTCCGACGTGGTGATCACCATGGGCTGCGGCGACACCTGCCCGTACTTCCCCGGCACCCGCTACCTCGACTGGAAGCTCGACGACCCGGCCGGGCAGGGCCTCGACGCCGTACGCCCGATCCGCGACCAGATCGAGACCCGGATCCGCGGCCTGCTCACCGACCTCGGCATCCAGCCCAGCGTGTGAGAGCCCACCGGTAGCCCGGGGCAGTCCTCCAGGCCGGGCACACCCCGGCGGTGGCGTCCCGACACCGGGCCTTCGGCTGCCGGGCCTTCGGCTGCCGGGTATTCGGCCGCCGGGTGTTCGGCCGCCGGCCGCCGAGATCCGGACAACTCGGGCCCGCAGCCGTCCGAATTCGCCGGGATCGTCGGCGGCCGGGCGGCGGCTGCTTCTACGCTCGCGTCCACACCGTGGTCCGAGGGGGGACGCCGTGGCCCGAAGGCCCGTACGACGACGCCGGTCCACTGCCGCCCGCCGCGCGCAACAGGCCCGGGACAACGCGCTGACGCTGGGCATCGCGGCTCTGGTCGCGGTCGCCGTGGTGTCGTTCGTGCTGACGTGGCTGGCCCGCCACCTGCTCCTGGTCGCCGCGCTGCTGGCCACCGGCGTGGTGGTGGGCGCCGTCGTGCTGCGTCTGCGGCAGCTGGCCCGGCGGCGGGAGCTGGCTGCGCGCACGGCGCAGCTGCGGCACATCGGCCCGTTCCTGAGCATGACTCCGAAGGCGTTCGAGCACGCGCTGGCGGACCTGTGCAGGCGGGACGGCTGCACAAAGGTGACGGTGGTCGGCGGGGCCGGCGACCTCGCGGCGGACGTCCTGGCCACCACTCCGTCCGGGCAGCGGCTCCTCATCCAGGCCAAACGGTACGGGCCACGGACCTCCGTCGGCTCCCAGGACGTCCAGAAGGTCAACGGCACCTACCGCGACGTCCACCGCTGCGACCTGGCGGCCGTGGTGACGACCAGCTCGTTCACCAAGGCCGCCGCCGCGTTCTGCGCGAACGTCGGCATCCACGCCATCGACCGGCGGGCACTGGCCCTGTGGGCCGAGGGAACCGGCAAACCCCCCTGGGCCTGACGCCTGACCGCCCGGGCCCGCACCGTCGTGGGGCTCGGGCGGCCTCGTCGCGCGCCTGCGCCGTCCTGGTGCGTGTGACGGGGTCAGGTGGTGCAGGTGGGGACGTTGTCGAGCCAGGCCGGGCCCTGGACGTAGATGTTGCTGATCCAGCCGCGGTAGTCCGGCAGGTAGGACCAGGCGTCGTTGACGTAGCCCTCGGCCTCGACCTTCTCGGCGTGCTGCTGGCACTGGATGCGGACCGTCGTGGGGCCGGGCAGGACGGCGACGGGCGGGTTGGCGGTCGACGGGGTGGGGCGGATGTTCACCCCGCTGTTCCAGGTCCGGCGGTCGGCGCCCGCGGGGACGTCCGGCGTGTAGCGCAGGGCGCCGGCGTAGTCGGCGGCCGTGTGGCTGGAGAAGTCGGAGACCATGAGGCGGGTGTCCGATTCGCGGGCCTCGACGATCTTTCCGCCGCCGAGGTAGATCGCCACGTGGTGGACGTGGGACAGGCCCCAGAAGACCAGGTCGCCGGGGCGCAGCACACCCTGGTCGCGGCCGAGTTGCTGTCCGGGCAGGCGGGAGATCTCGGCAGCGTCCTGCTGCCCGACGACGTCGCTGCCGACGGCCTGGGACCAGGCCCAGCGGACGAAGCCGGAGCAGTCGAAACCGACCCGGAAGGGGTCGTTCCCGGAGCGCTCGGGGTCGCTGGGGTCGACCTGGCCGTACGTCGCGCCGGGGGTGGTGCCGTGCCCGCCGCCCCAGGTGTACCAGGTACCGGCGGCGACCTGGCCGCAGGCGGCGGCGATGGCCCGGCCGGCGGCCTCCGATATCGGGGCGCCCTGCGCGGCACACGCGGCGTCGGCCGGCCCGGACGTGGCGTCGGCGCGGGCCGGGGGCGTCACCGCCGCCAGCAGGGCGACCACCAGGCAGACCAGCAGACTGGCCAGAGCGATACCACGAGTGTTCGTTCTCAACGGAGGTCCTCTTTCACCGAGCCGGGACGAAGCTGAACGGAGCGGAACGGGTTACGGGACTGACCATCCTCCTGCGGAAGCCCGGCATCAACGCCCCTACCGAATCGGACAGTTGACGAAACACCGTCGCCCCGCCCCCAGACGGGCCCCTCGCTTGGCGGGGCAGAGGGCGTCCTGTACGCCACCTGTGAACGTTCGCCGCGCGCCGGTACCGTCCTTGTAACAGCGCGGTCCTGCGGGGCCGGTGTGGCCGCGATCTCGGGAGAGCAGCCGCGCTTGAGGAACACCACACACATGTTGAGGACCTTCACCAAGACGTTCGCGGACCCCCACACCCAGCAGCGCTCCCTGGCCCACCACCGCTGGATCGCCCGCACCAACCCCGACGTACGCATCCCCCACGTCGTCCACGTCCACCCCACCGCGATCGACTACGAGCACCTCGACGGCCACCACGGCACCCCCGACGACCTACTGACCCTGGCCGACCTCCTCGGCCACCAGCACACCACCGCCCACACCCACGACCTGCACGCCGCCCGCCTGAACGCACCCCACACCAGCACCGACGACACCAGCACCGACCGCACCAGCCATGACCACACCAGCGGCGCCGTCACGACCGCCGCCGTCACGACCGCCGACGTCACGATCGACGACTTCGCCGACAGCCGCCGCGAGCGCCTCCACCGGCTGCTGGCCACCGGCACCGTACCGGCCCCGCTCCTGACCCCCGGCGCGATCGACGGCTGGCTGGAGCAGGCCGCCACCATGCCCGCCGCCTTCTACAAGGACGCCAACCCGCGCAACTTCCTCATCACCGACACCACGGTCGCCGTCGTCGACTTCGACTCCCTCACCCTCGCCCCCTTCGGCTACGACCTCGCCAAGATCATCGTCACCATCGCCATGACCGCCGGCCCCCTGCCCGAGGACACTATCCGGCGGGCCGTAGCCGCCTACAACCGCCATCCCGAGCAGCGCGGTCTTCCCGGATGCTCCTGGCGCGAGTTCGCCGCATGGTGCGAGTTCCACCACATCCTCACCACGCCCCACCACGGCACCAACGGCTACCGGTACAGCTGGCACGCGATCAGGCCGGCCTGGACCACCGACATCCTTCGGAACTCCGACAACAAGTGAACACCATGACGAACACCAGCATGACGCTCCATTCGGTCTATCAACCGACAATGTGACACATCTGCGTGATGATCCGATTTCAGACGGTGATCGACACGTTCTCGACAGTCCCACCGATCCACTCATCGCGGACGGGCCCTTGCCGCCACGCTGTACCCGCCGCCACCCCTACGGGTGCGCGAGATCAGGAGGGGACATGGCGAGGGGCACCACCCACCAGGTCGAACTGCTACGCGCAGAAGTCGGGACGGCCCTTCAGGCCGGCCTGGAGGAGATCCGCAACCACACCGACAACCTGCGAGCCGAACTCACCGCGACGCTGGCGGCCGGCCTGAGCGAACACCGCGACGAGTTCTTCGAGGCGATCGCCAGAGGGCAGCAGGAAACCAACCGCGCCCACCAGGACAACCGCAGCCTCCACCGCCAGTTGGGCAACCTGCGCAACGAACTCAGCGCTCGGCAGAACAGTGGCCGCGCCCCCCTGGACGGCGGCCCCACCGAGGCGCCTCGGCCCGCCGTCGACTCCCCCGAGGCCGTGGGCCAGCCCGCGGAGGCCGCTCCGGAGATCGAGGGCCCGGACGAAGCCGCTCACCCGCCCGGCGGTGATGCCGGCAGCAGCAACTCCCCCGGTACCAACGAACTTCCCGACGCCGAGCCCCCGGCATCCGGGCAGGCCGCGCAGCGGGCCACAGAGCAGGCCTCCCCCTCCGTGGCCGGCGAGGCCGCGGAATCCGACAGCGAGGAGACAACCGTGTCCGAGACCACCCCTGCCGACGACGCGCCGACCGCCCCGCACGTCCTCGCCGAGGACCAGCTCAGCCAGATCGCGGCCGAGGTCGCCGCCCGACTCGCAGACCTGTTCCGCCCCTCCGGCCCCACGGAGCACGACACGAAGGTCGATCTGGAGGGCACGGAAGCAGTCGCGCCGGACCAAGCCGTCATCGACGACCTCCCGAGCGGCCGCGCCGACGACGTGTCCGGTCTCATCCCGGAGCCCTTCGTCTGGGAGAACCACGTCAACACCCTCCTCAAGGCCGCAGCCGTGAAGACCGTCGCGATCTCCTGCCACCCCGAGACCTGGGACTTCCTGGCCGCCCAGGCCGAGGGCGGCGACCACTTCTCGAAGCCGGTCAACGACGGCAACGAGGACACGATCCTGTCCGGCCCCAGCACCATCGCCCTCCTCAACGCCCTCCGGGAAACCGCCTACAGCGGAGTCGGCAACGGCAACGGCACCAGCATCGGAACGTGGGCCCTCGCCGTCACCAGCTACGAGCGCATCGCCGCCGTCATCAACAGCACCCGCCCCGCCGACGAACAGGCCGGCAACGACCGCCTGCACCAGCCGCACATCGTCCTCGACGACCGCAGCACCGACAACTCACCCCCCACCGGCTGACCCGCCGACACAGCGGCGGCCCCGGCCTCAGCGGACGGCGCTGGAGACCGATGCGGAGACGACGAGGGCACATCCACGGCGCATGAGGGCCGAGAACGCCGCTGACCAGCGTCAACCACCGAAGGCCAGTTCCGCTGGCCAGTTCCGCTTCGAGCGCCAAGAGCAGAAGGTCACGGGGCTCGCACGGAGGGATCAGCTCGCTGCGCACCCGGGCGCACGAGGCGTTGTCATAGGGGCTTGGCAGGATGCTCCCATGCTCGCCATCCGTCCTGACCAACACCGCGACGACCGGTCCGGTCCTCCCGACCTCCGGGGTGACTTCGAGGTGCACCTGACCGTGGAGCCCGGCGCCGCCGAGGCGCTGGCCGGGTGGGCCGACGGTCACGGCCTGAAGTTCACCCACATCCTGCTGGCGCGCGGTGCGGCGCCCTCGCAGCCGATGCTCACCCTGCGCGCCAACGGCTCGTTGGACGAGGTCACTGCGGCGACGTCCCACACCACGGGCCGGCTGGTTCGGGCCGGGTTCACGGTCCTGCGGACGAAGATC
This sequence comes from Kitasatospora sp. NPDC088861, assembly GCF_044750105.1. Classification (NCBI taxonomy): domain Bacteria; kingdom Bacillati; phylum Actinomycetota; class Actinomycetes; order Kitasatosporales; family Streptomycetaceae; genus Kitasatospora; species Kitasatospora sp. NPDC088861. Next base: position 197,230 of record NZ_JBIVJF010000006.1, read on the forward strand.
GAGGCCACGCCGTGGGCCGAGGGCGTTCCGGTCTCGGACGAGGACGCCGTACCGCACGGGGCGCGCCGGTACTTCGAGCACCACGTCAAGCTGCTGCTTCCGGGCCCGCTTCCCACGGCCGGCCTCACCGACCCCGCCCGCCTCGCGGACCTCGCCGAGTTGGCCGTCCGCCACGGTGCGCACCTGTCGCACAACCCGCGCCGGATACGCGACGACGGCCGGCGCGAGTGGTTCGTGACCCAGCGGTGCCGCCTGGTCGGCCTGAGCACCGCGGGCCGTCGGCTGGAGGCGCTGCTCCGGGGCCTTGCCGCCGGCGGTCGCGAGGTGGTGTCGGTGGAGCGCGAGTTCGTCGCCGTGGACAGCGCCGAGGCCCTGGACGAGGGATGGATCAGCGAGCACGAGCAGAAGCACGAACGCGAACACGAACAGAGGCACGAGCACGAGCACCGTGCCGGACCGTACGGAGAGGGAGACCCGCGATGACCGAGGACCAGCCCCAGTCACCAGTGGCCTGGGAGGAACTGACATACGGGCCGTGGCAGGGTGTCCTGCTTCCCCGGCAGCCACCGCCGGAGGACGTCCGCGAGGACCGGGGCCTGCCCAGGAGCGTCCGGCCGATCGACGACGAGGCGGTGAGCCAGCAGCCGGTCTTCGACCCCGCCCTCGCCGGGTACACCCGGGCCCTGCGGCCCAGTGAACCCGCCTTCACCGACCCTCAGCTCGCCCAACTGTGGCTTGCCGCGCGGCGCGAGGCGCTGAACACCGTGCTGTCCGCCGTCGCCGGCTCGCAGTGGGCCGAGCACCTGGTCCTGCGCGGGAGCGTCCTGCTGCGGGCCTGGTACGGCGAGCAGGCGCGGGAGCCGGGGGACCTGGACTTCGTGGTCCGTCCGACGGACTGGCAGCTGGAGGACGAGCGCACGGACCGCATGTTCGAGGAGCTCGCCGCCGACGCAGAACGGCTCTCGGGCGCGGTGCGGCTGCACGCGGACCAAGCGGTCAGCGACGAGATCTGGACGTACAGCAGGATTCCCGGGCGTCGGCTCGTCCTGCCGTGGTCGGCACCCGGCGTTCCGGGCGGGACCGTCCAGTTGGACTTCGTCTTCACCGAACACCTGCCCGTCCCACCGGAGTCCTACCAGCTCCCCGGCGTCACGGGCCGGTTGTTCGCCGCCACGCCACAGCTCTCCCTCGCGTGGAAGATCCTCTGGCTGGCCTCGGACAACCACCCCCAGGGCAAGGACCTCTACGACGCGATCCTGCTCTCGCGCACCGACGAGGTGCCCTACGACCTGCTGCGGCAGGTCTTCACCCAGTCCGACGAGACCTGGTCGCGCTGCCCGCTCCTCCCGGAGCAGATCGCCGGACTCTACGTCGACTGGGACGAATTCGCCAAGGACTACCCGCAGTTCGCCGGACCCCTGGAGGAGTACCCTGCGCAGCTGCTCGCCGGGCTCCACGCGACCTTCACCGACCACGGCGAGTACGCACTGCGCGCCCAGTGGCTGGCCCCGCTGATCGAGGAACTGCGGGAGGTGCTGGCGCGCGAGGGCATGGACGAGGTCCAGCAACGGATGTCCCGGCGGTACATGGCCCCGGACGACTCCCTGGTGATCATCCGCGAACTGCTCGGCGGCGGCCTCGGGGGCAACCTCGGCGGCAACCTCGAAGACGCCCGCCGCGCCGTCGCCGCCCGCCTCGGCGACAAACCGGACCGGATGACCCGCATGCTGGCGGAGGCCGCCGCCCGCTACGCCGCCGAGCTCGCCGACGACCAACCGGCGGACGGCACCCACAACTGACACCGACCCGGGCAGTACCCGGCGCCGGAAGAGGAACCCGACCACCGAAAACCCAACTCGCCGACCGACCGTGGCCCGGTCGGTCGGTCAGTCAGTCGGTCAGTCAGTCGGTCGGTCAGTCAGTCAGTCAGTCAGTCGGCCAATCGGCGAGCCGGGGAACGGGAGGTTCAACGCGCCAGCAGCTCCCGGATCGCCTCCGCGATCTCGTCGGGCGCCTCCTCGGCCATGAAGTGCCCCGCTCGGGTCAGCCGGTGGTCGAGGTCCGGCGCCCACGCCTTCCACACCGCGGCCGCGTCGTAGCCCAGCTGCGCGCCCCAGTCCTGCTGGACGACCGTCACGGGCATGGCCAGCTGCGACCCCGCGTCCAGGTCCGCTCGGTCGTGCGTGACGTCGATGCCCGCCGAGGCCCGGTAGTCCGCGACGATCGACGTCACCGCCGCCGCGCTCGCCCGCAGGTACTCGGCACGGACATCCTCGGGAACGGCGGTCGCGTCATTGGCCCAGGAGTCGAGGAACGAGCCGAAGAACGCGTCCGCGCTGTTGGCGATCATCGCCTCCGGCAGGCCCGGCGGCTGCGCCATCAGGAAGAGGTGGTAGCCGACCGCCGCCGGGACGCCGTGCAGGACGTTCCACATGTCGAGGGTCGGCACGACGTCGAGGATGCCCAGGTGCGTGACGGTCTCAGGGTGGTCCAGCCCCGCCCGGAAGGCGACCAGGGCGCCCCGGTCGTGGCCGACGAGGGCGAAGCGCTCGTGGCCGAGGGCGGCCGCCAAGTTCACGACGTCGGCGGCCATGGTGCGCTTGGCGTACACCTCGGGGTCGGTGGCCGCCGGCTTGTCGCTGGCGCCGTAGCCCCGCAGGTCAGGGCAGATCACCGTGTGTTCGTCGGCGAGCCGCTCGGCAACGTGCCGCCACATCAGGTGGGTCTGGGGGAAACCGTGCAACAGCACGACCGGGCTGCCGCTGCCGCCGACGGCGGCAGCCAGCTCCACCCCGTCCGCGCCGGGCAGGCGGACGTGATCGAAGCCGGGAATGGTGAGCGTCATGAAGGGCCGTCCTTGTCGGTCGGGGGCTGACCGGACCAGCCTGGGCGACGGCGATCAGCAACGGATCAGTACCGGCCGCCAGTACCGGCCGCCAGTACCGGCCGCCAGTACGTGCCGGTCACTACGGACCGGTCGCTACAGACCGGTCGCTACAGACCGATCAGCAGCCGATCAGTTCGGTCAAGCGCAGCCGACCCCCGACACGGAGGATAGGGGCATACGAATCGACGTGCTCGGTGCCGTGCGGGCCCTCCGCGACGACGGCAGCCCGATCGACCTGGGCGGCCCCCGCCATCGTGAGGTGCTCGCCCGGCTCGTCGCCGCCGAGGGGCGGATGGTCACCACCGACACCCTCGTCGACGACCTGTGGACCGATCCACCGGCCCGCGCCGTGGGCGCTCTGCGTACGTTCGTCGCCGCGCTGCGCCGTGCCCTCGAACCCGACCGGCCGCCGCGCGATCCGCCGCGCGTCATCATCACCGAAGGGCCCGGCTACGCGTTGCGCCTGCCGCGCGAGGACGTGGACGTCCACCGGTTCCAGGACACCCTGGCCCGAGCCCGGCGTCGCCCTGACACGGTGACCGGCCCCGACGCGATGCCCGGTCTCGACACGGTGGCCCACCCCGACACGGTGGCCCACCCCGACACAGCTACCGCCCCCGACACGCTGGCCGACCTCAGCGCGGCGCTCAAGGACTGGCGCGGACCCGCGTACGCCGATGTGACCGGCGCCGCATGGGCGCAGCGCGAGCGGACCCGGCTGGAGGAATTGCGGCTGGAGGGGGTGGAACTGCGCGCCCGCCTCCTCCTCGACTCCGGTGAAGGGGCCGGTCTCGTCGCCGAACTGGGCGCCCACGTCGCCGAACAGCCGTGGCGCGAGCCGGCCTGGGGGCTGCTGGCCCGCGCGCTGTACCGCGCGGGCCGCCAGGCCGACGCGCTGGCCACCCTCCGCCGAGCCCGCGCGATGCTCGTCGATCAACTCGGACTCGACCCTGGCGCCGAACTCCGGCGTCTGGAGACGGACATCCTCAACGGGGCCGCGCCCCTCGAAGGCGCCCGTACCGGGTGGAGCGGCCCCGGCGTCCGACTCGGCCCGCGCACCACCGTGGATCTGGCCCGCACCCTCGCACTGGCGGGTGGCGACGCGCTCGTCCACTCGCGACGCGACCGCCTCGCCGCCGTTCAGGCCGCGGAACGCACGGGAGACCTCCTCCTGACCGCCCGGATCATCGGCGCCTACGACGTGCCCGCCGTCTGGAGCCGGGCCGACGACCCCGAGCAGTCCCGCGCGGTCGTCGCGGCTGCCGAACGCACGCTCACCGCGCTCGGCCCCGACGGCCCCGCCGACTTGTCGGCCCGCCTCCTGGCTACGGTCGCCGTCGAGAGCCGCAGCGCCGACCTGTCCACGGCCGAACTGGGCCGCGGACAGCAGGCGGCACAACAGGCGGAGGCGCTGGCGCGGGGCCTGGCCGATCCCGCCCTGCTGGTCTTCGCCCTCAACGGGGTGTTCCTGCAGTCCTTCACCCGCCCCGGGCTCGCGGCGGTACGGGACGGGATCGGCGCCGAGATCCTCGACCTGGCCGCCCGGCACGAGCTGCCGAACTTCGGCGTACTCGGCCGACTCGTCCGCCTCCAGTCCGCCTCGGCCCTCGGAGACCTCGACGCCGCGGCCTCGCACGCCGAAGCTGCCAACCGACTCGCCGCCACCACCGAGGCGCCCCTCGTCCCCGTCCTCACCGGGTGGTTCCGGGCCCGGGCCACGGCCGCCCGCAGCACCGAACCCGGCGGGCCGACCGCCGCCACGGCCGCAGCACACTACCGGGCCGCCGAGAACGCCCTCCAGCGGGCCGGAATGCCGGGGCTGCACCGCGGCCTGTTCGCGCTCGCCCTCCTCGGGCTGCGCCTGCTGCACGACCGGCCCGCACCCACCGACCCGCACCTCGACTGGGGCCCGTACCGGGCTTGGGCGCGCCCCCTCGTGCTGCTCGCCCAGGACCGGGTCGAGGAGGCCCGTACCGCGCTCGCCGCGGTGCCCGATCCCGCGCGCGACCACATGCAGGAGGCCATGTGGTGCCTGACCGCCCGCGCCGCCGTTCGCCTCGGCGAGCCCGGTATCGCCGCACGCGCCGGGGCTTTCCTGCGCGGTGCCCGTGCGGAGCATGCCGGCGCCGCCAGTGGAATGCTGACGCTGGGCCCGGTGGCGCGGTACCTGGCGGAGGCGGAGGCATGCGCCGGAGCGGGGTAGGCGATGCTGCCCGGGTACACCGCGCCCCGGCCGGCACCTCGCCGTCTACCGAGCCGGGCCCGGTGCCGCCCGGCCTACCCCGCGGTCCTGATCACGCACAGGCGGCGGGTGGCACGGGTGAGGGCGACGTACAGGTCGCGTTCGCCGGCCGGGCGGGCGGCGGTGATCTGGTCGGGGTCGACGACGAGGACGGCGTCGAACTCCAGGCCGCGCGCCTCGGAGGCGGGGACGAGGCGGACGTGTCCGGGCAGGCCGGCGGCTTCCAGTTCCGGCAGGCGGGCGTCCGCGCAGACCACGGCGAGGAGGTCGCCGTGGTGGGCGGCCGTCTGGGCGCGCAGTTCGGCCAGGACGGCGGCGGCGAGGCCGTGGGCCGGGGCGGTGAGGGTGCGCGGGGGTTCGCCGTGGCGGATGGCGCGGGCGCGGGCCTGGCCGGGGGCGATGCGGGCGAGCAGGTCGGTGGTGGCGGCGAGGATCTCCTGCGTGGTGCGGTAGCTGACGGTCAGGGTGTGCAGGTCGAAGCGGCTCCCGGTGTGCGGGTGGAGGGCCTCGTGCCAGTCGCGGGCCTGGGCGGCGGGGCCGGCCTGGGCGAAGTCGCCGACGACGGTCATCGATCGGGTGGGGCAGCGGCGCAGCACGGCGCGCCACTGCATCGCGGTGAGTTCCTGGGCCTCGTCGACGACGACGTGGCCCCAACTGCGCTGCGGGGGGCCGTCGAGCAGGGCGGCGGCCTCGTCCAGCAGCGGCAGGTCGGCGTCGGTCCACGGGGCGTCGGGGGCGCGCAGCAGGCGGGCGCGCTGGTCGTCGGAGAGGTGGGGCAGGTGGGCGGTGAGGGCTGCGGGGTCGGTGAGCAGGGCGCGGACGGCGTCGTGCGGGGTGAGGGCGGGCCAGTGGGTGTCGAGGACGCGGTCGAGGTGCGGGTCGTCCAGCAGGGCCGCTCGGACGGCCTCGGCGTCGAAGGTGCCGTCGGTACCCGCGGTGTCGCCGGTACCCACGGTGCCGTCGATACCCGGGGCGTCGCCGGTACCCGCGGCGTCGTGGGCACGTGAGCCGTCGAGACCGAGCCGGCGCAGATCGGCGGCGGCGACGCGGTCGAGGTTGAGGCCGGTGAGCTGGGCGACCTCGGCGTCGAGCTGGTCGAGGGTGTCGGCGGTGTCGCGTTCGAGGGCGCGGGTGAGGGCGTCGGCCAGCAGGTCCTTGAACAGGTCGCGGGCCCGGTTGTGGGCGAGGCCGTCGGCGGTGGCTGCGCGGGCGGCGGCGGCGAGGTCGGACTGCGGCAGGTGCACCTCCTCCTGGCCGACCCGTATGGCCAGGCCGTCCTCCGCCGGGGCCTGGTGGGCGCGGACCACGGCGGCCAGGGCGTCGGCGAGGGCGGGGTCGCCCTTGAGGCGGGCGGTCTGCGGCTCCTCGGGCGCCGCCGGGCCGGGGGTGGCGGGGGCGAGGTCGGCGCAGGTCGCCAGGGCGACGTCGTTCTCGCCGAGCGAGGGCAGCACCTGACAGATGTAGTCCAGGAAGCGGGTGTTGGGGCCCAGGACGAGGACACCGCGTTCGGCGGCGCGCGGGAAGGCGTACAGCACGTAGGCGGCGCGGTGCAGGGCCACCACCGTCTTGCCGGTGCCGGGGCCGCCCTGTACGACCGTCACCCCCCGGTGGCGGGAGCGGACGATCGCGTCCTGCTCGGCCTGGAGGGTGGCGACCGCGGCGCCCATGCGTCCGGTGCGCCGGGCCGACAGGGCCTCCAGCAGCGGGCCGTCGCCGATCACGTCCTCACGGGTGGGGTCGGAGCCGTCCAGCAGTTCGTCGCTGACGGCGGCGACGGTGCGGCCGTCCAGACGCAGGTGGCGCCGGCGTCGCAGGCCCATCGGGTGGACGGGCGTGGCCTCGTAGAAGGGCCTGGCGGCCTCGGCCCGCCAGTCCACCAGCAGCGGCAGTTCGTCCGCCTCGGTGTGCAGGCCCAGGCGCCCGATCCGCAGCGTGGTGCCGTCGGCGGTGTCGAGACGGCCGAACACCAGCCCGTGGCCGGCGCCTTCCAGGCGGCGTACTTCCCCGGCCCACCGCGCGGCCGCCACGTCCCGCTCGTACACGGCCCCGGCGCCGTCGGCGGGCGCGGCGAGGGTACGGGCCAGTTCGACGCGCGTCTGCTCCAGGCGCCGGTCGTACTCGGCGCACACGGCCCCCACCTGCACGTTTTCCGCCTGCACCTGGCACTCGGCACGGTCATCGCTGTACGGCACGACGGGCCTCCTCTCGGGTTCGGGCCGTCACTATGCGGGGGCGGGCGGGGGAAAGTAAAAGTTGACGAACGTACCGCCGTTGCGCCCTCTGCCCCACGCTTCCCCAACTCTCGTCCTGTGCACCGAATCTGACGAAACATCAGCCAGAGGCGTACGAGTGGTCGCCGAGGACGTCGAGGCCGCAGGTCAGCGGCCGGCGGCGGCGCACGACGGAACCGGCACGCCATAGGCCTTCCCTATAGCGTCTGCTGACACTTCGTCTTTGCCTCTCGCTCTTTTCCGGCCGTACCGTGAAACAGCTCGACGAGGCACCCACCACGATTTCCCTGAAGTATTCGCGCTCCCTGAGGAATTCGCACCCTGCGCGCCTGGTCGATTCCCATTCCGTCGAGCGGACGAACACCCGGACGAACACCCGGACGAACACGCGGACGAACACGCGATCGAGAGGACCAAGGAAATGACCACGACCCAAAACGGACCAGGCACGCAGGAACTCGCAGGCAAGCGGGCCCTGGTCACGGGTGGTTCTCGCGGAATCGGAGCAGCCATCGTGCGCCAACTCCTGGACGCGGGCGCCAAGGTGCTCACGACCGCCAGGTCGGCGACGGGCACCGTCCCGGAGGGGGCCGCCTTCGTGGCGGCCGACGTGCGAACGCGGGCCGGCGCGGAGGCGCTCGCCACGGCCGCGCAGGAGGTGCTCGGCGGGGTGGACATCCTGGTCCACAACGTGGGCGGGGCGCAGCCGCACCACGGCGCCCTGGCCATCCCCGACGAGGAGTGGCAGAACGCGCTGGACCTGAACTTCCTGGCGTCGGTGCGGCTGGACGCGCTGCTGGCACCGGGGATGCGGGAACGGCGTTCGGGGGCGATCGTGCACGTCTCCTCGGCCGCCGTCCCCACCGTGGCACCGCCGTTCCTGCACTACGTGGCCGCGAAGGCGGCGCTGGAGGCCTACAGCCGGGGGCTGGCCGCCGAGCTGGCCCCGCACGGGATCCGGGTCAACACCGTGTCTCCCGGCCGAACCGCCACCCCCGGCGGCGAAGCGACGCGCGAGCAGTGGGCACGCCTGGACGCGGGGCCGGGCCAGGACACCACGACTCCCCCGCTGGGACGCGACGGCCGACCCGACGACATCGCCCACGCGGTCCTGTTCCTCCTGTCCGGCCGGGCGAGCTGGCTGACGGGGAGCAACCTCGTCGTGGACGGCGGCGAATTCCCCAGGGGCTGACGGCAACGCACAGCGGCCCCGGCTGGCGGCCTCGTTCGGCCGGCACGGCTACCTTGATCACATCGGCGGCCGACAGCAGGGCGTCCGATGCCGACCAGGTCGGCGAGCCCGGAAGAATCCAGATCCGAGACACCGAGGAACCAGAGATGCGTACCCTGATCAGCACCGCCTTCATCTCGCTCGACGGCGTTGTGGAAGGCCCGGGCGGGGAGCCCGGCTACCGGAACTCCGGCTGGACCTTCAAGGACATCGAGTTCCTTCCCGAGGCCTTCGAGATCAAGGGGCGGGAGCAGCAGGAGGCCACCGCGATGCTGCTGGGGCGGGTCAGCTACGAGGCGTTCAGCCAGGTGTGGCCCGACATGGCGGACTTCGCCGACTACAAGGTGATGCCGAAGTACGTCGTCTCCACCACCCTCACCGAGGACGACCTGGTGTCGAACTGGGGCGAGACCACGATCCTGCGCTCACTCGACGAGGTTGCCGCGCTGAAGCAGACCGAGGGCGGCCCGATCATCGTGCACGGCAGTGCGACCCTGAACCAGGCCCTCTCCGACGCCGGTCTGGTCGACCGCTACCACCTGCTCGTCTTCCCGCTCCTGCTCGGCGCGGGCAAGCGCCTGTTCAGCACCACGGACAAGGACACCCAGAAGCTGACGCTCGTCGAGCACGAGGTCTACCCCAACGGTCTACAGAAGCAGGTCTTCGACGTCGTCCGCTGACGTTCCCCGCAGACCCGGAAAGCCCTCGCGCCAACGACTGCGCGGGGGCTACAGGTCCGCGAGCCAGGGATGCCCCGGGTGTACGCAGGCGAGCAGTTCGGCCAGGGTCCCGCGCTGGGCCGGGGTCATCAGCGGAACGGTCGTGTCGAAGTCCGCCTGGTCCTTCCGGCGGAGGTGCTTGGCCTTGAACAGCAGGACCAGCTCGGGCGCCAGGTACGGGATGCCGCCTGCCGTGTGGCGGATGATGTCGCCGTAGGGAAAGCGGATCCTCTCATCGCGCCGGCAGATCCAGACGTCGCCGTCGTGCGGTTCGCGGAACACATCGAGCAGGTAGTCACCGGTGGCCGGATCGCGCAGCCAGGTCTGATGGGTGGCGGCCAGCACCCCCGGTGCGGCGTCCTCCCAGATCCGGCCGCTGCCCGCCGCGTCGAAGACGTACCCGGGGAAGCGACTGCGGACCTCGGGAAGGCTCGCGGCCGGAATCGCGATCTCGATGTCCCCGTGCGCACGCGCCTGCCCGCCCCGGAAGAGGTCCAGCGCCCATCCCGCGGCCACACACCACGGCGTGCCGACCCCCGCCAACCGCCGCGCGACCTCGTCCGGCCTCCAGCACGACGACCACCTGTCGTCGAGGGCCGCGACCTCGTCGGCTGACAGCTCGATCCCACCGCCGGGCAGTTGCTCGCTCACGCGAGGAATCTACCAACAGGCCCGCAGGGCCGTGGCCGAGATCGGTACGCCCGGGCACGCCTCAGGGGACGGCCTCCACGGACTCGCCCGGCGGGTGGTGCAACCGGTGCAGGCCGGCGTAGGCGGAGCTGCGGAGGAGGAGCTCGGTGTGGGTGCCGTGGGCGACGATCCGGCCCTGGTCGAGCAGGACGATCTGGTCGGCGTCGCGGACGGTCAGCAGATTGTGCGAAATGATGATCGTCGTGCGATCGGCCATGAGCAGGCGCAACGGGCCCATGATCCGTTGGCTCGACTCCGCGTCCAGGGCCGTGGTGGGCTCGTCGAGGATGAGGACGGGGGCGTCCCGGACCATCGCGCGGGCGATCGCGAGGCGCTGACGCTGGCCGCCGGAGAGCAGCCGGCCGCGCTGGCCGACCAGGGTGTCGTAGCCGTCCGGGAGCCGGGTGATGAACTCGTGGGCGTCCGCCGCCCGGGCCGCCGCCAGGATCTCGGCCTCACTCGCCTCGGGGCGCCCGTAGGCGATGTTCTCCCGGACGGTGCCGTGGAAGACCAGGGTCTCCTGGAGCACCACCGCGACGTTCTCGCGCAGGTCGGTGAGGGCGAGGTCGCGCAGGTCGAGGCCGTCGAGCCGCACCGCGCCGTCGTCCGGGTCGTAGAAGCGCAACAGCAGCTTGGCGACGGTGGACTTGCCCGCGCCGCTGGCGCCGACCAGGGCCAGCGTCTCCCCCGGCGCCACCTCGAAGGACACCTCCGACAGTGCGGGCGCCTCCACGTCCGGGTAACGGAAGGTGACGTCGTCGAACTCGATCCCGCCCCGGGCGCGGCCGAGCGGCCGGGGGGTGGCGGGATCGGTCACCTGTGGACGCTGGTCGAGCAGTTCGATGATCCGCTCGGCGGCGGCGGAGGCCGCGTAGAAGGTGTTGCCGAGCCCGGACATGCTCTGGATCGGGCCGTAGAGCCTGCTCAGCAGGGTGAGGAAGACGATGAGGCCACCGAAGGTGAGCCGGCCGTGCACGAGTTCCCAGGCCCCGAGGCCCATCACCACCAGGCCGCCGAGCAGTTCGACGAAGTCGACCGTCGGCCCGTAGAGCGCTCCGATCCTGGTCGAGGCCATCGCCGCGTGGTACCGGCCGATGCTCTCGCGCTGGAATCGGGCGTGCTCCCAGTCCTGGCGGTTGTACGCCTGGACGAGCGCGATGTTGCCGAGCGACTCCTCGGCGACCGCGCTGATCGAGCCGCTGCGCCGGCGGCGTTCGCGCGAGGCCGCCCGGATCAGCTTCGCGAAGCGGCGGGCGGTGAGGAAGAACAGTGGCGCGGCGACCAGCGCGACCAGGGTCAGGTCCCAGCGCAGCACCAGCAGCAGGCCGACGTAGATGCCGAGCCGCGCCACCTGGCCGAGCGCGTTGACGATGCCGGAGAGCAGGAAGGTCTCGACCGCGTCCACGTCGCCGGTCACCCGGGACAGCACGTCGCCGAGCCGCCGGCGCTCGAAGAAGCCCAGCGACAGGCCCTGGATGTGCCGGAACACGTCCGACCGCAGGATGAGCAGGAAGCGTTCGCTGACCCAGGTGGAGATCACCCGGCGGGCGAAGCCCAGTACTCCGGAGAGCAGGGTCAGCCCCGCATAGGCGAGGGCGATCGGCAGGAACAGGTTCAGCCGGTGCGGAATGAGCATGTCGTCGATGACGATCTTGAACAGCCAGATCTCCATCGCCTCGATCGCCGGGCCCACCGCGACCAGGGCCAGCAGCACCACCAGCCACCGGCGGCCACCCTTGGTGTAGGGCCAGAAGCGCCGGAAGATCGCCATGAGCGGGACCGGCGGTGCCGCGGCGACCACATCGGAGGTCTCGGCGACCGTGAGCAAGCGTCGCAGAGCCGACCGAAGGCTGTGTTTCCTCGTCATCTCACGGTCTTCTCGCTCGTCCCCGAGCCCAGATCACTTCCGGATTGAGAGGAACTCCCGATCAAAGAGGCCCTGCTCCGGGAATGGAAGGTCTCCACACGCACGGCCGGCGCGGGCCCGCGTGGGGTCGCTCCCGGCCGACACGGCAAAGCCGGGCACACGTGCCCGGCCCGCTCTCACAGGGAAGCGATCCTTACCACCGGCCTCCGTAGCCGCCTCCGTAGCCGCCGCGGTCGCCTCCGTAGCCGCCGTAGCCGCCACGGTCGCCGCCGAAGTCGTCACGGAAGTCGTCGTAGCCGCCGTAGCCGCCACGGTCGTCACCGAAGTCGCCGTAGTCGCCACCGCGACCACCGCCGCCCCAGTCGTCACGGAACCGACCGAAGGACTGGAACTGTCCGAGGAATGACATGAGCAACCTTCTTTCGAAGTCCCCCTCGCTCCATCGTCATCCTCACCTCCGCAATGCACAAGCATCGAGTGCGCTAAATGTGAAAATTTGATGATTTTTCCGGATTGTCCAAATCGGCAGCCGCCTGCTTCGATTTCCTGGTCAAGAATCCCCCAAGAAACCGTGTGTGACGAGCCGCCACCCGATCTGCCGATTTCAGGGTGAACCATTGCTCCCGAGCAATCATTCACCTCAGGCAATAGCCATACAGCCATGCCGGGAGCGACCAGTTAGCGCAGCCCCAGGGCAGTAGCGGTACCACCGGTGTCGGACAGTCCGCGCCATAGCCTTCGCGCCACCCGAGGTACGCCTGCAGTACGGGCGGTTCGTCACGGTACTCGGTGAGGGACAGGGCACCGCCCCAGCGGCTGAACCCGCCATCGGCGACCTCGAGATAGATCCGTCTGAGCAAAGGCGGCATGGGGTGCCCCACAACTGCTTCGAGCCCGGACACAGCCTCCGGAAGCGCAGGCGAAGGACGCCCTCCGGCATTCTGCTCGATGAGCCGCTTGATGATCTCGTCCTCCGTCACAGGGCCTTCGTATCAGACACCACCGACACTGCGTGCCCTGGCCCGAGCCCGCGGACGGATCGCTGACGGTACGGCGCAGGGCCCTCGAAGCTCGGTGGGCGTCACCGTGACCGTGGCCGCGTTCGAGACCGGCGGCGGCCGCGTCAGCCGCATCTGGGCGTCCGCAACCCGGAGACTCCGCGCGTGGACCGGGAACGAACAGACCTGACCGCACGCCACGGCGGAACGCATCAGCCGACACATCGTCAAATCGCCTTCCCCATGCGAACTTTCGGGCGGCCGAAACCATTCTTCGTCACCACCCGAGTCCGCGACGAGGCCTCCTCCGGGAGCACCGTCGTGGGTTATGGTCGGTCCCATGCTGACGGAGTGGGCCTGGATAGCAGCGAAGCTGGTGACGACTCCCGAGACGAAGATCAAGGTCGTCGACTACGGATACCAGCCGTTCGGAACGTACGCCGAGGCACGTCGCAACCTCCTGGAGCACCTTGAGGACGAGAAGTCCTGCCAGGACTTCAAGGACGCCGCGCGCCTCCTGCGGGCGAACCGGAAAGCGACCAGCGTGGTGTACAGCCCGCTCATCTGGCTGATCCACGATCTCCCCCAGGGAGATGACAGCAAGAGAGCGAGCTACCAACTCATCAAGCGGCTCGAGCCGAGCCTGACCGAGCAACTCCTGCCCGGCCTGGCGACCTCACAGGTCAGCCGGCACGCCCGCCTGGGCGTCGCCCTGCGGGTGCTCAGCGTCGAAGAGGTTTGCGTTCTGATGCGCTGCAAGCCGCAGAAGGCGAGGGCCCATACGGAGATCTGGCTGTCCGGTCGACTCAAGATGCGCACCCAGCACGTTGCCCGCGGCGCGATGTGCCGCAGCCACCGGGACCCCGCCTGCACCGCCTGCCGCGGTGGCACCCAGTGGGAGTGGGCGAAGCCGTTCCTGGCGAGCGACCTCGTACAGCACCTGCTGTCGTACCGCATGAGGTGCTACCTCCCGTACGACGGGACGCCCGTGCCGCCCGGGACGTACGAAGCCGGACTATGAGCGACGCCGTTCGGACGGCCGGGGAGGTCCACGTCTCCCTCCCGCACGCACCGGCGAGGGATGCCGATCCGGTGCCCGCCCCGTGCGAACGACGGGGCGGGCACCGGAGGTCGCGTCAGCTGTTGGTCGTCAGCAGACGGTTGGCCAGGGCGTCGGCGAGGCGGTAGGCCTCGTCGGCCGAAAGGGTGCGGCAGATGGCGTCGGCGAGTTCCTCGACGTCATGCCAGTCGACATCGCCGAGCTCCGCGGACGGCGTGGCCGACGGCTGCTCGGCCGGGGAGGCCTCGGCTCGCTGTTCCGGCATCGGAAGAGGCTCGGAATTTTCCGCGGAAAATCGCTCGGCGCTCGGAGCGGACTCCGCACTCGGAGCGGGCTCGGTGCTCGGAGCGGACTCGGTGCTCTCCCCCGTGCCGGCACTGGCGGGCTTCGACCGGGTAGCCGAAGCCGACGGTTCCACCGGCGACGGATCCACCGGCGACGGTTCCACCGGCGACGGCGTGACGGTGGCCGTGGACGCAGCCGTGGACGCAGCCGTGGTCGCGCTCTCCGCAGGCCCACTCGCGGATGCGACGGGTCGCTGCGGCGCGGCCTGAGGAGTCACCCCGTCAGCGGAGGCCTGAACCGCCGCCGCTCGGGCCCCCAGCTTCGCCGCCCGCTTGGCCGCGACGGCGTCGGCGTCGGCCTGGAGCAGCTGCTCCAGCTGCTCCGTCTGCTCGGCCAGGGCCATCGCCTCGATGCCCTTGACCGATCCCAGACGGCGGGCGACGTTGATGGAGATGCCCTCCTCGCCCCGCGCCTTGGCCCGCACCTGCCGCTGTAGCTCGGGGTGGAGCTTCAGCAGGTTCTTGCGGTGCGAGATCCAGCTCTGGGACCAGCCCTCCGACTCGGCGGCCTCCTTGGCGGTGGCGTACTGCGCCACGATGAGCAGGACCGCGTTGGCCTCCTCGATCGGGTCGAAGTCCTTGCGCGCCATGTTCTCGTCGAGCGCCGCGCGCAGCAGGGTCGCCTTGGAGTCCGCCACCGAGTCGTCGACGACGACGAGCAGTTGCTCGCGCCCGTACAGCGCGGCAGCGGCCCGGCGCCGGTTGCCGTTGACGATCACCACGTCCTGAGGGCCCGCACCGAGCAGGCCCTCGTCCTCCGGCCAGAGCCGGAGGTACGCGTCCGGGGTGACGGCGAGGCAGCTCTGCAGCTGGCGGTCCTTGATGCTCGCCAGGTCCGACAGGTCGCCCAGGTCGTCGCGCGGGTTGCGCGGGTTGGGGAGGCAGTTGGCGGTGGGGACCCACCGGGCCGGAGACTCCGGCCCCGTGGGGACCCACGGGGCCGGAGTCTCCTGGTTGCTGACCACCCCGGGGGCGTCGACGACCGGGTCGGCCGCCATCGAGGCGAAGGAAACACGACGGCCGGCCATCAGCGACCCCCGTACCCGAGTTCGAGGGACAGCCGGAAGAAGTCCTCGCGGGCCCGGTAGGCGGTGCCGCTCTCCTTGTACTGGGTGACGACCGTTCCCTCGGCCACCGCCCGGGAGTGGATCTTGTAACGCCTCAGGACCGTCTTGGCCCGCGGCCACCCCTTCGCGGCGATGTACGCCTCGGTGTCCTCCAGGTCGGCGCGGCCGTCCCGGGGGTCCCAGTTGTTGATGACGACCCGGAAGGGGATGTCCATCGGCTCGATGACCTTCTGGATCGTCCGCGCCGTCGGGTCGAAGCACAACGGCTCGGTGATCATCGGGACCAGGACGTCATCCGCTATCTCCAGAGCACTGCGCAGGATCTCCTCGTCGGCCAGGGTGCCCGGCGTGTCGATGAAGATGTGCTCGTACTCGTCCTTCTCGCCGAGGACGTCGAAGGTGCACGCCGCGAGGTTCACCGTGGTCGTGGTCTTGCCGACGCCGCCCTTCTGGTTGGCGATGACGTGGACCTTGGCACCGGTCTTCTTGAGGTGGAGCAGCTGATCGGCCTGGTCGTGCGCCGCCATGAAATCGAAGGGCAGGTTGTCCCCCACCCGCTCCGCCCAGACGACGGCCGATCCCTGAGGGTCAGTGGACACGACAAGTACAGATGGCTTCATGATGTTCCGTTCTCTCCGTGGGCTTCCCGGGCCGCTTGCCCGGTACTGCGGATGCCCGCCGATCAAAGCCGGTGACGGCGGACTGGAACAGCATTCCAGATGATCAGGCCTGATGCCGACACGACCCGCGTGTCATGAAGCACAATGTCCGTTTCGCTGAGCCCCTGATTTCCGAGAACCTCCCGGATATCCCCGGCGACCCGGCCCCGAATCCCGCCATCGCAAGAGAGCGTGACGCACGGACAGCGGCATCGGGACTGCGCCGCTGCCGGGGACGCATTCGCCTTCACCGGCCGCCCCGAACAGCCGTGCGCCCACGCGCAGCCCTGGCGCATTGGAACACCGCGCCGCCGTTTCCTGACAGTTCAACAGATCACCGCAGTTCACTATCCGGCACCGCGGGCCCTGGTCAAGAAACGGCAAAGGGCATCACCGCTCCGCCGCGGGCCGGAGAGAAGCTCCTCCCCCGCAAGCACGGGGTCAGTCGGAAGAGAGCGGTCAGTGGTCACAGCGGTCAGCATCCGACGCCTACCGACGGGCGTTCGAGACGGGCCGGGCATCGATCGTCATGGCCGTGTACGCGGCGTCGACCTCACCGGTGGGGGTGGTGGGGCCGACGCGTGCCGTGGGGGCGCCCTGGGCGCCCGCCCCGTCCCGGTACGGGGCCAGGAACGCGGTCAGGGCGGTCAGCATCGCCTGCGGGGCCTCCTCGGCCGGGTAGTGGCCGCAGTCGGGGAGGACGAGGCCCTGCACGTCGTCGGCGGCGAGCTCCATCGTCTCGCTGACGGAGGCGCCCAGGTTCTCCGCTCCTCCGATCGCCAGGACGGGCAGGGTCAGCCGTCGAGTCCTGCGCTCCTGGTTCTGGGCGATGGTCGTGTCGAGTGCGCGGTAGAACTCGAAGCCGGCTCGCAGGGCTTCCGGCTCGGCGGCGAGGGTGTCGACGTAGTGCTGGACGGCGTAGTCGGGCAGTGCCTTCGCGGACTTCGTGGCGAACTGGTGGCCGAAGTAGAGGTGTTCGCGTCCGCTGACCAACTGTTCGTTGACGTCGGTGAGGCGGTTGAAGGCGAAGTGCCAGAGGCGGTCGTTGGCCTCCCGGCTGCCGAGGAGAGGCAGCGAGGGCGACAACCCCGGGATCGCGGCCTCGGCGACGGCCAGGCGGTCGAGCCGGTCAGGATGGTCCGCAGCCAGGGCGTAACCGGTCCACATCCCGACGTCGTGGCCGACCAGGGCGAACCGCCGGTGCCCGAGCGCGTCCATCAGCGCCACCAGGTCGCGGGCGAGCGTGCCGGTGTCGTACCCGCCCGGGGGTTTGTCGGACAGTCCGACGCCGCGCGGGTCGACCGCGACGACCCGGAAGTCCTGTGCCAGCGCCGGCATCAGGAGGCGCCAGGCGTACCACGTCTGGGGCCAGCCGGCGACCAGCAGCAGCGCAGGCCCTTCGCCGCCGGTGACGGCGTGCAGGCGCAGTTCGCCGGTGTCGACGTAGCGGCTGGTGAAGGTGTCGGCGAAGCCGGCCGGGAGGTTCGGCACCTGGGAGACGAAACCGCGGCCTTCGGGCGTGGGCGGGCGGGTCGGCGACAGACTCATGATCATCCTTCGGAGGCACGGGGTTGACGGGTTCGCCGAGACGGCGGGAACCGCCCGGTCCGGCCGGCGGCTGGCCCCGGCAAGTCTTCGGATCCGGGAACCGCCTGCCTGCACGCTAGCCATCTTGGACTGATCAGTCAAAGATGACTGACCGATCGGTCCAAGATGCGGGTAGGCTCGTCGCGACGACGTGGGACAGCGGAGAAGCAGGAGAGGTGCACACCGTGTCCGGCCGGAAGCAGTTCGACATCAACGCGGCACTGGACCAGGCCATGCAGGTGTTCTGGCAGCGCGGGTACGCCGACGCCTCACTCGATGCCCTCGGTTCGGCCACCGGCCTGGGCCGCGGCTCCCTCTACGGCGCCTTCGGCAACAAGGACGCCCTGTTCGGCCAGTGCCTCGACCGCTACGCGTCGATCTACGGCACGCAGTACGAGCAGGCGCTCGCGGCGCACCCCGGTGATCCGGTGCGCGCGGTCGAGGCGTTCTTCGGCGTCGTCCTGGGCCGCATCGCCGACCCGTCGGTCCCCTCCGGGTGCCTCATCGCCCAGTCCGCCGCGCAGTCGCCGACGCTCAAGGAGGAGAACGGCGCACAGGTGCGCGGCCTGCTCGACGTACAGCGTCAACGGGTACGCACGGCCCTGGCGGACTCCTCGGCCGACATCCGGACGCTCGACGAGCTCGCCGTATTCGTCGTCGCCGTCAACCAGTCGCTGGCCGTACTGAGCCGGGCCGGCACCTCCGACGCCGAGCTGCGCTCCGTGGCCCGGCTCGCCTGCACAACGGTGGCCGACACCCTCGCCCGGGCAGTGCCCGAGGACCTCACCCGCGACTGACGAGCGCGCAGGACGAATGCAACAGCCACCCCGCCATCGACTTCCCGACGCTACGACGGCCCGGGCACGGACCGGACCGCAGGCAAGCACGACGTCGAACTGACCGAGCTCTACCGGGCATTGGAGAAGCACCATGCACCCCTGCGCAACGCCTGAGGCCCGGACGAGGCAGGCGGCGTGGGCGGCCCCGGTGCTGGTCAACGTCGCGCTGGGGTTCGCCGCCATGGTCCCGCTGATGTTCACGCTGGTGTTCTTCCTCAACTACCCGCTGGTCTGGCTCGGGCTCGGGCAGCGCGAACCCACCGAGAACGACGGCCCGATGGTGTGGGTGGTGGCCGGCGTCGTCGTCTGGACGGTCTTCGGCCTGCTGTGGTGGCTGGTCAACCTCGGGCTCCGCAGGCTGACCGGCCTACGGGGCCGCCGTTACTGGTGGGTGAGTGCCGGACTGCTCCTGGTGCCCACGCTCGTCTTCTCCCCGTTGCCGGCCGGCCCCTGGACCGTGCTGCGCTGGCTGGCCTGACCGATCCGTCCCCGGCCCCTCCCCCAACCGCACCGGTACCCGTGCCCGTACCCGGGCCCGTGCCGCAGCCGACGGCCCGTAACACCCGGACGTCCGCTGGCAGCCGATAGCGGACACCGTCGATGACAGCGGCGCGATCTGAACCAAGCCGGTGCCCTGCACCACCCCCCGCCCCCGTCCGCGTCGGCCGGATCGAGAGCGTCCGGATCCAGGCCGCGCGGCGCTTCCACTATGACATCGCCGCATGCTCTACCGGCTGCTGTACGCCGCGGGCGCCGCGACCGCCTCCAGCTCGCCGAACAGGTCGACGCGGCCCCGTCGTTGGTCAGCTACCACCTGCGCAAGCTGGCCGAGCACGGCTTCGTGTCCGAGGCGAGCGGCCGCAGTGCGGACGGCCGCGAGCCGTGGTGGCAGATGGCTTCCGAGGAGGGCTGGGGCTTTGGGGACTCGGACTTCGCGGGCACGCCCGAGGGGGCCGCCGCAGTCGGCGCGGTCACCCGCGGCATCGTCGAGACCCGGACCTCCCCGTACCGCGCGTACCTGGACCAGGGCGCCGCCTGGGGCAAGGTGTGGACGGACTCCACGTTCAGCTCCGAGTGGGATGATCGACCCGACCCCGGCCGAACTCGCCGAGCTGAACGGCGAACTCGAGGCGCTGGGACGACGCTGGCGGAAGCGCGGCAAGGCCGCCAAGGGAGCCGGCGACACCGAGGGCCGCGAGCACGTGTCCGTGCACCTCTACGGCTTCCCCTTCCGCCCCTGACGCCACCGTCATATCGCACCCGATGCCCAGACACCCGCAACTGGCCGTCACGGCGGGCCTCGTGCGAGATGTGATGACACACCGCATCGGGGCTCTTCAACCAGATCATGGGCAACACCGAAGACCAGCCTGCCCAGTTCAGGTGTTGCGTCCCCGATGCCCGAACAGGACTCCCGCAAAGGGCTTGCCACTCAACCGAGTTCCGCTCTTTCGGTGAGATCTATCATTCAACTACCTTGGCACAAAAGCGAATTGGCGACTTAGCCGGCTCGACGTGGTCGCGGCCACCGTGGTGCAGCATCGCCTGGGCGACGGCATGGAGCCAGGGTGGCCAGGCTCGGCCAGCCGGCGGAGTAGGCCGAGCCGTCATGGGCAGCCCTCCCGAGGTGGTTGTGCCACAGGCCGGGCCCGGCGTCGATGAAGTGCTCGTCGCCGTAACGGCCGGCGAACGGGGCCCACCGCGCTCCCCACCACGGGGCGTCCCGCTGGTCCGGATCATCGGCGTCCCAGATCCTCATCCGCATGGTGCGGATCTCGACGATCCTTTCCATGGAGTACAGGGGGCCGCGCGGAAGGACAGCGAGGTAGGCGTCGTCTCCGCCATGGCACAGCAGCGACTCGCACAGATCAGCGGGGATCTCGAACCCGAGCCGCTCCTCGGTGCGCCCGACGGCTTCGGGCGATGCGGGCGGGTGACGCTCGGCCAGGCTGGCCGATGCGTTCTTCGCCGGCCAGACGTCAATGAGGTTCCAGGGCTCGGTCACCGAATCCCAGAGTCTCATGCCACCACGGCGGGCGGGAGTCATCCCCGCGCACCGGGCTCCCCTCCCCGCGAGGCGCCCAGCTCTGGTGGACGACGCTCCGCTACGCCCTCAGGCCACGTCCCGCCCTCTCCCCCACATCCGGAACTTCGGGTCGATCACCCGACACGTCGCGAAGGCTCGACCGTCGACGTGGCTCACCTCGGCCACCGAATCCGAACCGCCTCCTCTCTTGTTTATACGAACTAAATACCGAAGGACCCGGCCGCCGCGGGAAAGCTACGGTCGGCGTGCCCAGCACCACGTCATCCGAAAACAGCGCCGTACCGAGATTTGTTTATTACCGGTCTTCTGGTGTCTTTTGTGTTCAGGCCCTTGAACGTGAAGTGGCCTGCGACGTGCAAATCGCCTCTGACCGCTGAGGAGTCGGCTCCCGAGGCCTCGAAGAAGCCACTCGCGCTCACACCCGCGCCGGACGGGTGCCGAACATCGCACCCGCTTCTCCTTCCGCCGGAAGCTCGTCCCCGGCTCCGCCATCTCCTGGCCGGCCAGCTCGACCTCAGGCGTACCGCAGCTCGCTGCGGCCGCTTGGCAAGTTGGACCTTCACCCGCCCCCCTTCCCCTCCGGTCCCCTGACTTACCGTCGGCCCGGGTTCGTGGCAGCACCGAGGTACCGACCGTCGGCGCCACCGCCAGACTGACCGCGGCTGCGGCCGCCGTCGGAAAGCCCGTCACGAGACATCGCTTCAGCGACTACGCCGATGACGATGACGATGACGATGACGGGCGCTACTTCGTCCAGGAGCTGACCTTCGCCGATGCGGATGCGATCCTCGCCATGCCGAGGGCGCTGTGCCCACGGCCAGCTGACGGGGCTGCCTGCCGATGCAGATACGGAGTCTGGAGTACCGGCTCGTGCCTCTGCCACGACCGGGCGAGCCGGCACTGATGCGGGAAGGCGGTACAGAACCTGTGGCTGCACGGCCCGGATTGGGACGACGTCGAGACGAACCTGACCGGACGAGGCGGCGCCCGGGAATCGAACCGACCCACGACCTGGGCCGCAGTCGGATCGAGGACGCCGAGCCGATTTGACCGCGCGCTCGACCTCGTTCCGACGCTGTACATCTTCATGTCGAAGCCCGCAGGCCAGCCTCCTCGGCTGACTCGTCGCCGACGGTTGGCCCGCTGATCCTTCTTCTCCGGGATGGTGTGCTTGAATCTGGCGCCTTCGCAGGTAGCGACAGTTGCGGCGGGAGCCGTACGCCCTTGGCGCCACCAAGGCAGTCGGGGGTGTGCGCGGATGACCATGCCGGAGCCCTTGACCCCGATGCGTTGGAGGACCGACATCAGCTGTGGCATGCCGCCCCACTGGCCGGGTCCTCTCCGAGGTATGAGCCGTACGGTCGAGATCGGGAGGTGGCGGTCCTGCCCCGGTGAGCACTTTCGGGGGGCCATCGGTCCGGTCGGATACGAGCTGCTGGTTCGATCGTGAAGGCAGAGGCGCCGTAAAGCAGGTCAAGCGGCGGACGTAGTGATGGCGAACTCGACGCCGCTGTGGATGTCCAGAGCATCGCTTTGGCCGATGGCGCATCGGATTTTCCGCGGAAAATTCAGAGTCCCTCGACGAAGCC
The DNA here is from genome assembly GCF_044750105.1 of Kitasatospora sp. NPDC088861. NCBI lineage: Bacteria > Bacillati > Actinomycetota > Actinomycetes > Kitasatosporales > Streptomycetaceae > Kitasatospora > Kitasatospora sp. NPDC088861. Next base: position 219,287 of record NZ_JBIVJF010000006.1, read on the forward strand.
CACGGATCGGCCATCCCCTGCATCGTCCGTTGCTGGCATCGTCCATTGCCGTTGCCGTTGCCGTGGGCACGATGGATGTCCGTCGAGAACTCTGACCGGCCTCCGCGAAGAAGCTCGGAGAGAGCCAACCCGGACGGCATGGGTCAGTGGTACGGAAGCCCCTTTGAATGAGCCGGAACCCGAGTCCGAGCCGTGGCTGTGCAGCGCGTGAGCGTGCGCTTGCCAGTCGGCTGGTCCGGATGCTGATGCTGCTCCCCCATCGAAGCCCTCGCATTTTCTGCGGAAAATTCCTCGACTGAGCGGTAGACAGATCGGGCTCCGCGATCGCTGTGTCCCGGTTCCCAGCAATCGGCCCACCCTCGCGACACAGGAATTGCCGACGGCTTCGACTCCCCTGCGGCCTCCTACGGGGGAGCGCCTATCACGACAAGTGGGGGTCCTCTCCCCCACTGAGGCACGCTGTGAAAGTGATCAAGCCGATCGCCTGATACGTCACAACCCCTGGATGGCTTCGCCCAAGTCGGAACCGTAGGCGGCCCAACAGATGACCGAGCCGTCGAAGTCGAGCTCGCCCATGTACCAGTCGTCGTCCGCTCGTACGAGACACAGGCCGTGGAAGGCCAGGATGACGTCGGGCCGGAGTGAGACGTAGTCCGCGCGGCCGTGCTCCTCCACCACGACCAGTCGTTCGAGGGTGAGCAGGGCGGCTTCAGGATCCCCTGATGCGGAACACACTCGCTCGATCGTCCAGCCGTCCGGCAGTCCATCGTTCACCGCCACATGATCGCAGCGGGTGGCGTTTCGCAGCTACTCGTATGAGGCGGCGATCACCACGGTTGCCTCGTAGCGGACAGCCGACTCGTGGTACCCCGTCGCCACCGCACGCGGTGTTGCTTGAGCGCGGTAATCATCCTCGTCGGACCTGGGCGACGTCCGTCGCCGGCGCCGAGCTTCGTTCGGCTACAGATCCGGTAGGTCTCCTCCAGGATGGTGCGACGGATGCCGCGCCTACACAGGTAGGCGCGGTTCGCCCGGGAGCCACAGAGCCTGTCGACGCGGGCCGTGACAGGACGCGTACGCGGTCATCCGTCACCGAGGCGAAGACCAACAGCGGCTTTGCCCCTGCCCGACCGCCGACGAATTTTCTGCGGAAAATCGCCGGGCCGCGCCCCCTGGCCCCGGACGCAGTCGTGCTGTCCGGAGCTCACCGCGCGACGACTACCCATCTGCTTATGCCGGTCGCAGGAGCGCCCACCGCACCGGTTCTGGTAGGCGACGCCGATGGACACTGCCACGATGACGAACATTCATCGTGGGCCACACCCATCCAGTCCGAGGTAGACGCGCCGTTTCCTCCATGCTGGATCAGCCACCTCAACGGCTCCCCCACATAAAACTGAGCTCCCGTCACAACCGCAGGCCAATGATGCGGCTCCGCTGGCCCGCCCCCCAGGTCCGGCCGGGCAAGCCCACAGGGTCGTTCGTCAGCCGGCCGAGTGCCACTCCCTTCGGACTGCGGTGGACCACGCTGAGAAATTTTCCGCAGAAAATTCGGCGGACCTCGGGAGGGGTACTGGGGCGGCCCGGGGGACTGCTGGGCTCGCCCACAGGGTCGTTCGCCAGCCGGCCGAGTGCCGCTCTCTTCGGATCTCGGTGGACCAGGAAGCCAGGCTGCTGAACCGAGGCGCGAAATTTTCCGCAGAAAATTCGGGGGCCTCAAGGGAACACCGGGACGGCTCGGGGGATTGATCGGCTCCCCTAGATGACGTCACATGCCGTCCGGACCCACTCCAACGGCGTGCGTTCGCCATGCTGTGCCAGCGGCAGATCGCGCGAATCCATGAGCCCGATGCCAGCCAGCGCACACAGCTGCACTGCCGACCATCCCCCGGCGCGGCAAGAAGTGGCAGAAGCTGCTGCCCCATAGCTGTCCTGCGCGTGGAGAATTTTCTGCGGAAAATCGCTCAGCCGCGGTCCCTTGGCCGGGACACCATTGTGCCCGTGCCGAACACAGGAGCGCCCACCGCACTGGTTCTGGTAGGCGACGACGGCGGGCGCTGCCAGGATGACGACCATCCATCCTCAACCACGCCCGTCCAGGTCGGGACAGAATCCCGCTTCCTCCCCCCCGCCAAACCGACAGCTTCGACAGCTCCCCCACCCACCGCTGAGCCCCACCACAACCGCAAGCCGATGCTGGAGCCCTCAGCCGGAATGGACCGACGCGTTCTGCCCGAGCTCGCCCGCAGGATCGTTCGCCAGTCGGCTGAGTGACGATCCCTTCAGACCGCCATGGACCAGACAGCCGGAGTGCTGAACCACGCCGCGAAATTTTCCGCAGAAAATTCGATGGCCCTCAGAAAGCACACCGGGACGGCCCGCCGGTTGCTCAGCTGACATACCGCCTGCGCCGGTAGCAAGCGACGGCACAGCGCGGCCCGAACCGGGGGAGGATCGCGGGGGAGTCGCGGAGAACCCGGCTCACCGCGAGCCCCCGCCTCGCCCGCGACGTCGAGAACGACCGCCCCAGGCCGTGTCAGTCGACCTGATCCACTGCGGCCCAAGCACGACCGAAGGTCCGCCAGCGGGCCGCCGCTTCCGCAGCGCCCAGTCCGAAGGCGCAGAATTTTCTGCGGAAAATTCAGAGGGATAGCTGAGCCAGCGGGGGAGCGGCAGCCCGATCCAGATGACGCGTCGGCCCCACTCGCTCACTGCCTCCTGAATTTTCCGCAGAAAATTCAGGAGGCAGCAAATGGTCGATCAAAGTCGGCAGCTTCGGTTCGGTGGGCCGTCAGGTTCGACGAACCCTGTCGACGCGGCGTCGTATCCACTGCCACGATGTCCCGATGTCCTCCTCTCTTCTCGCGGAACCGTGGCTGCGAGGCGTCGCGGCCAACCGGGCTGCGCCGTCCGAGGTTCTGCTGCGTCTACTGGCCCCGCAGGGGCGCGTTGCCTGGACGGCCCTCTGCCAGGAACGCGCTCTTCCCCCCGAGGTCGTCGAGGCGGTGCTCGCACACCCTGAGCAGACGGTCCGCCGCGCCTTCGCCCGCAACCGGCACGCCGTTCCCGAACAGCGCGGCCGACTGGTCGACGACCCCGATGCCTTCGTCCGCGCAAGCCTTGCCGCAGGTCCGCGCCCACGTCTGAACAGGGCCGAGCCGCTGCCCGACGACGTCCTGGAAATCCTGCTGACCACCCGCGACGAACACCGCCGGGAGCAGTTGCTCAGCGCGGACGAGATCCGGCAGGAGCTGGCGTTCTCCGGGCAGATCCGTGCATCGTTCCGCCGTAGGATGCTCGACCACCCGAACCCCGTGCTTCGGGCCCAGGCCGCCAGCCTGTGGCTGTGGCTGACTCCCGGCCAGCGCGACGCGCTCCTGGCCGACCCGGATCCCACCGTCTCGGAGACCGCCCGTGACCGCCGCCGGATCCTGGACCCGGCGGCGATGGAAGCGGAGCTGCCGGAACGCGCCTGTCACTCCCGGAATCTTCTGCTCATCAGCTACGCCGTCTCCCACGCCGTGGCCGAGCAGTGCCTCGCCGAACGGCGCGACCTGTGGTCGCTTGCCCGCAACCCCCATACGCCCGGCGACATCGTCGCCCGCCTCGCCCACGACCCCGATCCGGACGTGCGCAAGCAGGTGGCCGCCAGAGCCGACCTGGACCCGCCGCTCCTGACGGAACTGGCCCAGGACCCGGACAGCGCCGTACGGGCCCGGGCCCTGCTGCACCCGTTGCCGCGGACCTGGCCGCAGCGCGCCGCCATCGACCGGGTCTTCGGGCACGCCGTCGAGGACATCGGCGCTGTCGGCGAGATGTTCGTCGAGCCGGGGACGAGCTGGTACGAGGCGTGCGCCGCGTCTGCGGATCCTCGGCTGCGCCGAGTCGCCGCGACCTGCCCCCTGCTGTCGGCGGAGCTGGTGCACCGTCTGGCCGAGGACCCCGACGCGGACGTGCGCCACCTGCTGTCCTTCAACCACCCGCTGGCACCGCCCGCACTCGTTCTCGACGCCTTCATCGCCGCACCGCGCCAGCGGCCCTATCTGCTCACGCTGCCCCGCCTGCCCCGCACCGGCCTGGACCACCTGCTCGACCACGACGACCCGGACGTCCGCGCCCTGGCCGCCTCCGACGCCGGCCTGGACCAGCTGCCCGTCCATCTGCTCGCCGACCCCGAACCCCGCGTCCGTCAAGCCGCGGCAGCCAATCCGCGCCTTCCTCTCGACCTGCTCTCGGCTCTGCTGAACGATCCGGAGCACGCGGAAGGAGCCGCAGCCAACCCGAACCTGGCAGCTGACCGCCTCCACGAGTTGCTCGACCTCTGCGGACTGCCCGGAGCCGCAACCCGGTGAGGCCCCGACGGCCGCGAGGTTTCAGCGGCCGCTCCCGATGCCCAGGAGACGGAGCAACAGCATCGCGGCAGCGTCCGAACTACGTGCCGTCGCCTTGACGAACGTGTGGTCGTCGAACGAACTGGCGTGCCCGTGGCCAAGTCCGTAGCCGGAGGCGACGGCCCGGGAGCGCCCGGTTAGGCTGAAGCGGCACGTCAACGGCCGTGGGAGGCCGGGGACGGTCCTGAACGAGGGGGAGCATGAGCGAGCTCGACGACCTGCGGATGCGCCTGGCGGCACTGGAGACGGAGGTCGACCGGCTTCGGAAGGAGTCCGCCGCGTCGCGCACGGGGGCGGCGATGGCCGGCCGGGGCGGTGCGAAGGCAGCGAGAGCCGCGAAGGCGCGTACGTCGCCGCGCGGCCGCGCCCAGGGGGAGGACGAGACCGGCACGGGGGAGAGGCCGGGGGAGAGGGAGGCCGAGCCCGGTCAGGCGATGACCTGCCTCGCCGAGGCACTCGGTGTCCTGGGCGCCGGACGGGTCCGCCAGGTCGAAGTCCCGCAGACCCAAGTCCTCCGGGCCCGAGTCCTCCAGAGCGAAACCCTACGGATCCAAACGCTGCAAGCCGAAAAGCCCCGGGCCGAAGACCCGCAGACCGAGGTTCCGCAGGCCCTCACCCCAGCCCTGGAACACCCGGACCGCACGCCCCCGCAGCACGGCCGGTTCCTGGACAGCCTCCTGGCGGGGCAGTCGGCCCTCTTCGAGGAGAAGCGCCGCCCGGACGCCGAGCCGTAACCGCCGGACGAAAAGCAGCCGTCTGAGCAGAACGGCGTGGGTGCGAGTGCACCCACGCCGATACGGTCACGCCTTCGGAAGCGTTATCCCCAGTTCGAGCATCGCCGGCGAGGCCGGGCCGCCCTCGGAGCGCTCGGTCTTGTACCCCTTGACGCCGGGGGCGACGGTGCGCGGGTCGACGGCCTCGGAGGGGGCGCCGGTGGAGTAGAGGCCCTCGGGGTCCTGGTCGCGGTCGTGCGGCAGGAGCCAGAAGACGCGGCGGCGGAAGGTGCCGGAGGCCCGGGAGGACCTGGCGTCGGGACCGAGGATGGCATAGCCGACCATGCGGCCGTCGCGGTGGTAGGCGGGGCGGCCGCGGCGGGTGGTGAGGCGGTCCAGGGACTGGCGCACGTAGTCGAGGTCGGTGGTGTCCTCAAGCCAGACGAGATCGGTTTCGTGGGCGAGCTCGGCCGGGTCGATCAGCGCGCTCACGCGTTCTGCTCCTCTGTGTCGTCGGTGATCAGGCCGATGCCCGGGTAGTACTTGCGACTGTTGGACAGGACCATCTCCTTGGGGGAGGTCATACCCAGTGTCTCGCGAACTCGTGCAGCGAACGCACGACCGGATACGGGATTGGCGCCTTCGAATCCGCACCAGCGGGTGTACGCGCCGAAGAGCTGGGACTGTTCGGCGCGCATGCCCTCGCCTGTGATGCAGGCCTCCTTGAGGAAGCGGCCCACGTGATCCTCGGTCTCGGCGTAGGCGGTGGTGGCGACCTGGACGCGCTGGGGGCCGGCGAGGTCCTTCTCGCCGGCGAAGTAGCGGCGGGCGCCGTCGATGAGCCAGGCGAGGATGCCGGGGCCCTCCTCGGCGACGAGGACGTGGGCCAGGTTGTCGATCTTACGTTCCTCGGGGACGACCCGTTCGAACGGGATCAGGCGCATGCGGCGCCAGAAGGCGAAGCCGCCGGTGCCGACCTCGGGGCGGTGGTTGCCGAGCAGCCAGAGCTTGTGGGTCGGTTCGAAGGAGAAGAAGTCCTGGCGCATCCGGCGGGCCTTGATCTTGTCGCCGCCGGTGAGGAGCTTCACCCGGGCCTCGTCGAAGCGGTCGCCGGGCTTGAGCTCGGAGCAGACGATGATGCGTCGGCCGTGGAGTTCGGCGAGGTCGGTGGGGTGCCCATCGAAGGTCTTGGCCATCAGGAAGCCGGGCGGGGCGGCGTCCGCGTAGTCGCCGAGGAGCTGGATCATGACGTCCAGCAGGACGCTCTTGCCGTTCTTGCCCTGGCCGTAGAGGAACGGCATGACCTGGGCGCCGACATCGCCGCTGATCGAGTAGCCGAGCAGCAGGTGGAGGAAGTCGCGGGTCTGCCGGCCTTCCTTGTCGTCGCCGAAGGTGTCGGTGAGGAAGCGGTCCCAGCGCGGGGTCCGCATCCGGGCGGGGGCCAGGGTGGTGGAGCGGGAGTGGTGGTGGACCTTCGGGTCGGGCGGGACGATGGCGCCGGTGCGCAGGTCGACCACGCCGCCGGGGGTGCACAGGGCGTAGGCGTCGGCGTCCAGGAGAGCGGCGTTGAGGACCATGCCCGGAGCGGACTTCGCCTGGGCGAGCATGGCGTTCATGCCCGAGGTGGAGAGGGCCCGGCGGCGGTGCCGACGCAGATCGGTGTTGGTGTAGACGCCGCGGGAGTCGTGGGTGGCGATGCTCTCGGCCATCTCGCCGGCGGCCCACAGGACGGTGTCGTCCTCGTCGAGCTGCCAGCGGTGCGCCGCCCAGCGATACCAGCCGAGGCCGGGGACGTGGCGGTAGTCGCCTCCGTAGAGGTGGACGAAGAGCTTGGCGTTGCCCCGGTCGGACAGCGAGTCGGGCAGGAGACCGTGCGCGCTCGCCTCCGGCCCCGCCGGGGCCTGCTTGCTCTCCTGAACAGGCTCGGGGGCCGGCGCAGGTTCGGCGGACGGGGTGTCGAGAAGGCTCTCCTGGACGGGGGTGCCGTGCCAGGGGGGCGGGGAGGCTGGGCCGGGGACCGGCGGGTACTCCAGGATCTGCTGGGCCGTGGCCACGGGATCGAAGACCGTCCTCTTGCGGGTGCTGTCGTTCATCCGCGTGCCTTCCCGACGTGCAGGGGCTGTCGGGCGCCGGCGGCGAGGCCGGAGCGGATGACGGCGGAGCTTTGCCTGTCCTGGCTGGGGCGGGCGGTGCGGGCCGCGTCCAGCAGGAGCCGCTCGGCGGCGGTGTGGGTCAGGTGACCGGCGGAGACCAGGCCTCCCATCGTGTAGGCGGCGCGGTTGAGTTTGCCGGTGAAACCGGCCCCCTCGGGGGTGGTGGCGCAGTCGGTGACGTCCTGGAGGACGGTGTCGAGGACTCGCTCGGCCCCGCGCTTGCCGCCGCCTGCCGCGACGACGGCCGCGCGGCCGCGGTCGGGGACGGACGGCTGGGAGGGGCGCGGGGTACTGGGCTGGTCCTTGAGGTGGCCGGTGCGGACGAGTTCGTCGCTGAGCCACTGGGGCAGGGGCGCGGGGGTCCTTGCCCCGGGGAGCGCGGTGTAGGTACCGGCGGTGGTCACGGTGCCGGGGGCGACGATGTATCCGCCGTGGGCGCGCACGTCGACCTGCCAGGCCAGGGCCCGGCCGTTGGAGGAGCCGGTGGAGCAGGCGAACCTGCGGGGGGAGTCCTCCTGGTACCAGATGTGCAGCCCACCGGAGGGGGTGCGCACGCGCAGGGTCTCCGTGTCCGTCGCAGGGTCAGGAGCCTGGCGCAGGGCCGCGAGCAGAGCGAGGGTGTGGTAGCCGTTCTCGAGGCCGTCGAGGTTGACGTTCTCGTGGATCGGAATCCCGGGCAGGATCCGGTCCCGGGCGGGGACGGTGCTGGGGTGGCTGTCGACGTCGATGACGACGAGACCCGCCGGGCCACAGGCGACCCCGGTACCGAAGTCCGGGTTGACGCGCCACCAAGCGGTGAGGACGTCCTGGTCGAGAGTGGCCGCGTGGAAGCCGTGGCACCAGCGACCGGCCGCAGGGCACGGGCAGTCGGCGGGACTGTGAACCGGCTCCTGGCAGGGTTGGCAGTTGGCAGGCGGGGTCTTGCGACCTGGTGCGAGCGGGTGGACGGGCCAACCCTGGACGGCGCACCAGCGCGCGACGGCCAGCGCATCCGGCTGGCGAAACGCTCGGTCGCTCCCCACGGCCTTAGGCGCCGTCACGCTGGTCCCTCTCCCCATGGTTGGTAGCTGCTCGGACTTGAGTCGCTCGTTCAGTCGCTGAGGGCAAATAGCCAGGTCAGGGCACTGGTGGGCGCCGGATCAGCGACTGAAGCGACCGAAGTCCAGAAGATAGCTCACACAGACTATCCGAGCGAGGACGTGGGGACGCGAACTGCCGGAGTCTGCGGCGAAACTCAGCTACCGAAACCCGGGTCAGCGACCGACCCCGTTCAGTCGCTGGTTTCGGTCTCCCGGCATTTTCGCAGGTCAAAGCCGCTTTTAACAGCAAACAGCGACTGAAGCGACTGTAGCCCGGGTCTATAACGCGCACACGCACAGGGGAATGTCTTCATATACCTGACCTTGAGTCGCTTCGGTCGCTGACGGGGTGGGTGAACCTGCCCTGACCTGGGGTTTTTCCCAGCGACTGAACCCCAGCGACTGAAAGCGACTGAGTCTCTCGGGCACTGGTCCCCGGCGTGTCGCCGGACCAGGTTCTCGTGGAAGTCCCCAACTTGGGTCGCTTGGGTCGCTTCAGTAGCTCCGCCGCAGGGCCGGGAGAGTCGCTTCGATGCTGTGACCTGGGACTATGTCCGCAGGAGCGATCAGTGCCTGAACACCTCCAGCACCGAGTCGCTGAGTCGCTTGGGTCGCCCCTGCCCTCCGAGGACAGTGCCGTTGCCCTGCTGTCCCGGTACGCACGGCCTGTTTGTGGCACCGGATCCGGTTCGGTCGCTGGGGGCCTGAGCCGGCGGAGGGCCCGTAGCCCCAGGATGTGACCCGGCAGGGCAGCTACTGAAGCGACCCAAGCGACCGAGTTCCCGACTTGGTGGAGAAAGCAACGGGTCCGCGGTTCCGTCGGCCGACGGCCGAGTTCGTTGCTGAGGACGTGCTGGAGTCCGCCGGGGCGGTCCGTGTTCCCCGACACGCCGTCCTCAGACTTGTAGCGGGGTGTACGCCGAACTACGATTCGCCGGTATGAAGCAGCTGAACGTGCGACTGGACGACGCCGTGCACGAGGCGCTGGAGCAGCGGGCGGAGGCCGCCGGGCTGAGCCTGACGGACTATGCGCGCAAGGTGCTGGCCGAGGAGGCGGACGAGCGGCGCGAACGGTTCCTGACAGCCGCGGCGCACTTCGCGCCGACGTGGGCGCCGACGTTCGAGGCCGAGTTCGGGCCCTACCCGCAGAGCACCCGTGGCGCCGCGGCGGACGCCGCGTGATCCTCCAGATAGACCGGGCGTGGCTGCTTGACATCGCCCACCAGTTCCTGCCTGCCGATCCGGACGTCACCGACTACGGCACCCTGGCCGCCGCGGTCGCCCGCCACCTCGACGAGGTCATGGACGTGCCGGTGTACGGCGAGGTGCACCAGCGGGCCGCGGCCCTCATGCACCAGCTGATCCGCGTCCCGGCCCTGGAGTTCGCCAACGAGCACTTCGCCGCTGTCGTGGCCGCCTCCTACCTCAGCGCCTCCGGGGTCATCGTCACTGCGGAGCCCAAGCAGGCCGCCGACCTGGCCGCCCGCATCCGCGCCGGGGACGCGGACGTCCGCGAGACGGCGGACGCCGTCCGCACCTGGTACCGCTGACCCCGGTCGACGACCGGTCAGCCGGCATCTGGAAGGCGCCGGGCTCCCGGCACGGTCCTGCGGTCCGCGTTTCCGGAGCACGACGGTCGGGCAGCCGGGGGAGCCCCGCGGCGCTGTCCGGTGACGAGCGGCGGTCATCGAGGGCACGGGCCCAGCAGCTACCGAAGGCACCGGACAGCGACTGTCAGACCGGCATGCAATCGTGTGGGGACGGGTGGCGCTCGCGGAGGGCCGCGCTGACGACGAACGAACGGGGGGCCGCGATGACGGGCTGGGACGGTGTGACCTGGAACAGCTGGCGGGACCACGACGACATCCGTGCGCGGCTCGACGCAGGAGCCGACCCGGACGTGTGGGGCGGGGGTCTCCGCCCCCTGCACCAGGCCGCGGGGGTTCGGCTCGTCCGAGGTGGTGGCCGAATTGACGCGCCGGGTGTCGGACGTGGACGCGCTGGAGAACGGGACGACGGCCCTGTGGGAGGCCGTCATGGAGAACCGGCCGGACAACGCCCGGGCCCTCGTGGCCGCAGGCGCCGACCCGTGGCGGCCCCAGCTCGGCGGCTGGTCGCCCGGCCGCATAGCTCTGGCCGGGCCGGTCCCCGATCTGTTCCCCGTGCCGGACGGACAAGCCGGCCTGACAGCGACCGAGCAGGCCACCGTCCAGCGCGGGCGGCAACTCGTCCAGGGCCTGGGCCGTTTCCCCTTCGAGGGCACCGGCCTCGCCTGCGTCGCCGCCATCGACGCCGCCGAAGCGGTCCGTCGGCTGGACGCCACTCCGTTGGACGAGGAGTTCATGGAGGACTTCCTCGACGACCCGAACGAGTACGACATGGACGAGGGCCTGCTCATCGCCGGTGTCACGACCGTGCCCGGTGGATGCGTCGTCACCCAGCCCTGGGGCTACACGCCGTCCACCCCGGGAGCGATGGCCCGGCTGACCGCCGGCACGGTCGGCTACGGCCTGTACGCCAACCCCAAGAGCGGCAACCAGGGCAGCATCGTCCGCGACGGCACCGTCGAAGCCTGGGACCTCCACCCCGGTGGCGCCCCCCTCCCGAACCACACCCCGGACGAGGTCCTGACCGGTTACCTCTACCACCACCACGCCGTCGCCCAGGCCTGCGCCTTCGCGGGCCTGCGCCCCGCCGACGCCCGCGCCGTCACCGGCCCCGCCGACAGCTGGATACGGCTGCCAGACGTCGACTACTGGGAGCGGTGAGGGCACTGACCCGTCCGTAGGCCCGGGCTGGGCTGGGCGGGTGGCGTCCGAGGGCCCACCGGTGTGGTGACAAGCCGTGGCGGTAGGCGGTGGCGGGAGGCTGGTGCCCCGTTGGCGGACGAGGAGAGCCTGTGAGTGGGCGCAGCCCTGGCGGTGACGACGACGCGTTGGCTGCCGGTGTACGCGCTGGGGGCGGCCCTGCTGGTGGGCGCGGGTTCGTGGGCTTGGGCGCGGTTCCGGGCGCGGAGCACGGCGTTGGGGGTCGGCTGAGCCGGTTCCGGGCTCAGGCGCCGGGGGTGAGGAGGGCCAGTAGCTGGTTCGCCACCGCGTCCGCGTCCGGCCCGGCCGCGTAGACGTAGTTGTCGGGGCGCACGGCGGCAGCGGCGGCGCCGAGGTCGGACAGCCAGCGACGGTGGGTGCCGTCCGGGTCGGCGACGACGGCTCCGGGGGCAGCGCCTGTGGGGGTGGGGCCGAAGCCGACGACAGTGACGCCCAGGTCGCTGAGCCGGGCCAGGTTCAGCCGGGGGAGGGCCTGTTCGGCGACCAGCAGCCGGAAGCCTCCGCCGACGATGTCGTCGAGCAGGCCCGTCCGTCGGCCGTCGCTCACCCGGCCCTGGACGGACAGTCGGCCTCCGCCGGAGGCGAACAGGCCGGGGCCGAGGTCGGGCAGCCGGATCCGGTCCGGCTCCCGGAGCGCGCGTCGGTGGGCCATCAGCGTGCGGTCGCGCTCGCGGGCGAGCACCGGGTCCCGCAGGGTGTGCTGGCGGCCGAGTTCCATGCTCGTGGCCGTCACGCCGCGCACATGCGGCTCCCGCTCGCTCTGGTAGGTGTCGAGCACCTCGGCGCCCCGGATGCCGCGCAGCACGAGATCCATCTTGAAGGCGGTGTTGAGTGCGTCCCGTATCCCCGAGCAGAGGCCTTGCCCCAGAAAGGGCGGCATCTGGTGTGCGGCATCTCCCGCGAGCAGGACCCGGCCGTCCCGCCAGCGCCTCGCGACCAGCGACTGGAAGGTGTAGGTGGCAGTACGGGCGATGTCGGCGTCGTCGCGGGACAGGTAGCGGCCCACGCGGGACCACACGCCGTCCGCCGCACGTTCCCGCCCGAAGTCGTCGTCATCGTCGAGCAGGAAGCAGAACCGCTGCCGTTCGGCACCGGTGGTGATGACGGTGGTCGGTCCCTCGGGATCGCCGATCTGCAGCATCGACGGCAGCCCCAGGTCGGCCGCGGGGCGCCGGAGGGCGAAGTCGCAGACCAGCCAGGGTTCGGAGAAGCCGAGGTCGTCCTGTTCGATGCCGAGGGCGTTCCGCACGAAGCTGTTCCCGCCGTCGCAGCCGATCACGTAGCGCGCCGCGAGGGTCGCACCGTCCGACGTGTTCAGGGTGACCTGGTCACGGTCCTGGGACAGGCCGGTGACCGTCGTGCCGAAACGGAGGTCGACGTTCGGCAGCGAGGTGCACAACGAGTGCAGCGCCGTCTCCAGGTCGGGCTGGTGGAACTGGTAGAGGTCGGCCCAACCGCTGGCGCCGACGTTGCGGAACACCTGTCGGATGAGGAGGTCACCCGCTCCGTTGCGCCACTCGTACGCGTCCTGTGTGCGCAGGGTGGGCGCCAGTTCGTCGACGAGTCCGAGCCCTTGGAGCGCGCGCATGATCTCGCCGTCGAAGCTGGCGGCCCGCGGGAGGCCGTACAGGCCGGGGTAGCGTTCGAGCACCACGACCGAGCGCCCGGCCTTGCCCAGCAGGGCCGCGAGCGTCATGCCGACCGGCCCGCAGCCGACTACGGCGATTTCGGCGGCTTCGGCGCATACGGCGGCTTCGGCGGCTTCGGTGAATGCGGTGACTTCGGTAGGGGACGGCGTCCGGTTCTCAGGGTGCCTGTCGTTCGGCATGTCCGCAGCTCCTCAGGGGTGGGACGGAGGGTGTGGTGGCCACGACGTCAGTCTCGAACGCTCCTGACGCGATGTCTAATGCATGCTTTGCACAGGGAGTTTGCGTCAGACGCAAACGAAGGGGGCGTCCGTGGCCGACCAGTTGGACCTCAACCTCTTGCGCGTGTTCGACGCGTTGATGGACACCGGCAGCGTGTCCGCGGCCGCGATGCGTCTTCATCTGTCCATTCCGGCCACCAGCAGGGCCCTGGGCCGGCTGCGACGGGCGATGAACGACCAGATCCTGGTGCGCGCCGGCCGGGGCCTCGTACCCACCCCGTTCGCCCAGCGGTCGGCCGCCAGGGTCAAGGCGCTGCTGGAGGCCGCGGCCGAACTCCGGGTGGACGCAGCGGGAAGCGACCCGCGATCGTGGCGGCGTACCTTCGCCATCCGGGTCAACGACGGACTCAGCCCCGTCCTCGCGCCCCGCCTCACCCACCGGATCGCCGCCGAGGCACCCGAGGTCCGCCTGCGGTTCGTCGCCCAGGACTCCAAGGAACCCGATCGGCTACGCGACGGCTCGCTCGACCTCGACATCGGCGTCGCCGACCCGCCCCCTCCGGACGTGCGCGCGCGAACGCTGTTCTCCGACCACTTCGTCGCCGTGGTGGCGGCACACTCCGATCTGGGAAAGGCCGCACGGCTGACGGTGGACGACCTGTGCGCCCACCCGCACATCTCCGCCTCCCGCCGGGGCCTCGCGCACGGGCCGCTGGACGAGGCCTTGCACCGCCTGGGCCGCTCCCGCCGCGTCGTCGCGGTGGTGCCCTCCTTCGCCGTGGCAGCCTTGATGGCGCTGGAGGGAGACGTCATCTGCCTCGGCCCCCGGGTGGTGGTGGAGCACCTCGTCGAGCGACAGGTGCCCCTCCGGTGGCACAAGGTGCCACTGGAAATGCCGGCGGCTGACATCGAACTGCGCTGGCACCGCCGACTCGACGACGATCCCGCGTCCCGGTGGCTCCGCCGCCACGTGCTGGAAGCCGTCGGACCGCTCGCCGCCACGCTGCGCTGAACCGGACGTGAGAACCGCCGGGACCCCCCGCCAACGCACCCGCCAACGCACCCGCCAACGCCCGTTCCGTGATCGCCGCCGCGGGTGCGATCCCCGCGATGCCGTCAGGGGAAGTCCAGTACCAGCCGGCCGCGCAGGCCGCCGGCCTCCAGCAGACGGTGGGCCTGGGCCGCCTTCTCGGCCGGCAGCACGTCGGCGACGTGCAGGGTCAGGGTGCCGTCCTCGACCTGGCGGCGCAGCGTGTTCAGCCGCTCGGTGTCGGTGATGCCGTCCGTCACCATCACCGGGCGTACGCGGATGCCGCGTTCGGCGGGGCCAGACCAGCCCCGCAGTTCGGCCAGCGTTCCGCCGTCGGCGATGGCGGGCACCGTCTCGGTGGTCTGTATCGAGCCGTCCACCAGACCGGGAACTCCCTCGGGTACCAGTGCGCGGATGCGGGCGGCGACCTCGGGTCCGCGTTCGACGACGTGGTCGGCGCCGAACCCGCGCACCCGGTCGGTGTCGTGCGGGGCGGCGTCCGCGATGACGGTCAGCCCGTCGGCCTTGGCCAGTTCGACCGCGTATCCGCCGACGGCACCGGCCGCGCCGGTCACGGCGACGGTTCCGTCCGGCGGTACGGCCAGCGCGTCCAGGGCGAGGCGCGCGGTCATGGCGTTCATGAGCAGGGTGGACGCGGCAGCGAGGTCCACCCCCTCGGGGGCCGGCACCACCGAGGCGGCGGGTACGACAATCTGCTCGGCGTAGGCTCCGCCGTGCGCGCTGGTGAACAGCACGATGGCGACCACCCGTTGGCCCACGGCAAGCCGTTCGTCGGCCCCGGGGCCGAGCTGGTCGATCACGCCTGCGGCGTCCATGCCGGGCACGAACGGGGGCCGGTGCCCGGGCATGCGCGAGGCGTGACCGCCGCTCCGCAGCATGATGTCGGTCGGGTTCACGGCCGCCGCGTGCACCCGGATACGGACCTCGCCGGGGCCCGCCTGAGGTTCGGGCAACCGCAGGACGCGCAGCACGTCCGGACCGCCGAAGTCGTAGACACCAATGGCCTTCATACCCCGTGCAATGCGTCTGTTCAGCGCCGTATTCCCGCTCAACGAGGCCGGAGCGCAGCGCACTTCGCGTCGCCGCCCGGAGACCGGCGCATCGTCCCGGCCATCAACGAACGGCTGTGACCAGCTACTGCGGGGCAGCCGGCCGTTGCGCGGGGGAGCCGCAGGAGGACATCGCCGCGCGGTCGGCCGCACTGCGGAGAACACAGAATTCATTGCCCTCAGGGTCCGCGAGGACGGCCCAGCCGGCACCATCGGGTTCCCGGCGGTCGTCGACGAGGGTGGCCCCGAGGTTCAGCAGCCGCTCGACCTCCGCCTCGCGGGTGGTCTCCGGACGCAGGCACAGGTGGACCCTGTTCTTGATCGTCTTCGGTTCCGGCACCTGGTGGAAGTACAGCAGCTGGCCCTCCGGCAGCATCACCGCAGTCTCCGGATCACCCGGGCCGTCCTCCGGGTGCAGCGGACGACCGAGCACCTCACTCCAGAACCGAGCCAGCCCGTAGGCATCCGCACAGTCGATCGCCACGTTCTGCAACACCGAGACCATGCGCGCGAGCCTGCCCGAAGCACCGCTCGGTCCGCTACCGAATTGCGGCCGGGCAGCAGACAGCGCCGGCACTTTCGCCACGGACCCCGGCTCGACCTACCCCGGCGGGGCCTACCCCGGCGGGGCCTCCACCGGGAAGTGGATCGGACTCAGCAGGTGCTGCGCCCGCTCGGGGCTCGGCCGGTTGGCCAGTCTGGGCACGATGGCCGTGCGCAGCTCGCCGATCAGCTCGGTCAGTTCCTCCGGGCTGAGCCAGAGTGCGTGCTGCCGGTAGCCCACCTGGTCGGCCATCGGGTCGGCCTGCTCGCGGTCGAGGTAGGCGTTGAACTCGGCCAGCAGGGCGGTCATCGCGGTGGCGAAGGCCTGCCGGTGATCTTCAGGGGTGAGCGAGCGGACCATCTCGGAGCCGACCACGGCTCGGTCCTGGCGCAGCCGGTAGTGCCGTTCTACCGCGCCCCTCACCCGCCGTTCCTCGGCGACCTCCAGGATTCCGCCGGCGACGAGTAGGTCGATGTGCCGGTAGACGGTGGCCTTGGAGGCCTCGGGGATGCGGTGGCGGCGCTGGCCCGGCAGGCCGCGCTGGTGGCCGGCCCCGAACTCATGCCCGACACGCCGTCGGAGCTGCTGCCGTTCGGACTCTCCGCCGCCTACTGGCTCGACCTGCGCGCGTACGACCCGGTGGCCACGGCGACCGCACTCGCCGGCCCGATGCTGATCCTCCAGGGCGGCCGGGACTACCAGGTCACCGTCGCCGACGACCTGACTCGCTGGCAGGCCGCCCTGCGCTTCCGGACCCGTACGTTCGACCGGTCCGGGTGCTCGACGGTCTTCCGCGCCCCCCGAACGTACCGGGTCCGGAGGCGCCGTGCCCTCGCTGGCCGTTGAGGGGGACCGTCGGGTCCGACTGTCGTGTCCGTAGAACAGGAAGCGCCAATTCCGCCCGTGTGCTTGGGTGTTGGGAACTCCGGGGCATCGCCGACCGTTACAAGGCGGTGACGATCCGCTCACAACCGAAGCGTGGAGCGTGGCGTCCCTACAGATGACAGAGCCCGAATCGCGCCGACCGTGCTCTTCGGGCCGAGCAATCACCTCCCCTTGAAAGGGGTGCACCCGTGATCGTCTCCAAGCGGAACTCCCTGCGCCTGGCCGCCGTGACCACCGTCGCCGTGCTCTCCCTCGGGCTGGCGGGCACCGCCGCCATGGCGGCGGCCCCGGCCGCCTACCCCACGTCCACCACGCAGCAGGCCGCGGCGCAGCAGGCCGCCGCGCACGCCGGCATCACCGCCAAGCCGTCCGTCACGACCGTCCAGGCCTGGCAGCTGTTCCGGGTCACCGGCACCACCACCGGGCTCAAGGCGGGCACTGAGGTGACCCTGCAGCAGAAGCAGCACGGCAAGTGGGTCACCCTGCCGGCCTCCGTCCGCACCGACCACAACGGCTCCTACTCGCTCGGCGTGAAGCTCGGCATCAAGGGCCTGAACGAGCTGCGCATCGTCAGCGGAGACGTCGCCTCCCCCGTGTTCACCGTCACCGTGCGCTGACCCACGGCCTACGGCCCCCGCCGTCGGGCGGTGCGGTGCCCGCTTCCGAGCGGCCACCGCACCGCCCGACGCCGCGCGTGGGAACCAACTTAGGTGCCGGGTTCGTGGTTGTGGCCGTCGTCCGGGTCTGCTGGAGTTTGACCGCTTGTCCCTTCCGCCGGGCCCTGCCCTGCCTGCGTCCAGCTGAGGCAGGTGGTCGAGCGCTGTGACCTCGGTGAGCGACACGTCCGGCCACGGCAGGGCCGAGGTCCGCGCGTGGGACCAGGCCAATCCCAGGCCGGAGGCCGAGGACCAAGCTGATTGCGGGCGCGCGGTGGCGTTCAGCGTGGAAGGACCCAGTCCGGTGTCCAGGTGCCGGGGGCGTCGTGGCCGGTCGTGGTGGCGGCGAGGTGGGCGCGGAGGGTGGCCAGTGTTGGGTGGGGGTTGTCGCGGTGCCAGAGGAGTGAGTGCGGGTAGACGGGCGTCGGGTCGGTCACCGGGATGCGGCGCAGGCCGTGGTCGGCGGGCCAGACGAGGCGGGTGTGCTCGCCCATGAAGGTGGCCAGGGCCGGAGTGTCGGCGATGGTGTCGAGGAGCGCGTCGGAGCCGAAGTTGGGGCCGGTCGCCTCGATGGTGAGGCCGAACTCGGCGACGAGGTCGTCGTAGTAGGCGCCCCACTCGGTACCGGGGACGATGCCGGGCATCCAGATCCGGTGCCCGGCGAGCTGGGCGACGGTCACCGACCGGGCGCCCGCCAGCGCGTGGGCGGGACCGGTGAGGAGCTGGAGCGGTTCGTCGATCACCCGGACGGACTCGATGTCCTCGGGAAGGGGCCGGCCGGGCGCGACGACGGCGCGGAAGGACGCGTCGATCGCACCGGAGCGGATGGCGTTGACGGCCGTCTCGATCTCGAACAGCATCATCACGTCGAGATCGATCTCGGGGTGCGCGCGGTGGAAGCCGCGCATCAGGCCCGACGCCGAGCCACGAAGGTTGATCACGTCGACGCGCAGCGGACGGCGGCCGGGGCGCACGGACTCGACCGCGCGCTCGGCGGCGCGCAGCAGCTCGCGCGCGTGGGGCAGGAAGGCCTGCCCGTCGATGGTGAGCTCGGCCCCGCGTGCGGTGCGGGTGAACAACCGCACGCCGAGGTTGCGTTCCAGCGCGGCGATGCGCTTGGAGACGGCCTGCTGGGTGACGGCCAGCTCGGCGGCGGCCTCCTGGAACTGCCCGGCGTCGGCGGCGGCGACAAAGGTCCGAACGGTGTCGAGGTCCATGGCGGCACTCTATAGGTACAACTGGTGGTTGTGGCTTGGCGGTCCTGTGGTTGTTTGATCCCTGAGGATGAGGCGCGCTTTGATGCTTCCGATCGCTGATCGGTTGTGCGGATGGGAGCGGCCGTCGGTCCGCCGAATCGTCTCCCCGCGCCGACCGGGTGCCGCCAAGTAGGGAGAGAACTCGCGTGAGTACTGCCCCTGCGTCTGCCCCCGCGCTTGACCCCGCGCTTGACCCCGAGCACACCGCTCTGCTCGTCCTGGACTGCCAGCCCGCGATCCTGGCCGTTCTGCCCGAGGGCGGGGGCCGGGAAGCCCTGCTCGACCGCGTGGAAGCGGCGATCGCCGACGTCCGCACCAGCGGCGCCACCGTCGCCCACGTACGCGTCGGCTTCACCGAGGCCGACTGGGGCGCGATCCCGGCCACCAACAAGTCCTTCGCCCCGCTGGCCCGACACCGTGTCATGCACCACGAGGACCCTGCCACGGCCATCCACGAGCGCCTGGCTCCCCGGGACGGCGACCTCGTCGTGCGCAAGACCCGCTACGGCGGCATGTCCACCACCGACCTCGACCGGCAGCTGCGCGAGCGCGGCATCACCACGCTGGTCGTCTCCGGCATCAGTACCAGCGGTGTCGTCCTGTCCACCGTCCTCGACGCGGCCGACCGCGACTACCGGCTCTACGTCCTGTCCGACGGCGTCGCCGACCCGGACACCGAAGTCCACGACGTCCTGCTCCAGAAGGTCCTCCCCTCGCGGGCCCACATCATCGACACCGCCGAGCTGCGCACCCTGCTCCGGGCCGGCTGACTCGAACCGCCGAACCGCCGAACCGGAGACGGGAGCGGTGTCAGCCGGACACCGCGCGCGCCCGGCGAGCACACTTCCACCGTGCCCCCCGTGCCCGAGGGCCGTGGTACTCGGCCGGCTGCGGGTTCTCCCCGGTCCCGGCGGCCGCCGCGGATCCGCAGGTGTTCATGTGGGCCCTCGGGAAGGAGGACGCGAGCGCTACCGAGACGGCGCTGATCCGTTTGGCGGCGATGACCGGCGGCACGCCGCCCGCCCGGGGAGCCGGCTGGGGCTGGGGCCGTGGAGACCAGGCGGGGAGTCCGGACCCGGTTCACCAGCTGTTGAGCCGCTGGTTCGAGGGCGATCACAGGGTGCGTCAGATCGCAGAGCCCGACGCTTGACTCGCCGGGCAGGTCGGGTCCGCCGACCGGGTCGCTCCGGTACGGCCGGGTCACT
Source organism: Kitasatospora sp. NPDC088861 (assembly GCF_044750105.1). Classification (NCBI taxonomy): domain Bacteria; kingdom Bacillati; phylum Actinomycetota; class Actinomycetes; order Kitasatosporales; family Streptomycetaceae; genus Kitasatospora; species Kitasatospora sp. NPDC088861. Next base: position 238,964 of record NZ_JBIVJF010000006.1, read on the forward strand.
CCGTTACGGGCAGGCACTCGGTGAGCAGGCCGACGATGTCGCGCCAGGCGCGCTGAGCGTGCCGGGGGTGGTGGCCGACGCCGGGGAGCACGGCGTGGCCGACCGTCGGGTGGTGGAAGGCGTGCAAGGCGCCGCCGTAGACCACGAGGCGCCAGTCGACGCCCGCGGCCTGCATCTCGGCGGCGAACGCGTCCCGTTGTGCGGGCGGCATGATCGGGTCTTCCGATCCGACCCCGGCCCACACCGGGCAGCGGATGCGCGCCGCCTCGCCGGGTCGGCCCGTGGTCAGGGCGTTGACCGTCCCGATCGCCCGCAGGTCGACGCCGTCGCGCCCGAGTTCCAGTGCGATCGCGCCGCCGGTGCCGTAGCCGATGGCGGCGATCCGGTCGGGGTCGGTCCGCGGTTCGGCGCGCAGCACGTCGAGCGCCGCGTGGCCGATGCCCCGCATCCGGTCGGGGTCGGCGAGCAGTGGAGTGACGTGCGCCAGCATCTCCTGCGGGTCGGTGAACCAGCGCCCGCCGTTGATGTCGAAGGCCATTGCCACGTAGCCGAGTTCGGCGAGGGCGTCGGCCCGGCGGCGCTGGAAGTCGTTGAGCCCGGGCCCCTCGGGCCCGACCAGGACCGCGGGTCGGCGGCCGGTACCGGCCGGGAGCGCGAGGTGCCCGATCATCGTGAGGCCGTCGGCCGGGTACTCGACCGTGTGCGTGGTAACCGTCGTCATGGGACCGGACTGTAGTGAGCGTCGAGCCCGGGCGGGCCGGTTTTTCGCCGGCGGCAGAACGGCGCGGGTGTGCCTCGGATGATGCGGCGATGCCAGTGGTGGGACCGGGCTCGGGGGCCGGTCCCACCACGGACGGCGGTCGGCGGGAGGCGGATCGGCGGGTTCGTCTCACGCGACGTCGTCGGCCGCCCGCGCTTGCACCGTCCGCTCCGTCATCCGCTCCAGACTCGTGTCAGTATCCGGCCGGGGCGTCCTCGATGTCCGAGATGAGCTTGGTGCTCAGGTCGCTCTGCACGGCCAGCTTGGTGTGCGTGGCGTTGGGGCCGGTGCCCCAGGTGAGCGTGACGGTGGTGAACAGGTGGCCGGCTCCGGAATCGTGGTACCGCACCTCCCAGTGGGTGGGCACGTCCTGGGCGCGGAGGACGCCGTCGGCGTGGTTGGCCTGCTCCCAGGCGGCCAGTCGCTGCTGGAAGTCCTCCGTGAGGTAGTGGGCGCGCAGGCCGTCCGACAGGTTGTCGGTGCCGTCGGAGACGGCGTCGATGTAGGCGCCGTAGAAGTCGGCGACCCGGTCGACCGCGGAGTCCGGGCTCCCGTCGCGGACCGGGTCCCCCGGCGCCTCCCGCTGCCCGCCCGCCTGCTCGGTACGGGTCGTGGAGGCGGGGTGCTGCGGGCCGGCCGCCGTGGCCTGCGGCGCGGCCGCCGCCAGGATCAGACCGACCGTGGCGGCCGCCGCCAGCAGTCCGCGTCGAACACTCAGCTTCATCGTCAGTCTCCCTCGTCATGCCAATGGGTCGAGCCCTGGGCGGGTCACCTGGCAATGCGCGGACCGTCCGGGCCGGATCACACCAATCACCTGCTCAACGACGCCCGGCCCGGAAGGGAACGGGCCGCGCGCAATCCCGGCGCAGATCCGACCCTTCGGCGCTGGTCAGGTGCGGGCTTCGAGTCCGGCCAGGAGGTAGGCGACGTCCAGTCCTGTGTTGAGGTACTGCTCGAAGGTCCGGTTGTTCAGGGCCCAGGGCGATCGCTTCTGCCGGATGAGGGCGATGGCGGTGACGGCGTCGTGGCCCAGCTCGATCAGGGTCTGAGCGACGACGAGGCCTGAGCGGTTGTAGCCGGAGTGGCAACGCACGAGAACGGTCCGGTCGTTCCGTACGGCCGCAGCGGCAGTGACGGCCAGCTGTCGGACCGAGTGGAGCTGCTCGGCAGTCAGTGGGCTGTCGGGGATTTCACTGATCAGATGGTCGACTCCGGGGCTCGGCCCGTGGCCTGCTCGGGTGAACAGACTGATGACCAGGTCGAATTCGCGACCGACAACGGCGGTCTGCGCCTCGCCTTCAGGGCCGGCCCAGAAGTGTCCGCCCAGCCATAGCTGCGGCCTGACCTCGTTCCACGGCGCCTGCGGTTCGGGGGCATCGCGGTCCTTCTGGCGCGTCTTCATGGGCGCTCCTCTCCGGGTGGACCAACGACACGGTCGGACGGATGCGTTCCCTGCCCATTCCGATGCGCTGACGGCGGCCCCGTAGACGCAGGCGGTGCCGAGGTGGCGAGGTGGCGAAGGTGTCGTGAGGTCCGGCCGGTCACTGGGTGCCGCGGCCGGGGGCGGGTCGGTGCGGGGGTCGGCGTTCGTCGCGTTGGCGGTGCGGCTGCCCGTGGTGTGCCGTCGGGGGGCTGGTTCGTGGGCCCGGGCGGGGTGGTGGGTCGTGGTCGCGGAGTTCGCAGATCACCGCCCAGGCGACCGACACCACCGGCACCGCGACCACCGCGCCGAGGACACCGGCCAGCACGGCGCCGCCGATCACCGACAGCGCGACCGCCACCGGGTGGATCCGGACGGACCAGCCCATGACCAGCGGGTGCAGCAGATGGCCCTCGATCTGGCCGATGATCACGATCAGCCCGAGCACCAGCAGCGCGACCACCGGGCCGCGGGCCGCCAGGGCGACCAGCGCGGCGACGGCCAGCGCGATGGGGGAGCCGATCAGCGGGACGAGCGCCGCGACGAACTCCAGCATGATCAGTGGCAGTACTAGCGGTACCCGTAGGGCGGCCAGCGCGACGCCGACCAGCACAGCGTTGGTCGCCGCCACGATCAGCACACCCCGGGTGTAGCCGGCGAAGGTGCGCCACGCGGCGTGCCCCGCGCGGTCCCAGGCAGATCGTGACCGGGCCGGGAGCTGGTGCTGCGCCCAGCACCACATCCGGTCGCCGGAGTGGAGGAAGAACACCGAGCAGAACACCGCGAGCGCCAGCCCGGTGAGCATTTCGACGACCCGGCTCGCCCCGCTGAGCGCGGTGCTGAGCAGCGCCGAGCGGTGGGCGGTGACGAACTCGCCGAGCTTCGCGCGCAGGTCGGTGACGGTGCCGGCCCGCAGGTGGAAGGGGGCGCCGGTGAGCAGGCGGTCGATCCGCCCGAGGCCGCCGCGCAGTTCGGTGCCCAGTCGGCCCCACTCGCCGACGACGGTCGTCCCCACCAGGGCGAGAACGCCGCCCACGACCACGATGGCGCACACGAGGACCAGCAGGACGGCGATCGAGCGGGGCAGCGCCCGTGCCAGCAGGTCGACGAGCGGCCGCAGGACCGAGGTGATGACCAGCGCCAGGAACACGGCGATGACCGGCAACTGGAGCCGGCCGAGGACGGAGACGGCCAGGTAGGCGGCCACCCCGAGCAGGAGCAGCCGCCAGGTGTACCCGGCGGCGGTCCGCAGCCCGGCCGGCACGCGGCCTCCGGACCCGTCGGACACGACGGGGCGCGCCCGGGGCAGGACCACCCGGGTCGGGTGGCGCCGCCGGGCCGGTCTCGCGCCGTTCACTCGCACGGGCGGCCTCCCTGGCGTCTGCCGGGCTTCGTCCGGCGTCGCGCGGCTACCCGGGCCGACGGGCCGGAAACGGGAGAGGGTCCGGAAACGGCCGAGGGTCCGGAAACGGCCGAGGGTTCGGAAACGATCGAGGGTCCGGAAACGATCGACGGGCCAGAAGCGGTCGGCGGGCCGGAAACGTTCGCGTCCACAGCTGGGCCGTGAGCGCGACCAGCAGCGCGCTGCGTGGCCCGCCACGTACACCGCCGCGACGGTCAGGAACAGGCCGACGTGCCCGACGGTGGAGAACGCCGGCACACGTGTAGCCACCGTGGCTGCGGGCACACGCGGGGCATGGATGAGGAGCGGGTGGTGAGCCCGGCCCTGCCCGGGGCGGCGGCCCTGCCCGGGGCGGCGGTCCGTCCGGCCCAGGCCGTCCGCGCGACCCGAACCGCCGCGCGGGACGGCGGTCGGGACGGCAGGACTTCGCCGCGAACGGACCGGGAGCCCGCCGTGCCACGGCCGGCCGAGCAGCCCGGCGGGGGTGAGGGGGAGCAGCAAGTCGGCGGCCTGCGCGTCGCGGTGCGCCGGGAGGGCCGCGCGCGGGTGGTCTCCCTCGGAGGCGAGCTGCGCCCCGGCAGCACGAACGGTCTGTGGACGGCGCTGTCCCGTCCGGTGGCCGGGAGCGAGGAACGGATCGTCGTCGACCTCACCGGCCTGCGGTTCTGCGACTCCACCGGGCTGAACCTGCTGCCGCGCTCACGCCTGGACGCCGAGGCGGCCGGCCTGCGGCTGGGACTCGCCGGTTCGAGGCCCGTGGTGGCGAGGCTGTTCGCGATCACGGAAGCCGACGCGGCGCTGCGCATCCACCCTGACCTCGACGCCGCTCTGAAGACCGCGGACCCGCCGCAGCGCGGCTGCGACGACGTGGAGTGAGGAGAACCCGGCATGAAGAGCTCCGGGGAGGGAGCGTTGCCGAAGGACTCCGGCCGGAGGGCGACGGCTTCCGGGCGGCGGCCGAGCGGCTCCGACCGGACCAGGCGGCTCGTGCTGGCCGGCAGTGAGAGCGCGGTCCAGCGGTCCCGGGACTTCAGCCGTGCGGCGCTGCTCGCCTGGCACTGGCTGCCCGCGCCGGATGCCGGGCGGCTGGCGGCGGCGGAGGACGTCCTGCTGATGGTGTCGGAGCTGGTCACCAATGCGTGCCTGCACGCGCCCGGCGGCCCCCAGGAGCTGCGGCTGGGCTGGGACGGCGAGCGGCTGCGGGTGGAGGTCTCGGACGCCAGCCCGGCCGCGCCGCGGCTGCGCCCGTTCGCGGACCCGGGCCGTCCCGGCGGCCACGGCCTGCGGGTGGTGGACCGGCTGGCGCGCGACTGGGGCTGCCTGCCCGAGGGCGAGGGGAAGCTGGTCTGGCTGGAGGTCGCGTCCCCGGTGGACCCTGGTGCCCTCCAGGGCTGAGCGGGGTCTCAGGCCTGACCGGGGTGCGGCTGGGGCGGCGGTGCCGGATCGGGGTCGGAACCGGGGCCCGGGAACGGGTCGGGAGTGGGGAAGGGCGGGATCGGCGGCGGTGCCGGGTCGGGGTCCTCGCCCGGCTTCGGGGCGGGGTTCGGGTGGGGGACCGGCTCGGTGTCCGGGCCGGGGGGAGCCGGGACGGTCATCATCACCGGCGTGGTCGTCATCAGCGGCATGGTCATCCTGACCGGCGTGGTGGTTCTGACCGGCATGGTGGTTCTGACCGGCGTGGTCGTCATGACGCCCTCCTCAACGGCCCAGCGCGTGCGACAGCTCGCGCTTGTTCATCTTCGAACGGCCCTTGACGCCGCGCTGCCTGGCTTCGTTGTAGAGCTGGTCGTAGGTCGGGCCCCGGGCCCCCGTGTGCGAGCGCTGCCCGCCGCGGCGGCCGGAGGAGATGTCGTGGAGCGAACTGCGGCTCGCGGTCTTCGACTCGCCGTGCCGGGCGCGTTCCTTGTTCACCGTGCGGGCGGCGATCTCCTCGGCCCGCTTCTCGGTCTCGCCCCGGTCGAGCGCGCTCTCCTTGATGTGCTCGTACTGGCGCTCCCGTTTGGGGCTGGATCCTCGGGGCATGGCGGCGCTCCTTTTCGTGACGGCAGGGCGTTGCCCGAGCGCGTGTACCCGTAGGCAAGGTAATAAACCGCCCAAAACATGAATCGGAAGTCGTGTGTCGGGTAGAGAACGCATGACGCGGCCGTGGATCGCAGCCAGTCGCGTCCGCACCCTCACCGGGTGCCACCGGGACCGTCGCCCGACGACACCGGGCCCAGGTCCTCCGGAAAAGCAGCCCCGTCGCGTTCGGCGCGAGCCGCTCGCGGCGCCGGGCGTTCGCCCCGATGCCCCAGGAGAGAGCCACCGTGTCCACCACGCTGGAAACCGGTCGCCCCACCGACCGGACGGCCGCCCCGCCGTCTGGCCTTCCGCCCGACGTGCCACCCCGCCCGACGGACGCGCAACTGCGCGCGATGGGCAAGTACGAGGCACGCGAACTCAGCGACGCGCTGTTCGAGCGCCTGGCCGCACTCGCCCGCGAAACGCATGCGTACAGCTACGTGCGCGGCACGATCATCGAACTCAACATGCCGCTGGTGCGCTTCATCGCCGCCCGCTTCCGCCACCGCGCCGAGGACATGGACGATATCCTCCAGGTCGGCACGATCGGCCTGATCAAGGCGGTCGACGGCTACGACCCGCACCGCGGCGTCGAGTTCGTCACCTACGCCATCCCCACCATCGCCGGTGAGATCAAGCGCTTCTTCCGTGACACCTCCTGGCCGGTCCGGGTCCCGCGCGGCATGCAGGAGCTGTACCTGACCGTCGCCCGCGGATCCGACCGGCTGGAGCAGGAACTCGGCCGCCTCCCGCACCCCGACGAGATCGCCGAGGACCTCCACATCACCGTCGAGCAGGCCGCCGAGGGCTTGGTCGCAGGCCGCGTCTACCGGCCCGACTCGCTGGACGCTGCGCGCGAGCAGGACCTCGACGAGAGCGGCAGCGCCATGCTGGACCGCATGGGGGCCTGTGACCCCGGCATCGAACTCGCGGATTTCCGCACCGCCGTGCGCCCCCTGCTCGCTCGGCTGTCGTGCCGCGATCAGACGGTGCTCAAGCTGCGCTTCTGGGACGGCTGGACCCAGTCCCAGATCGCCGAGCGCATCGGCGTCTCCCAGATGCACGTCTCCCGCCTGCTCACCGCCACCCTCACCAGCCTGCGCGAGCAGCTGGAGGACCGCGACGCCCCCGGCTGGGCGGACGAACCCGCAGGTCCGGCCGAACCCAGGGGAGCGGAGGACGGGGGAGCGGAGGACGGCGGAATGACCGACCAGGGAGCCGCCGAACCCGAGGCGCCACGCTGATTTCTTTCCCTCCCGGGCGTTTCCGGCCCCCCGCAGCGGATAGCCGCGCTGCGGGGGGCGTCCTGGACGAAGCGTGATGAAGCGTGACGAAGGAGGAACACCGTGTCCCCGAAGGTTTCCGACCACGTCCGGATCGAGCGGCCGCTCTTCGACGGCACCCGCGATCCGGCGGGCGGCACCGTCACCCCCGGCGCGGACGGCGCCCCCGGCCACGGGCTGCGCCTCGCACCCGCCCGAGCGGATGCGTAGCGCACGGCGTGAACCGACCGGCCGGCCGGTGACGGAAGGAGCCGACACCATGACCCGCCGACCACCGACCGGCCGTGCCCCGGGGCCGGGCGGGTTCACCGCACGGGCCCGGCCGTGGGCCGGCGGCACCGTCCTCGCGCTGTACGGCGAACTCGACCTCGACTCGGTCGGCGCCCTGCACACGGCCCTCGACGCGGCCCTGGCCGCGCCCCTCACCGTCATCGTGCTCGACTGCGCCGACCTGGAGTTCTGCGACTCCACGGGGCTCAACTCGATGCTCCGGGCCCACGCCCGCGCGGCCGCCGAGGGCAGCCGGATCGAACTGGCCCGCCCCCGCCCGCTGGTCCTGCGGATGCTCGAACTGACCGGGGCCGTCGAGGTCTTCGCGCTGCGGGACGTGCCACCGGAGTGAACGCGCGGCCTGCCGCCCCGGGCCGCGCGGGCGCGGGCCCCGGGCCCTGGGCCCCTCCCCGCCGGACCGACACCTGTCCTGCCTGTCGCCCTCCGGTGGCACAGTGGAAACAGGGCGGCGGCCCGCCGCCCCGGGGTCGGGGCGTCCGGTCGGGCACCCCGGCCGTGCGGCGGACCCGGGCGGTGGAACGGATGGACGAGCGGCCGGCCCCCGACGCCGACCCGGCCGAGCAGGCCCCGCGGCACCTGCTCGCCGGGCTGACCACCGTGCGCGACGGGGACTTCGCCACCCGGCTCGCGCCCGAGCAGCCCGGCATGCTCGGGGAGATCGCGACGGTCTTCAACAGCATGGTCGACCAGCTGTCCGCGTTCGCCGGTGAGGTGCCCAGGGGCGCCCGCGAGGTCGGCACCGTCGGCAACCTGGGCGGCCAGATCACCGTCAAGGGCGTCACCGGGCAGGGAGTGACCGTGCTGCACGCCCCCGACGGCCGCGCCGGACTCGACCTGCTGCGCACCCACCCCGAGACCGGCCTCGTGCTGATGGACGTGATGATGCCCGGCCTCGACGGCTACGCCGCGATCGCCGCCGGCCGCGCCGAGGAGCGCTTCGCCCGCCTGCCGGTCATCGCCGTCACCGCCAAGGCCATGCCGGGGGACCAGGACAAGAGCCTCGCCGGCGGCGCCGACGACCACGTCACCGAACCCGTCGACACCCGCCACCTGCTCGGCCGGATGCAGTACTGGCTGGACACGCCATGACCGCCGGGCACGAGCCCTCGGACACCACGGCCCGGGCCCTCGCCGAGACCGTGCGCCGGCTCCAGAGCGCCGCCGCCCGGGTGCAAGCCGACGCCCGCGCCCGCGCCGTCGTCGACCTGGCCACCGGGATCCTGGCCGAACGCCTCGGCCTGCTTCCCGCCGAAGCCGCCGCCTGCCTCGCCGGGCTCGCCCGGGAGGCCGCCGTGCCCGTGGCGGCCCTGGCCGCCGACATCGCCGGGGTGTCCGGGCAGGCACCCGGGCAGGCACCCGGACCGCTCGCGGGCACAGCCGACCCTGCGTCGCCCGACCCCGTGACGCCCGCTCTGGCCGCCGTCCCCGATCTGCAAGGCGCCGCCGAAGCCGTCCTGGAGCAGACGGCGGACGCGCTCGGCGCGCACGCCGTCGCGCTGTGGCTGCGGCTGCCGGGCGGTGTGCTCGCCCTCGCCGCGCACGCCGGGCTGCCCGCCGCCGAGGCCGACGCCTGGAGCCGGGTGCCACCCGGCGTCCCCACCCCGGCCCAGCACGTCGTGGTCGGCGGCGTGGAGCTGTGGCCCGGCGATCCGGAGGCCGCAGGCCCGTCGGTGGGAGCCGGCTCGGCCCGGGCCGTCCTCCCGCTGATCGACGCGGGCCGCCGCCGGGGCGCGCTGGAGGTCCTGTGGCCCGCACCCGGCCCCGCCCCCGCGCTCGGCGGGCCCCAACGCCGCCGGCTCCACGCCCTCGCCGACCTCTGCGCGACCCTCCTGGCCGACGTCCGCACTCCCGCTCCCGCTCCCGCTCCCGCTCCCGCCCCCGCCCCCGCTCCCGCTCCCGCCCCGCCCCGCCCGGCGACGACACCGCGCTCCTGGAGGGCCTGCCCACCCCGGCCCTGCTGCTGGAGCCGGTCGTCCGCCGAGGAGAGATCGCCGACTTCACGCTCCTGCGGACCAACGCGCACTTCCGCGATCCGCTGGGCCGCCCCCGGGACACGCTGGAGGGCACCTCGCTCCTGGAGGTCTACCCCACCGCGTGCGCCACCGGCCTCTTCGAACGGCTGATCCGGGTGCACGAGACCGGGGTCCCGTTGCCCGGCGAGCGGGTCCGGCTGGTCTTCCAGCAGGGCGGACTCGCGCTTCCCACCACCGTCCTGCTCGCGGCGGCCCCCGTCGGCGGCCGCGTGCTGGTCGGCTGGCAGACGGAGACGGCGCGGGCCGGTGAGGCCGAGCAGAGTGCCCTGCTGCGCCAGGCCCAGCGGCTGGCCCGGGTGGCCGGGTTCGAGGAGCACCCGGCCGACGGCCGGATCCGCTGGAGCGACGGCCTGCACGAGATCTACGGGCTGCCGCCCGACACCGACCCGGTGCCGCTGGCCCAGCTCGCCCGGCACGCCCACCCCGACGACGAGCCCGCGATCCGGCGCCTGCTGGACACCGTCCAGCGCCGGCACCGGACGGCCTCCGCCGTCGTCCGCCTGGTCCACCAGGACGGCACCCACGGGTACACCCGGGTGATCGCCGAGCCCGTCCTCGACGACCACGGGCGGCTCACCGGTGTGCGCGGCGCCTTCCACGACGTGTCCGCCCAGCACCGCACGGAGGTCGCACTCGGTGCCACCCGGGCACGTCTCGCCGACAGCGAGCAGGAGACCGCCGACAGCGAGCGACTGGCACTGCGGCTCCAGCAGGCCATCCTGCCCGCCGCTCCGCCCCCGCTCGGCCCGGCCGGCCTGCGGGCCGCCGTCCGCTACCGCCCCGCCGCCCAGCACGACCGGGTCGGCGGCGACTGGTACGACGTGCTGCTGCTGCCCGACAAGCGGGTGCTGCTCACCGTCGGGGACGTCGCCGGGCACGGCGTCGGCGCGGCCACCGGCATGGTCGCCCTGCGGCACGCGCTGCGTGCTCTCGCCGTCACCGGGGCCGGCCCGGCCCGGATGCTGGAGTGGGCCAACATCGTCGCCCTGCGCGAACCCGGCCAGATCACCGCGACGGCCGTCTGCGTGCTCGTCGACCCGGCCGGCGGCGAACTGCGCTGGGCGCGGGCCGGGCACCTGCCCCCGATCCTGGTCGGAGCGGACGGCGCCCACGTGCTGCCGCTGCCGCACGGCGTGCTCCTCGGCGCCCTGGACGACGCCCGGTACGAGGAGCACACCGCTCACCTGCCGCCAGGCGACGTCCTGGTCCTCTACACCGACGGCCTGGTCGAACGCCGGGACCGCCCGGTCGAGGAGTCCGTCGACCAGCTGATCCGCGTCGCCGGAGCCCCCGGCCCCGACCTGGAGCGCTACCTCGACCGGCTGCTGGAGCTCAGCCCCGCCGACACCGACGACGACACCTGCCTGATCGCCGTCCAGAGCCGGTAGCCCTCTGCCGCGTGAACCCCGGTCCCCTCGTCCTGAGCGGGCCTGCGAAGCGCGGCGTTAGGTCCGGGCCCGCCCGGGTAGGCGCGGCCCTGCGGGGGCGACCGGAACCGAACGACGGAGAGGACTCCCCATGTTGCTGCTAGGACTCCTGCTGATGGCGGCGGCCGGTGCCTTCGCCGGACTGCTGATCGCGGACAACCTCTCCGGCGGGCCCGACTACCAGGCGACGGTGCTGGGCATCCGCCTGCCGGCGCTCGACAGCCTGGGCATCTTCCTCGCCGGGCTGGCCCTCGCCCTGCTCTTCTGCCTGGGCCTGGCCCTGATGGTCCTGACGGCCCGGCGGGCCCGGCGGACCCGACGCCCCGTCCGGCTGTCCGCGCACCGGGCGGCCCACCAGCGGTCCCAACCGGTGGTGCGGCCGGACCCGCCCGAACGATCCCTCCCGCCCGACGAGGGCGAGCAGCCCGCGCCGCCGGAGGAACGCCCCGCCCAGCAGGGCGGCCGGGACGTCGGCCTACCGGCCGAGCCCCCACGCGGCGGCCGGACCCGCCACCTGTTCGGCCACTGAGGCGCCGCGACGCCCCCCGGAGCCGATCCTCCGACGACCACGGGCCCCTCACCGGGCCGGGAAGGACGCGACCGCATGACCGGACCACGGCCTTCCCTCGGACGCCCGTTCCCCACGAGGCCGTGGGCGCAGCGGCTGCCGCTCCAGGCCGACCTCAGGGCGGCCTCCGACGCCCGGGCCTTCACCGCCGAGTTCCTGGCCGACGTCGCCGACCCGCTGCTGGTCGCCGACGCCGTCCTGCTGGTCTCCGAACTCGTCGGCAACGCCCTGCGCCACGGCGGCGAGCCCGGGACGCTGCTCCTGATCCGCGCCACCGGCCGGCTGCGGATCGAGGTCAGCGACGCCAGCCCGCGCCCGCCGCTGCCCCGGCCCCCGCACCCCCCGGACGAACCGGGAGGCCTCGGCCTGTTCCTGTTGAGCCGGCTCACCCTGCGCTGGGGCTGGCACCCGTCGGGGCCGGGCAAGACGGTGTGGTGTGACCTACGGCTGCCCGCGAGCTGACGGCCCGCCCGGCGCCTGCCGGGCGGGTGTTCTGCGTCCGGGAGGAGCGGTGTCCGTGCGCGGCCACCCGGCGGCGCCGGACGCCGGTCGCGACGCCGGAGCGCCGGACGCGCCCCGCGCGGTGGCATCCTGACGGGGCAGGTCCGTCCGTGGGCGTCGAGCACAGCGAGGATCCAGTGGCCGTGAACCGACCGTCGTCGTCCCCGTTGCCGTCGCCGTCGCCGTCGCCGTCGCCGTCGCCGTCGCCGTCGCCGTCGCCGTCGCCGCCGTCCCCGTCGCCGTCGCCGCCGTCGCCGTGCGGCGTCCTGGGTTGAGCGGCGTGCGCCGCCGCGGCCGGTTGACGGCGATCGCCCGCAGCTGGTGGCAGGTCCTGCGGGCGGCCGTCGTCGGCGTGTGGGAACACGGCCGCGCCATCGAACTGCTCCAGCGCTCGATGGCCTTCGCGGCGCTCTTCTTCGTGACCCTCGTGCCGCTGCTGATCGTCATCGCGGCGGCCTTCCCCGCGCGCGGCAGCGGGATCTCCGAGTGGATCACCGACGGCCTCGGCCTGAGCGGGCCGGGCGCCGACGCCGTCCACCGGCTCTTCGCCTCCCGGGGCCAGGTGCTCAGCACGACCACGGGCTTCGGCCTGGCCGCGCTGGCGGTCTTCGGGGTCTCGTTGATGGCGTCCGTCCAGGGCGTCTACGAGCGGGTGTGGGAGCTCGACCGCGGCCCGTGGCACGCGGTCTGGCGCCAGACCCTCGGCCTGGCCGGGCTGACCGGGTACATCGTGCTGGCCGCCTCCAGCGGCGTGCCCTGGCGCCACTCGGCCGTCCAGCCCTCCTTCCGCATCGCCGTCACGACCGTCGGCGGCCTCCTGCTGTTCTGGTGGCTCCAGCACCTGCTGCTCGCCGGACGCGTCCCGCCGAGGCAGCTGCTGCCCGGAGCCGTCGCGACCATGGTGGCGCTGGCGGGCCTGCGGCTCTTCTCGCGGCTGGTCTTCGCGCCGCTGCTGGTGTCCAACGCGGTCTCCTACGGGACGGTCGGGACGGTGCTGATCGTCCAGTCCTGGCTGATCGGCGTCGGCTACACCGTCTACGGCGGCGCGCTGGCCGGGCGCGCCGTGGTCCGGGCCCGCCGCACGCCGTAGCGCCGGCGCCAGGCCGGGGCGGCCGGTGCTGCGGCACGCGGGTGGGTTAGGGCGCGGCGCAGCGGGCAGGCGCGCGGGCGGCCGGGAAGGGCTCGGCCACCGCACACGCGAGGAGGCCCCAGATGAGCATGGTGAAGAAGACGGTCGACGTCGACGTGCCGCTGCACGCCGCGTACAACCAGTGGACCCAGTTCGAGGAGTTCCCGCGCTTCATGGAGGGCGTCGACGCGGTGACCCAGCTGGACGAGCGCCACAACCACTGGCGGACCAGCATCGGCGGTGTCACCCGCGAGTTCGACACCGAGATCATCGACCAGCTGCCCGACGAGCGGATCGCCTGGCGCACGACGGACGGCGACGTGAAGCAGAAGGGCGTCGTCACCTTCCAGGAACTGGACGACCGGCACACCCGGGTCAACCTGGCCATCGACTTCCAGCCGGAAGGGATGGCCGAGAAGACCGGCGACATGCTGGGCATGGTCGACCGCAGGGTCAAGGGGGACCTCCGGCGCTTCAAGGACTTCATCGAGGACCAGGGCCGGGAGGGGGGAGCCTGGCGCGGCCGGATCACCCCCGGCTGAGCCCCGCCCCCGTCCACGCCCCCCTGTCACCCCCTGGCGGGGGGGGCCCCCCCCCCCCGCCGGGCCGCCCCCCGGGGGGGGGGCCGCGCCGGGGGGGGGGCGCCCCCGCGCGGGCGGGGGGTCGGCCGCCCGGGGATAGCGGGCAC
>NZ_JBIVJF010000006.1:252534-364239 GCF_044750105.1 Kitasatospora sp. NPDC088861
CGGGGGGGGGCCGGCGCCCCCCCCCCCCCCCGGCGGCCCCCCCCCCCCCCCCCCCCCCCCCGCCCCCCCCGGGGGGGGGCCCCCGCCCCCCCCCCGGCGGGGCCCCCCCCACGTCCGTGGCGCCGCTGCGGCGTCAGCGCTCCGGGAAGCGGTGCTGCTCGACCAGCCGGGCGAAGCCGTCCCACAGGGCCGGATCCGCCGGCTCCCGCGGGTCGTGGAGCGTGACGCCGGCCAGGCCCCCGGGCGCGTCGTAACCGCCCGCCCGGGCCAGTTCGACGCCGGAGCCGAGCAGCGCCGCCGGCTTGCCGTGGCGCAGCGCCTCGGCGAGGAATCGGACGGCGTCCGGATCGGCGGCCAGCGCGGGCCCGGCGCCGTCCGGAACCACCACCGCGTCGTACAGCACCGAGGCGGTGGTGGGCAGCGGGCGGTCCACCGGCAGAGGGTCACCGCCACGGGCGGCCACGTGACCGCCGTGCGCGGCCAGCGTCTCCACGACGGCGCCCTGCGCACCCAGCCGCTCGTGCGCGGCCCGTACCTGGCCTCCGTCGACCCCGGGCGCGGTCAGCACGGCGACCTTGCGGGTACGGATGCCGCTGCCGCGCAGATTCTCCAGGCTGAGCGCCGGGGAGACCCGGGAGCCCGCCGCCTCGCCGCCCTTCGCCGCCGCCCGGTCCTCGGGCGCCGGCTGCGGCTCGGGCACGCCGATGCGCCGGGCGACCTCCGCCGCCAGGTCGGGGTCCACGCGCACCAGGTTGCCGACCATCCGGCGCCGTACCTCCTCGTCGCCCACCTTGCCGAGCTCGAACGCGAACGCGGCGGTGATGTGCCGCTGCTCCCAGCCCGCCATGCTGCGCCAGAACAGCGCGGCCTGGCTGTAGTGGTCGGCGAAGCTGGGGCTGCGCCGCCGGATCGCCCTGCCGTTGACCCGTTCCTGGTAGTGCTGGAACACCCCTTCCGGCAGGTGGCCGCCGCCCATGGTGAACGGGCAGCCGCCGCCCACCGAGTTCGGTGCGTAACTCGTCCCCGGGTGGACGACCTGCTGGCCGTAGCCGTCGCGGTGGTTGGTCCGCACGTCGGCCAGCGGGCGGTTGACGGGCAGTTGGCCGAAGTTGGGGCCGCCCAGGCGGATCAGCTGGGTGTCCAGGTAGGAGAAGTTGCGGCCCTGGAGCAGCGGGTCGTTGGTGAAGTCGATCCCGGGCACGACGTTGGCGGTGTGGAAGGCCACCTGCTCGGTCTCGGCGAAGAAGTTCTGCGGGTTGCGGTCGAGGACCATCCGCCCCACCGGGCGCACCGGCACCAGTTCCTCCGGGATCAGCTTCGTGGGATCCAGCAGGTCGAAGGGGAAGGCGAACTCGTCCTTCGCCGTGACCAGTTGGACACCGAGCTCCCATTCGGGGAAGTCCCCCGCCGCGATCGCCTCCCACAGGTCCCGGCGGTGGAAGTCCGGATCCCGCCCGGCGGTGATCTGGGCCTCGTCCCACACCTGGGAGCAGACGCCGAGCCGCGGTCGCCAGTGGAACTTGACGAACGTGCCGCGCCCGTCCCGGTTCACCAGGCGGAAGGTGTGCACACCGAAGCCCTGCATCATCCGGTAGCTGCGCGGGATGGCCCGGTCGGACATCACCCACATCAGCATGTGGGTGGACTCGGGCTGGAGCGAGCAGAAGTCCCAGAAGGTGTCGTGCGCGGAGGCGCCGGTGGGGATCTCGTTCTGCGGTTCGGGCTTCACCGCGTGGACGAAGTCCGGGAACTTGACGGCGTCCTGGATGAAGAACACCGGCATGTTGTTGCCCACCAGGTCGTAATTCCCGTGCCGGGTGTAGAACTTGGTGGCGAAGCCGCGGACGTCCCGTACGGTGTCGGCGGAGCCGCGCGGGCCCTGCACGGTCGAGAAGCGCACGAACACCGGGGTGCGGCGCCCGGCCTCCTGGAGGAAGTCGGCGCAGGTGAACCCGGCGAGCGACTCGTACGGTTCGAAGAAGCCGTAGGCGCCGGCGCCGCGGGCGTGCACCACGCGTTCGGGGATGCGCTCGTGGTCGAAGTGGGTGAGCTTCTCGCGGAGGTGGAAGTCCTCCAGCAGGGTGGGGCCGCGGTCGCCGACGATGAGCGAGTTGTCGGTGTCGTCGACGCGCACACCCTGGTCGGTGGTGAGCGGGCCGTCCGGGTCGGGGGCGCGGAAGGCGTCGAGTGCGGCGTCCTTGGCGTCGGTGGCGTCGGTGGCGTCGGTGGCGTCCGTGGCGTCGGTGGCGTCCGTGGCGTTCTTGGCGTTCTTGGCGTCGGGTCCGGGTCCGGGGTCGGCGGGCGGCTCGGGCTGGGGGGTTTCGGGGTTGATGGGCATGTCGCGATCTCCGTCCTGGGAACGGCGCGGGGCGGCCGGGCCGGCGGCCCCCGGCTCGTGTCGGCGGGGCGGCTGCCCGGTGGGTGGCCCGGCAAACCGCGCGCGAGCGGCCGTCGGTGTCGCAGCAGGAGGTCAGCGGTGCTGGGCAGAGGCGCGCGGTGTTTCAGTGCGGTGTTTCAGTGCGGTGTTTGACGAAGGAGCCTCGGGGGACACGCCTGGGTCGGGAGGGGAAGCCTCTGAGTGAGGAGACGAGCAATGTCGAACGATGCCATCGTCCTGTTGAGGGAGGACCACAAGGAAGTCCGCCGCCTGTTCCGCCAGTACCGGGAACTCGCCGCCGGGGACGGGGACGGAGACGGTGGGGGCGACGCGCGGCACGAGACGGTCGAGCGGATCGTGGAGGCGCTCACCGTCCACACCTACCTGGAGGACGAACTGGTCTACCCCAGGATCCGTCAGGAGGTTCCCGGCCTCGCCGAGGACATGGACCGCGCCCGGCAGGAACACCACGTCGCCGACCTGCTCTGTGAGGAGCTGAGCCGGATGAGCCCCGGCGACGAGGGCTACGACGCCAAGACCGCCGTCCTGATCGACGCGGTCGACCGGCACATCGAGCAGGAGGAAGGCTCCTGGTTCCCGATGGTCCGGGCCGCACTCGGCCGCAGGGAACTCCAGGAGATCGGCGAGCGGATGCAGGCCATGCGCGAGACCGCGCCGCGCCGCCCGTCCAGTGGCGGCGTGCTCCACCGCATCGCCAACGCGATCGAGGGCTGACGACGGTGCGACGCCGCGACCACGAAAAGCGGGAAGGAGCACGCGAATTCCTCTCATGTCTCAGCCAACGCGACCGTCCTATCCTGAGGGCGTGGAAGAACAGCCGGCAATCGGGCGCCAGTGGACGTTCCTGACCAATCACGCGCGCGTCCTGGTGCAGATCGCCCGGGACCCGGGCATCAGGGTGCGCGACATAGCGACCAGCTGCCTGCTGACCGAACGAGCGGTCCAGCGGATCATCGCCGACCTCGAAGCGGCGGGCTATCTCAGCCACCACCGCGTCGGACGCTCCAACGTCTACCGCGTCCTCGACGGCAAGCAGCTGCGCCACCCCGCCGACAGCGGCCCGACGCTGGCGGAACTGCTGGCCGTCCTGCTGCGCTGACCGCTCCGCCCGCCCACCCGCCCCTCGGCCGGCACGGCGTGCTCGGTCTCTCGTAGGAACCCGAGGGCACGCCGAGGGCACGCCGAGGGCACGCCGAGGGCACGCCGAGGGCACGCCGAGGGCGCGCCGATGACACGCCGATGACACGCCGATGACACGCCGATGACACGCATGGCCGAACCCGATTGCACGCATTGCCATTGACGAATTTCCGTTCACGTATCGGTTGACGTGAGAAGGGATTCGGCAGACGCTGGAGATGTCGTCCCACGGCTCACAGGCAGGAGAAGAGACCATGCGCGGTAAGCCGCCCGTGGCGCGTTCCGCTGCCCCGACCCCGACTCCTCCACCCCCCGCGCCGCCCCCGGTCAATGGGAGCGTGCCCACAGACCTGCACGTCGCCGAGGGCCTGCTGGTCCGGCTCGCCGTCGAAGGGGACCGGGTCCGTGCGACGGTCCGCGGCGAGATCGACCTCGGCGTCGCCGGCGGCCTGGACGAGACCCTCGGACGCGCGTTGCAGGCCAGCGGCACCGGGCTCGACGTCGACCTGTCCGGCGTCCCCTTCTGCGACAGCTCCGGCCTCAACCTCCTGCTGGGCCTGCGCAGCACCGCGCACCGTACCGACCGCACCCTCGCGATCACCGCGGCCAGCACCCAGGTCGAGCGCCTGCTCGCGATCACCGAGACGACCGGCCTCTTCACCCCCGCCGCCACCGAACGCCCCGCCGGCCCCCCGCACACCGAGAACGCAGACCCCTGACCGCTCGCGGGCCACCCCGCACCACCGCAAGCCGAGAACCATGGACCCCGTCCGCCGCTACGCCATCGCCCTGCCCGGCGCGCCCGGCGCCCACGCCGCAGCGCACACCGTCATCGTGCACCTCACCGACCAACTGGGCCCCGCGCGCGAGCCCGTCTACGAGGACGCCACCGGCCTGTTCCGCGTCCAGATCCGGGGCACCATCGCGGAAGTCCTCGCCGCACCGGCCGAGTACGGAACCATCCACCCCTGCCTGGAAGCCGTTCCCATGCCCTGACCGCACTCCGGGCCGCTGGTGGACCCGCTGGCCACCCCGGCAGGCGTGGGGGCGTCCGTCGCGCCTGAAACCGTCCTGCCGCAGGCCGTTCCACCCATGGTCGCTGCCGCGGGCCGGGGCCGGGAGGACACGTTCTTCCAGGGAAAAACATGTCCTCCCAGCTCGCGCGGCGCCCTGGCACAGTGGCCGGTGTGAGCACGGACAACGACAAGCGCCGGGAGTTCGCCACGTTCCTGCGTGCCCGGCGCGCGGAGGTCTCCCCCCGACAGGCCGGACTTCCCGCGTACGAACGGTCGCGCAAGGTGGCCGGGCTGCGCCGGGAGGAGGTGGCCGGGCGGGCCGGGATCAGCGTGGACTACTACACCCGCCTCGAACAGGGCCGGCTGCCCGCACCGTCCGGCAGTGTCCTGGACGCGCTGGCCCGCGCCCTGCTGCTGGACGACGACCAGCGTGACTACCTGCGCCAGCTGGCCGACCTGGCCCCGGCCCGCCGACAGCGGCGTTCACAGCACCAGGTCGTGCCCGCCGCGGTGCTGGCCGTACTGGCCGATCTGCGGACCACGCCCGCCGTGGTCCTGGGCCGGTTCATGGACATCCTGGCCTGGAACGACCTCGCGGCCGAGCTGCTGCTCGACTTCGCCGCGGTTCCCGAGGAACACCGCAACTACCTGTGGCTGACGTTCCTCGACCCGCGGACGCGCGAGCGCGTGCCGGACTGGGACCTGTCGGCGGGCGAGTGCGTCGCCTACCTGCGGATGGACGCCGGCCGCTACCCCAGCGACCCCAGGCTC
Organism: Kitasatospora sp. NPDC088861; assembly: GCF_044750105.1. NCBI lineage: Bacteria > Bacillati > Actinomycetota > Actinomycetes > Kitasatosporales > Streptomycetaceae > Kitasatospora > Kitasatospora sp. NPDC088861. Next base: position 257,860 of record NZ_JBIVJF010000006.1, read on the forward strand.
GCCGAACTGGTCGCCGAGCTGAGCGCCGGGGACTCCGACTTCCAGCACTGGTGGACCACGTACCGGGTCTCCGGCAGGAGCTTCGGGAGCAAGCGCATCCTGCACCCGGTCGTCGGCGAGGTCCGGCTGGACTGGCAGGTCCTCACCGTCGCCCAGGAACGCGACCAGTTCCTCGCGGTCATGCCCGCCGCCGACGAGGAGAGCAGGCAACGGCTCACAGCCCTGAGCACACCGTAGGAACGCGCACGGCGCGACCGTGCGGTCCCACCCACCCGGAAAGGAGGTGAAGGCGCGAGGAGCCCCGGATCACGAGGGCCCGACGCCTTCACAGCACGCCATGACGACCACACTCATCACCGGAGCCACCCGCGGGATCGGCCTGGAGGCCGCCCGCCAGCTGGCCGGGGCCGGACACACCGTCTACCTCGGTGCGCGCGACCTGGAACGGGGCCGGGAAACCGCCGAGCGGATCGGCGCCCGCGCGGTGCAGCTCGACGTCACCAGCGAGGAGTCCGTCCAGGCCGCCGCGCGGCTGATCCGCGAGGAGGCCGGCCGGCTCGAGGTCCTGGTCAACAACGCCGGCGTCCCGGGCAGGTGGAACCCGCCTGCCGAGATCACCGCCGACGACATGGAGACGGTCTACGCCACCAACGTCTTCGGCCTCGTCCGCGTCACCCACGCCTTCCTGCCGCTGCTGGAGGCCGCCGACCACCCCGTCATCGTGAACGTCAGCAGCAGCGGCGGCTCCCTCGCCCGGTGCAGTGACCCCGCCGGCCTTGAGGCGACCTTCCCGATGGTGGCCTACTGCTCGTCCAAGAGCGCGGTCAACATGATCACCGTCCAGTACGCCAACGCCTTCCCGGACATGCGGATCAACGCCGTCCACCCGGGATCCGCCGCCACCGATTTCAACCCCCGCGGCACCGTGTCGGCCGAGCAGTGCGCCAAGATCATCGTCCGGATGGCCACCGTCGCCCCCGACGGCCCCACCGGAGGGTTCTTCGAGGAGGAGGGCCCCGTCCCGTGGTGACCGTGGTGACCGCGGGGTCACACGGTTGACCGGTGGGGTCTCGCCCCGGCCACGGCGTGCCGCACCCCGTGGCCGGGGCACGATCACCACCCTGGAGCGGTGAACGACTCCACCGGGATGCCGGCCCCGGCCGGACACGGGTACCGGGCGAGCTGGTTCGAGCTCTTCTTCGACCTGGTGTCCGCAGTCCTCCCCGCAGGACCGCTGCTCCCCGCCTGGGCCACGATCGCGGTCACGGCGACCGTCCTCATCGCGATCACCGCAGTCGCCACCCGGTACGGGCCCCCGACCCACTGACGATCGATCAGCCACGGACAGCACCCTCGTGACGCCGCGAGACCCGCACTCCGGCCGCCTCGGCCGACTACCGACAGGGAACGACGCCCATGAGCAACCTCGCACTCGTCACCGGCGCCACCTCCGGAATCGGCAGGGCATTCGCCGAGCGGCTGGCCGGCGACGGCTACGACCTGGTGCTGGTCGGCCGGCGCCGGGAGCGGCTGGAGGAGTTCGCCGCCGCCCACACCGGGGTCGAGGTGCGATCCGTGGCCGCCGACCTCTCCACCGGCGAGGGCATCGACACCGTGGCGCGGATCTGCGCGGCCGAACCGCTGACACTGCTGGTCAACAACGCGGGAGTCGCCCACTACATGCGGCTCGCCGACCTGCCTGCGGATCTGGCCCGCGAACTGGTCGACGTCAAGGTTCTCGCCCCCACCCTGCTCACCCGTGCCGCCGTCGCGGGCATGCAGGAACGCGGCCGGGGCGCGATCATCAACGTGGCCGGCATGATCGCCTTCAGCGGACCCGCCCCGCAGTCCCAGCTGCCCCGCCGCGCCGTCTACGCCGGTGCCCTGGCCCACCTGGTCGCGATGAGCCAGACCCTGTCCGCCGAGCTCGAAGGCACCGGCGTCCAGGTCGAGGTCGTCTGTCCGGGGGTGGTGGCCACCGAGTTCCACGAGCGCCAGGGCCTCGATCTCAGCGCCGTACCCAGGATGAGTGCCGAGGACGTCGTCACCGCGGCCCTGCGCGGCCTGCAACTCGGCGAGGTCGTCTGCGCGCCCGGTGTCGAGGACGCGAGCCTGCTCGATGCCGTCTTCCGGGCCGAGCTGGCGGCGTTCGGCGCGCAGAGCCCCGAACTCGCCACCCGCTACCGGGCCGGCTGACCCGTACCCGCCCCTCGGTGGCCGGGCGTCGGCTACCGAGGGGCGGTGCTTCCTTTCGTGGCGCGGGCGTCAGTCGGCCTGCGGCGGATCTATCCGGACCACCAGCCGGCTCGGGCCGTTGCCGGAGGCGGTTGCCCGCTCGGCGGGGTGGGTGACGGGGCGGTCGGCGGGGTGCAGGGTGACGTTCTCCGGGTAGAGCCGGCCGAGCAGGGCCAGGACGACGAGGTCGCCCTGGCCGGTGGCGTCCAGGACGGCGTCACCCGCCTGCGTCCACACCAGCCCCGATGCGCGCAGGGCCGTCCACACGTCCGCGGCGGCGGGCGGGTCGGCGACCGGTGCGTCGGCGGGCACGTCGCCCGTGGCGCCGTCCGGCCGGTGGGCGAAGCGGTGGCCGCGCAGGGCCTGGCCGAGGTCGACGCGGGCGGTGGCGCCGTCGTGGGTGAGCTCGATGGCGGCGGTGCGGGCCCCGCCGGCGACCGGCCCGGCGACGATGCGGCCGGTGATGCGGCCGGTGAGCGGCCCCGGTGCGGCGGTGGCGGGCGGCAGGTGCTCGACGAGGGTGCGCGGCGCGGCGTAGTAGTCCCGCAACTCGGCGACGTGCGTGACGGTTTCGTCGGCGGCCGGGTCGGGACGCCAGGTCAGCAGGTACCGGGGGGCGGTCAGGGGCGGCTGGTCGAGGACGGCCGGCAGGACGGTGCCGCCGCTCGCCTCGAAGCCGTAGCCGGCCGGGCCGGAGGGGTTGGGGGCGCCGAGGGTGCCGGACGAGCCGGAGCTGCCGGAGGTGCCGGTGACGGCGTGGCGGGCGAAGGCCACGATGCTGGCGTGCCGGATCCGGCGGACCAGGAGTTCGGTGAGGAACGCGTCCCGGGCCGGTTCGATGTGCCGCAGCCCGGTCGGAGTGATCAGCAGCGGGACGTCCTGCCAGTTGGTGAAGGGCAGCAGGGCGTCGCGCAGCAGGACGACCTGGTGCAGCCACTCGTTGTAGAGCTGCATCGTGACGGGTCCGCCACGGCGGCCGAGGAGCAGGTCGGTCGCGGGAGGGGTGAGCAGGTGGCCGTAGCAGTGGCTGCGGACGACCAGCGGGCCGGCGGGCAGCGCGATCCGGTCGGCGAGCAGGCGCTCCAGGGCCGCGGCGGCCCAGGAGGCGAGCTCATGGCCGATCTCCTCGGCCTGCGCGCCCAGTTCGCGAGCGGCCGGGGCGCTGCCCGGTCCGACGGCCAGCGGCAGGGAGGTCTCCCGGGTCCCGAGGGCGAGGGTCGCGCGGATCTGCGCCTCCAGCACCTCGCCGTCGGCGGTGGTGAGGGCGTTGTCATCGATGACGCCCTGGAGCAGCGGCTCCGTGGCCGTGAAGAACTCACGGGCGGTCAGGGCGGTGCCGGCCGCGGGGAAGGTGTTCCAGCGGCTGCCGCCGAGGGCGGGCGTACTCGGGGTGGGTGCGATGGGCACGGGTCCTCCGAAGTGTCGATGGAGCGTTGCGATCGAGCAGAGGTGGAGCGTTTCGATGGAGCAGGGATGGAGCGGCGGATTCCGCGGGTGCGGGGCCCGGCCCTTATCTGGATCGTGCGATACAGATTGCGGACATGAAAAAATCAGTCGAGGGCGGTCAGCGCGACCTCCACGACGGGTGCGAGGGCTTCGGGGTCCGGTGTGATCTTCGAGGAGACCAGCAGCCCGTTGAGGAAGGTGACGAAGAAGGCGGCGAGGCTCTGCGGGTCGTGCCGCGCCGCGATCTCACCCCGTTCCGCCGCGACCCGCAGCACCTCGGCGAGCGCGTCCCGGCTGACATCCTGCATGTCCCGTACGGTGCGCCGGATCGACGCGTCCCCCGGTAGGCGCTCGCAGGCGGCATTGACCGCCAGACAGCCCCGGCCGCCGTGCTCGGCGGCGATGCGGACCCGCTCCATCAGCATCGTGCGGATCGCCGAGCGGGCGTCCGCCCCCTCCTCCAGGCTGCGCAGGGCATCCGCCGCGAGGGTGGCGCGGTAGTGGTCCAGCGCGGCCCGGTACAGGCCGGCCTTGTCGCCGAACGCCGCGTACAGGGACCCCTGCCCGATCCCCAGGTGCTGGGTCAGGTCGCGCACCGAGGTCGCCTCGTAGCCGCGCGTCCAGAACAGCTCCATGGCGCGGCTCACCGCCGCCTCGGTGTCGAACTCCCGGGTCCTTGCCATGGTTTCACCGTAGCCTATCTGGATCGGATGCTCCAGATAGAGCGAGCCGCGCTCCTCCCGGGCGAGGCCTCCGCAGAACCGGCGGACGCCCCGTGCGGCAGGTGACGACAGCGCGTCGGGCGGTTCGTCGGCGCGCCGAGGATCGTGGCGTACCGACGAACCGCCCGGGGCCTCAGCCGAACCAGCGGGCGAGGGCCGTGTCGAGCGGGGTGCCGTCGGTGTCGGTCCAGGCGAGGTAGCCGTCGGGGCGGACCAGGAGGGCGCCGGCGCCGTCCACGTCCTCGTCGGTCTTCGCCATGACGTGCTCGACCCGGTCGGACCGGTCGCCGACCGACCGCCGCCTGCCGTCGAGGGAGAGCAGCAGGCCCCGGCCGGAGCGCATCAGCCGGCTCGCCCGGGTCGGGCCGTCCTCGGTGGTCAGGTCCAGGTCGATCAGCCGGGGGCCGACACCGGGGTACCGAAGGTCCAGGCCGGACATCATGCCCGAGACGTACCGGTTGGTGTCGGGCAGGCCCAGCAGCTCGGTCACGAGCTCGCGGACCGTGCCGAGCTCCTCGTCCCGGCCGGGATTCATGATCACGGCCTGGGCCCGGGTGTGGCGCAGCACGCGCGCGGCGACGGGGTGCCGCTCCTCGTGGTAGCTGTCGAGCAGGCCGGCGGGCGCCCAGCCGCGGATCGTGCCGGCGAGCTTCCAGCCCAGGTTGACCGCGTCCTGGAGGCCCAGGTTCACGCCCTGGCCGCCGATCGGCATGTGGATGTGCGCCGCGTCCCCGGCGAAGAACACCCGGCCCTCGCGGTAGCGCTCGACCTGGCGGACGGCGTCGCCGAACCGGGAGGCGGCGCGCAGTTCACCCAGTTCGGTGTCGGGGCCGTACACGGCGTGCAGCGCCTCGCGGACCTCGTCGGCCGAGACCGGCGTCTCGCGGTCCGGGCCCTGTCCGGAGAGCCTGCCGAACAGTATCCGGTACAGGTCCGGGCCGATGGGGTGCAGGATCGAGTGGAAGCCGCCGGCCACGCGGGTGTACTGGCTGAAGTGCTTGCGCTCGGTGGGGACCGTCTCGGACCGGGAGGCGAGGGTGATGTCGGCCGCCACGGCGGACATCCGGCGCTCCCGGCCGGGGAACGGGACGCCCAGCAGCCGGCGGACCGTGCTGTGCCCGCCGTCGCACGCGACGAGGTAGCGGCCGCGGATCTCACCGTCGCCGCCCCGGACCTCACCGTCGCCCCGGACCTCACCGCCGTCGGGGGCGTCACCGCCGCCCGGGGTGCCGTCGGCGTGCCATGTGACCGTGATCCCCTCCGCGTCCTGCGCGACCGCCGTCACCTCGTGGCCGCGGAGCACGGGCACGCCCTGCTCGCCGAGGAGCCGCTCGAGGTGGGCCTCCAGCCGGATCTGCGGAACGTTGACCGGGTGGGGGTACCGGGTGCGCCAGGGCCGGCAGTCCAGCTCGACCGGCAGGGTGGCGAAGTGCCCGCCGGTGGTGCTGTCGGACGGCTCCTGCGCGAGCAGCGGCTCCAGCAGCCCGCGCAGGTCGAGCACCTCGGCGGTGCGCGGCTGGAGTCCGCCCGCCCGGGACTGGGTGCTGTGGGTGCGCTGCTTCTCGACGACGACGGCCGGCACTCCGGCCAGCGTCAGCTCGTACGCCAGCATCAGCCCGGTCGGGCCCGCCCCCACCACGATGACCTCGGTTCGCACGATGACCTCCCGAAAGAAGAAACTGGGTGCAATTCTGCACTCAGTCTACCACAAGGTAGAGTGAGTGCATGAATCAGCAGATGGGCCTGCGGGAACGCAAGAAGGAACGCACCCGGGAGACGATCGCGGCGACGGCGATCCGCCTCTTCCTCGACCGGGGCTTCGACCAGGTCTCGATCACCGAGATCGCGGAGGCGGCGGAGGTCTCCCGGCGGACCCTCTTCGCGTACTTCCCGACGAAAGAAGACCTCGTACTCCAGCGGTTCGCCGACCACGAGAGCGAAGCGGCCCGGACGGTGCGCGCCCGCCCGGCCGGCCAGCCGCCGCTGGAAGCGCTGCGCGCGGCCATGCTCGACGCCCTGGCCCGTCGCGACCCGAACACCGGCCTGTGCGACGACCCCGAGGTGATGGCCTTCCTCCGCATGATCGTCGAGACCGAGAGCCTGGCGGCACGGATCATCCGCTACGCGGCACGCGGCAGCGACGAGCTGGCCGAGGCACTGCTGGAGGCCGACGTCGACCCGCTCGACGCCCGTCTCGTGGCCACCCAGGTGATCGTGGTGCAGCGGGAACTGGCGGTCATGAACCAGGAACGCCTGGCCGACGGCACGTCCGCCGACGACCACTACCCGGAGGCCGTCCGCGCCGCCGAGCGGGCCTTCGCCCTGCTGCGCGACGGACTGGGGCAGCACGGGTAGGGCCTGGGTGCATCGGCCTCCCGGAGCACTCCGAACTGTCGGGGGCGGGCGTCATAATCGCCACTGCCGTGATCACCGGACCTGCTGGAGGCCCCCGTTGTCCTCGTCGTCGTCCTTGCCGTCCTTGCGGCCCTCGTCGTCCTCGCTGTACGACTTCGCGACCTGGGAGCCCCTGCTGCGGCTCCTGCGGGCTGACCACGCGCAGGCGCTCGCCGCGCCGGGCGGCGAGGTGGCGGGGCTGATCGGCCGGCAGGGGTGGAGCGTGCCGGTGAGGATGCGGTTCCCGGAGGCCGGGCGCGCCATGCTGGTGTCCGACAACCAGGAGGCGCACGACGCGATCGACCGCGTCCGGGCCGCGCTCACCGAGGCCGGGATCGGCGATGTCGCCTTCGCCGCGGAGATCCCGCCGAGCGGGAAGGCGGTGCTCCATCTGTTCGACCACGGCCCGGCCGTCGACCCGGGCATCGGCAACGCCCACCCGGGCGCGCTCACTCTGGTCGAGGGCGCGGTGCCCGAGCCGTGGCGGCGCCTGCCCGAGCCGGTGCCCGGGGCGAGGCCGGCCCCGTCCGTGGACCTGGAGGTCCTGACCCTCGGAGGGTGGCGCGGCGAACCGGTCAGTCTGAACCCTCTCGTCGGGCTGCCCCGGCTCCGCACCCTCTACGCCGGCCCCGGGGCGCTCACCGACCCCCGGGAGGTCGCCCGGCTGACCGGACTGGAGTTCCTGGAGCTGACCCCGGAGGACTGGCGCTGCCTCCTCGACGCCGGCGCCGTCCCGCGCGGCCTGTCGGCCGCCGCCATCGAGGCCCCGAGCGATCACGACCTGCGCCCGATCATGGCCCTCGCGAACGAACTCCTGACCCTCTGGGAGCGCCCCCTGATCACGGAGACCGTCATCGAAGGCGACCTCGGCCCGCTGCCGTAGCCCTGTCACGGATCTCGTGTGCCCGGGAGAGCGAGGCGGCCCTGCTGGGGTGCCGCTGTCACTTTCGCGGGGGCGGCGGGGAGTCGGGCTTCTCGCGGTAGAGGTCGATGGCGAGGGCGACTGCGGCGTGGGTCGCGGGGTGGGGGTCCTGGCGGCGCCAGATGAGGTGGACGGGGACGGGGGCGGCGTTGCGCAGGGGGCGGTAGACGATGCCGTCGCGGCGGTACTGGGCGGCGGTGGCCTGGGGGGTGACGCCGATGCAGCGGCTGGTGGCGATGGCGGCGAGCCAGTCGTCGATGTCGTGGGTGTAGATGACGGCGGGCCGCTGCTCCTCGGGCCACAGGTTCAGGGCGGTGGTGCCGGTTCGGCGGTCGATGGCGAGGGTGCGGGCGGGGATCTCGTCGAGGCGGATGCTGCGCCGGCGGGCCCACGGGTCGTCGGAGGCGAGTGCGACGATGCGGTGTTCGTGGCCGACCAGGGCGTGTGACCAGGGCTTCAGGTCGAGCGGGGCGCGGACGACGGCGAGGTCGCACATGCCTTCGGCCAGCCCGCCGGTGGGGGAGTTGTGGCGGACGAGGCGCAGCTCGACCTCGGGGTGGCGCTCGTGCCAGCGGCGCTGGAAGTCGGTGGTGTGGCGGCCGAAGGCGGACCAGGCGTGGCCGAGGTGGAGCCGGGCGTGGCCGGCGGTCGCTTCCTCGACCAGGTCGTCGGCGCCGGCGAGCAGGACGCGGGCGCGGGCGAGGACCCGCACGCCGGCCGGCGTGGGCGCGATCGTGCGGCTGGTGCGGTGCAGCAGCCGCACCCCGAGGAACTGTTCCAGGGCGTGCAGGTTGCGGGAGACGGCGGCCTGGGAGATGCCCAGCTCGGGGCCGGCGTCGGTGAAGCTGCCGGTGTCGATGATGGCGACCAGGCAGCGCAGGTGCTTCAGTTCCAGATCGGCGGGACTTCGTCGTCGCTCATCCATACGCCCAGCGTATCAATGGGCCGGTGAATGCATTTTGCGTATGACTACGTCGGCTCCACTGTGGAGGGCATGGTGCTGAAGAGTTCTCACGACGCCGCTACCGCCCGGGGTGACGGGCGCCTGGCCGGGGTGGCGCTGATGCTGGGCTCCGGCCTGTCCAACCAGGCCGGAGCGTCGATGGCGGCGCTCGCCTTCCCGGTGATCGGCCCCGCGGGTGTGGTGGCCGTCCGTCAGTGGGTGGCCGCCGGGGTGCTGTGGGCGGTCGGCAGGCCGCGGCCGCGGTCGTTCACGGCGGCGCAGTGGCGTCCGGTCCTCGGGCTCGCGGTGGTGTTCGCCGTGATGAACCTGTCCCTCTACACGGCCATCGACCGCATCGGGCTCGGGCTGGCCGTCACCCTGGAGTTCCTCGGTCCGCTCGCGGTGGCCCTGATCGGCTCGCGCCGGCGCCTCGACGCCCTGTGCGCGGTGGCCGCCGCGGCCGCGGTGGTCGTCCTGGCCCGGCCCTCGCCGTCCACCGACTACCCGGGCATCGCCCTGGCCCTGCTCGCGGCGGTGTGCTGGGCCGGCTACATCCTGCTCAACCGTGTCGTCGGCCGCCGCCTGCCCGGGCTGGAGGGCTCGGCCGCCGCCGCCGCGCTCTCGGGGGTGCTCTACCTTCCCGTCGGGATCGTGGTGCTGTGGCTCCGTCCCCCGACCGCCGCCGCCCTGGCCTGCGCGCTGGCCGCCGGCGTGCTGTCCTCGGCCGTGCCCTTCCTGGCCGATCTGCTGGCGCTGCGGCGGGTGCCCACGCAGTTCTTCGGCGTGTTCATGAGCGTCAACCCGGTCTTCGCCGCGCTGATCGGCCTCGTCGTGCTCGGCCAGCACCTCGGCGCGGCGGCCTGGCTCGCCATGCTGGTGATCGTCGGAGCGAACGCGGTCGCCGTCACCACCGCCCCCACCAACCCCGAGTGATGAGCAGGACCCCGAGAAGAAGTTTCGGGCCGATGTCGATTCGGCCGCGTCCGCTGCGACGTCATGATGTGCGGCGCCTCGCCGCACGGTGACGCGACGACGAGACCTGACGAGGGAACACGTGGACCAACTGCTCAGAGTCATGAACTTCAACGTCTCCAGCGACGGCGTCGGTGCCGGTGCCGGTGAGCACCAGAGCTTCGAGCGGCCGTTCGGCCATGACCATCCCGAGAAGCTGTTCGCCTGGGCCGGGGCCACGGCGAGCTGGCCCATGCGGACGGCTCCCGGGGGGAGCCGGGGCCTCGACGACTACTTCACGCGGGACTTCGCGCGCAACATCGGTGCCGAGATCATGGGCCGCAACAAGTTCGGGCCCCAGCGCGGGCCCTGGCAGGACGACGAGTGGCGCGGCTGGTGGGGTGACGAACCCCCGTTCCACACCCCGGTGTTCGTCATGACCCACCACGAGCGTCCGTCGTTCACGCTCTCCGACACCACGTTCCACTTCGTCGACGGCGAGCCGGCCACGGTCCTGGCCCGGGCGCGGGAGGCCGCGGAGGGCAAGGACGTCCGGCTCGGTGGCGGGGTCGGCACCATCCGGCAGTTCCTCGCCGCCGACCTCGTCGACACCCTGCACGTGGCGGTGTCGCCGGTGGAACTCGGCCCCGGGCTACGGCTCTGGGAGTCCCCCGACGAGCTGCTGGACCGGTTCCACCTGGAGGTGGTGCCCAGCCCGAGCGGGGTGGCGCACCACCTGTTCTGGCGGAGGTGACGTGAGGGCCCGCGCGGGGAGGTCGACGGCCGGGTGACCAGCCGCTCAGGGGCGGGTTCAGGAGTGAGCGGTCACGGTCGCGGTGAGGGGCGCGGGGCCGAGGGTGGCCGCCGCCATCGGGCGGGGGCGGCTGCCCGGGACCGGGTCCACGTGCCAGGCGGCCGTGACCGCCGCCGTCAGGAGGGTGAGCTCCGCCAGGGCGAAGTCGCCGCCGGGGCAGCCGTGCACACCGGCGGCGAAGGGCAGGTAGGCGCCGCGCGGGGGAGCGGGGTGCCGTTGCGGGTCCCAGCGGTCGGGGTCGAACGCGCCCGGGTTGCGGTACCAGCGCGGGTCCCGGTGCAGGGCGTAGGGGCTGTAGAAGATCTGGGCCCCGGGCGGGAGTCGGTGGCCACCCAGTTCCACCGCACTGCCCGTACGGCGGGGGAACAGCCAGATCGGCGGGTAGAGCCGGAGGGTCTCCTGGACGACGCGGTGGGTGAGCACGAGCGCGGGGAGGTCCGCCGGCTCGACGGGGCGGTCGCCGACGACCCGGCGGACCTCCCCGCGGACCCGGCGGCGGAGCTCGGGGTGGCGGGCGAGGAGGATGAACAGCCAGGCGGCGGCCGCGCCGCTGGTGTGGGAGCCGCCGACCAGCAGGGAGGTCACGTCGTCGTGGACCTGCCGCCGGTCGGCGCCGACCGACAGGTGCGTCAGGGCGGCGTTGTGCGGGTCCGCGTCGATGAGGGCGTCGACGACGCCGTGGAGGTCGTTCAGGGCGGTGTGGTAGCTGCGCCGCTCCGGGCCGGGCAGCCGGTCGAGGAACGCGGCGGCGGGCCCGTAGGCCCTGCGGCCCAGTCCGGCCACGACGACCGGCAGGGCGTGGTGGACGACGGAGGCGGCGCCGGCGGGGAGCGGACGGCCGAAGAGGGTCGCGGCGACCACGTTCAGGGTCAGTTCGGCCATCTCGGCGTTGAGGTCGATCCGTTGGCCGTGGTGCCACGAGTCGGCCCGGGCGGTGGCGAGTTCGGCCATGGTGTCGAGGTATCCGGGCAGGCGGGCGGCGCTCAGCAGGGGTTGGACGACGCGGCGGCGGTCCCGGTGGTGGGTGCCGTCGGCCACGGCGATGCCGGTTCCGAACAGGGGGCGGGACTTGGTGAAGATCTCGCCGCGGTCGAAGCGTCCCCCGGGTCCGGTCAGCAGGGCCATGACGAGGTCGGGGTGGTTGAGGAGGTAGGCGGGCCGGGGGCCGATGCGGAACTCGACCACGTCCCCGTAGCGGCGTTGGGCGTCGAGGAAGGCCAGGGGCGCTCTGGCCAGCCGGATCGCGTGCCCGAGGAGCGGGACGGCGCCCGGCACCCGGGCCGGGCGGCGGCCGGTGGGGTCAGGGGGTGTCGGCATGGTGGTCCTCTCCCGTGGGCGCAGGCGCGGTTGTTGTCGTTCCGGTGCGGTACCGGGGCGTGCTCAGGCCCCATTCCAGGTGGCCCCGGGCCCAGTCGAGGAGCGCCTCGGCGCAGTGGTCGGCCTGCCGCCGGAGGGCGGGTGGCGTGGCGAGCGCGCGGGCGAGGCCGGTGAGTTCGCGGCGGGCCCGGGCGTGGGCGCGCAGGCGGTCCTCGAAGGCGTCCGTCACGAGGAGGGTGGCGGCGTGCCGGTCCATGCCGCCGTGGTGGGCGGTGACGAGCACCAGGTTGTGGGGGTCGCCCTGGGCGGCCTCCTTGTCCACGGTCATCAGGTCGTTGGTCCAGCACACCAGGTCCGCCGCCGCGACGAGGAGTTCCTGGAAGGGGCGGGAGTAGTACAGGGACGGGGGCAGGAAGCAGCCGTCCGTTCGCTCGACGAGGTCGAACGAGGGCATGATCGCTCCGAAGGCCCGGCGCCAGGCGGGAAACCCGTCCGGGTACGGGACGTGGCCGGCCTGCCGGTGGGCGGCCTGCCAGACGCAGCCGGACAGGTAGTCGGCCACGTGACGACGGAACCTCAGGACCCAGGCGTCGGGCATGGCGTCCGAGGCCCGCTCGACGATCTCCGCGAGGGCCCGCCCCATGGGCGAGGTGGGAACCGACCCGTACGAGACGATGCCGAGCGGCTCGTGCAGGTGTTCCTCCAGGCGATCGGCGTCACGCCCCAGGTCGCCCTCGTCGATCCGGTCGTCGAGGAGGAACAGCCAGGCCATCCACATCGCCACCAGGGCGCTGTCCGACCGGTCGGCCCGCGGATGGCACCACGCCGCCAACAGCCCGGGACGGATCCGCGCGAGGTTGCGCAGCTCCGCCGACGTCTCGCAGAGGCCGGCGGCCTCCACCCACCGCAGGGTCTGCGCGTCGGCGGTCCCGGCGTGGTCGCCGTGGCGGGCCGGGACGTCCCGGATCGCGGAGCCCTTGAGCACGTCGATCGTCATGCAGCCCCCGCCTTCGGTTGTCGCGCCATTTGTCGTTCCGGCTGGCGTCGCGCCGGGCGAACGCCCCACATGGCGATCATCGCGTGCGCCGTGTCGACGAACCCGGGGCGGCGCAGGTGGGCCAGCGCCTCGGCGCCTTCCGCCTCCCCGAGGGCGCCGGAGCGTGCCATCGCGGGCAGGAGATCGGCGATCGAGAGCGCCCAGGCCCGCCCCGCCGCGTTGGTCGCCGTCAGCGTCGGGCAGTGGACCCGCATCCCCACCTCGCCGAGTCCCAGCCCCCGCAGCGGGGCGGGGAACGACCGGGCCCAGGCCGCCACGTCGCTGCCGAGCGTCGTGGCCAGGGTGGTGGTGACGGCGGCCCCGAGGCGCCGCACGACCGGATCGGGGGAGGAGGCGGAGGGGAAGAACGAGGGGTCCTCGATGTACAGGCGGCCGCCCGGCTTCAGCCAGGACGCCATGCGCCCCGGCAACGAGGCACGATCGGGCAGGTGGCACAGGACACTGCGGGCGACGATGAGGTCGAAGGTGTCGGGCGGGAACCCTTCGGTGCGCACGTCGTGTCGCAGCACCCGCAGGGCCGGGTGGCGCGGGCCCGCGAGGAAGCGGAGGTCCGTGTCGGTGGCCGTCACCTCGCCCTCGGGGTGACGGCGGGCGAGCCACAGGGCCAAGGTCCCGGCCCCCGCCCCGATTTCCAGACAACGGGCCCCGGCCGGTAATTCCCAACGCGCCAGATCGCCGGTCGTCGCGGGATCGCACAAATCGGCCAGGGCGTTCAGACGTTCCATTTGCGCGGGGTGGGCGAAGGCGAGGACTTCGTCCCCGTACGCCGGGAGTTCGCGTTCCGTCGGCGGTTCCTTCCGCATGCGGTACCTCCTTTTCCTCGCCGATTGGATCAGTGCCGTTGTACCGCCCCCTGGCGACACGCCAGTCCGTTCGGTGCGGCGCACCGGATTTCGTGCTTCGCTTCTCGCGGCTTCTTGTGGCTTCTCGCGGTTTCTCGCGGTTTCTGGCGTGGGAGGCCGTGAACACGGCGACGGTGACGGCGGCGCACCGCCGCCGCCCTCGATTCGCATCGATCTCAACACCGGTGTCCACGGGTGTCAACGGGGCGTCAAGGTGCTGGCAGGAGCGCCATGGTGGTCGTGCCGCAGGAGGTCCGGTGGGGTTGACGGACAACTCCGCGTCGTCCCAGAGTGTTTCTGCCCACGCGAAAAGAAACCCGGGGAACCGGGATGTCCGAGGAGGCGCCACATGGCCGAAAAGGACCGTGAGGACCGCGTGATCGTGGTCGGATCCGGAATCGCGGGAGCGGCCGCCGCTTTTCGGCTGCGCCAGGCCGGTTGCGACGTCACTCTGTTCGAAAAGGAGGACCACGTCGGAGGCCGGATGTCCACCCGCGAAGTGCCGGTCGGAGACGTCCGATATCGCGTCGACCGCGGCGCGAGCTGGCTTTCCCGCAATTACGCGCCCATGATCCGACTGTTGGAGGACGCGGGGCTCGCCACGCGCATGCTCCCGTGTTCGGACGAGCTGGGCGTGCTGCGCGAGGGCCGGGTGCACCGGCTCTCACTCGTCCAGGCCTCGGGACTCCTGCGGACCGGACTGCTCGGGTGGCGCGCCAAGTTCAAGGCGCTGAACCTGCTGCGCGACCTGGCGGCCGCCCGCCGCCGGCTGCGCTGGGAGGACATGTCCGGCGCCGCCGGGATCGACGGGGAGAGCGCTCGGGAGCACGCCCTGCGCAGGCTCGACCGGGAGCTCCTGGACTACCTGATCGAGCCCCTGTGCAGCACCCAGTTCCTCGTACCCGCCGAGGAGGTCGCCGCCGTCGGCGCCTTCTGCATCATGTGGGGCACGTTCGGGGCCGCGAGCTTCACCTTCGACGGCGGCGTCGGGAGCCTCCCCGGACACCTCCTCGACACCCCCGTGATGCGCGCCCCGGGCACCCGTGTCGAACTGGGCGCCCACGTGACCGAGGTCCGCCGGGACGGGAACGGGGGCGGCGCCGTGGTGGTGTGGGAGCGGGACGGCGAGGTCCGGACGGAGCGGGCCCGCGCCTGCGTCGTGGCCGTGCCCGCCCCGGTCGCGGCCCGGATCGTCACCACCCTCGACGACGACCAGCGCCGCTACCTCGACGGGGTCCGGTACACCAGCGACGTCCACGTCACCTTCGGGCTGCGTCGGCCTCCCGCCGAGACGGCCCTGGGCGTCGCCGTGCCGCGCCGGGAGCACCCGGACCTGTGCGTCGCGCTGTACGAGCACAACCTCGGCCCCGGCCGGGCCCCCGCCGGCCGGGGCCTGGTCACCCTGGTCTTCCGGCACCACTGGAACGCCGCCCGGATGGCCCTCGACGACGACACGGTGATCGCCGACGCCCGCGCGGCCGTGGGCGAGGTGATGCCGGGTCTGGCCGCCCACATCGACGACCACCGGGAGATGGCCGTCGTCCAGCGCTGGGAGAACGCGGTCCTCGCCCGCCCGG
The DNA here is from genome assembly GCF_044750105.1 of Kitasatospora sp. NPDC088861. Classification (NCBI taxonomy): domain Bacteria; kingdom Bacillati; phylum Actinomycetota; class Actinomycetes; order Kitasatosporales; family Streptomycetaceae; genus Kitasatospora; species Kitasatospora sp. NPDC088861. The sequence continues at coordinate 273,080 of NZ_JBIVJF010000006.1, forward strand.
CCGGCGGGTACCGGGACCTCGCCGCCTTCACCGCGAGCCTGGATCCGGCCTCCCCCGTCCAACTGGCCGGGGACCACTTCGCCTACAGCACCACCAACGCCGCGCTCGCCACCGGCGAACGCGCCGCGCGCCGGGTCCTGGACCTGCCCCTCGCGACCTGAGGCGACCAACGCCCTTTCCCCGGCGGGCGGCATCCCCGCGTACCGTCAGCGCCCACCTGTACCGCGTCTTCCCCAAGCCGGGCATCACGACGTGGGTCGCCCTCAGGGACGCCCTGAACAGGCTGGAGGAGCATGCCCCTGCCGCGTCCGAGACGGCACGGGCGACGGGCTGGCAGCGTCCGCTCCGGCGCGAGGGGGTGGCGACGGCCGGTCCGCGATGAGGACGGGGCGGCGGAGAGCGCCCGCCCCGGAGGCACGGATGGAGCGACATCCGGCCGGCTCTCTCACACGTATGACAGTCACGTGACCGCATCGGCGAGACACATGACTGTCATACGCGAGGCCGTTGGACACACGTACGCGTCCCTGGGCGCCGAGCGAGGAGAAGCCCGGGATCGGGGGCCTCCCGTACTCAACGGCAGTTGAGGTCAAGGCCGTTGAGCGTCCTCCTGCGCCGCGAGCGCGTGCCGGCCGGACTCGGCGAGGGTGTACAGCACGGACCGCTGCTGCTTGTGGCGCTGGATGTTCCCCTTGGCCACGAGCGACTCCAGGGTGTTGCGCACGACCTGCGGGGTGGGGGCGCGGTCCGGGTGCTTCGCCAGCAGTTCCTCCCGCAGCTCCTTCGCCAGGCGCGGTTCGTCGTGACCGCTGAGCAGGGACAACAGGAGCTCTCCGAGCAGGGGTTGCCGCGACGTCCCGGCCGCGGCGGCCTGTGCCGGCTTCCCCGTCCGCACCGTCCGCGCCGTCCGCGCCGTGGCCCCGCTCTTCCCCGTCTTCCCGGTCTTTCCCGTCCGTGCCGAGCGCGGCGAGCGCGGCGCGGGTGTGCGGGCGGGGGCCGAAGCGGACGCCCGGCGTCGCTTCGCCCCGGTGAGCACGGGCTCGTCCTGTGCCTGCTCGGGCAGGGGCGCGGGCTCCGACAGGCCCTCGTACCGTTCGGCGAGGCGGAGGATGTCGACCAGGAGGGCTTCCTCCTGCTTCAGCATCCTGGCCTCCTCGGCCAGTTCCTGCTGACGCCGACGGTTCTCTTCCAGATCCGATGCGGCCTGATCGACGAGCCGCGTACGGAGCGTGCTGGCTGGTTGGCTGGTCACAACCGTTCACTCCCTAGTAATGGATGACGTTGCGCATGGTACCCACGCCGGAGCTTCCGTGGAGGAGGGTGCCGGCAGTGTGCGGCATTCCCCCGGGGCCGTGCAGTACCATTCCCGACCATCCCCGACGGGCGGGCAGGGAGCGCCGACACGGCGGGGCGGCGCCGACAGGGCATCGCACGGTCGGCGACATGGTCGGGGACATTGTTCGGTGACGTTACGTCATTCGACTGTTTCCGCCGTGGGCACCGATGGACGACCCTGGTCCCTTCCGCTCCCGCACACACCTGTGCCGGGTACCCACCGACGCCCCGCGGAGGGACTGTTCCGTGACCCGAACCCCCGTCGTCCTCATCCACGGTGCCTGACTGCACGCGTTGTGCGGACGGCGCGGCACACCCGCGCCGGAGGGTGGACACCGGGAACGCACGGCGGGCGCCCTGCTGCTCATCTCCGGCCAGGAGGACCGCATGGTGCCCGACAGTGTCACCCGCTCGGTGTACAAGCTGTACGACGACTCGACGGCGACGAGCGACCTCAACACTTCCCCGACCGTGCGCACTCGCTGACCGTCGACAGCGGCTGGCGCTCCGTCGCCGACCACGTGCTGCTGCGGCTCGCGCTCCAGGACATCCACGGGCCCGACGCGTAGGCGCGGACGGCCGCCGGCCGGTACGCCGGTCAACCGTCACGGCACCGGCCCGCGCCCCTGCCGCCGTTCGGGCGGCGGGGGCACGGGCCGGTCGCGTGACCGTCCGGGGTGGGGGTCAGCTCGGGAAGGGCCAGGTCGGGCACCACGGCCAGGTGACCTGGCCCGGGTAGGGCGGGCCCCACGGCGGGCACTTGGGCAGGGTCGGCGTCGACGGGGCGCTGGTCCACAGGATCTTGCCGTTCAGCTGGACGGCGATCGCGCCCTCGTTGTAGACGGCCAGTTCGGCGCCGGGGTTGCCGCCGGTGTTGCTGGCCCACAGCGGGGCGTTGGCGGCGGAGTACACGACGAGGTTGCCGTCGCCCTGCATGACCAGGACGTTGCCGTTGGGGACGGCGCCCTTGGCGACCCAGATCGGGGTGGTGTCGCGGTACAGGACGACGTTGCCGTCGCCCTGCATGGCCAGCATGATGTGGCCGTTCGGCGAGTACCAGGCCTGGTCGCGGTTCAGCAGGCTGTTCATCGGGATGTGGGTGGGCTCGGACGGCGCGGCGGTCACGGCGGTCGGAGCCGCGGCGGGGGCGGCGGCCTGGGCGGCGTCGGCGGTACCCGTGGTGAGGGCGCCGAACCCGATCGTGGCGAGGGCGGCCAGGGCGGCGACCCGGGAGCGGAGTCTGGACATGGGTGGGCTTGAAGTCCTTCCGGGGACAGCGGAGTTGACGAGCCAGCGGGGGATTCCTGCGGCGCCCGCCCCGCTGCGTCCGGCGCCGCACCGAACGTTAGGTCCGCGCCGCGCCGCCGATCGGCAGATCCACCGGCAGCTTCCCGCCTGCGACCCCCCGCCTGCCACCCCCCGCCGGCCCGCCCGCGTCGGTTGGCCCCGGTTCCCTGGAGAAGGTCCGCGCGGGGCGCTCAGAACGTCCCGCCGTCCAGTTGGAGGGTGCGGCCGGTCATGTAGGCGGCGTCGTCGGAGGCGAGGAAGGCGTAGCCCGCCGCCACCTCCTCGGGCCGGGCCAGCCGCCGCAGTGCGGTCAGCGTGCCGAGCAGCCGCGCCAGGTCCTGCGTGCCGGCCAGGTCGGGGTGCACGTAGTGCGGCGCGCTCTCGGCGGCCATGTCCGTGTCGGTCCCGCCCGGGGCGATGGCGTTGACGGTGATACCCCTCGTGCCCAGCTCGGCGGAGAGGTTCAGGACCATCGACTCCACGGCGGCCTTGCTGGCCGCGTACAAGGTGTGGTGGAAGACGGCCTTGCCGGCGCTCACCGAGGAGGTCAGCACGATCCGGCCGCCCTCGCGCAGATGCGGCGCGGCGTGCTGCACGGTGAACAGCTGCCCGCGCGTGTTCACCGCGAAGACCCGGTCGAAGTCGGCCGGCGTGATGGTCTCCAGTGCGCCGAAGTACTCGATGCCCGCGCAGGAGGCGACCACGTCCAACTGCCCGAACTCGGCCACCGTCCGCTCGATCAGCGCCGCGATCTGCTCCGGCTCCGCGACGTCGGCCCGGACGGCGATCGCCCGGCCGCCCGCGGCGGCGAGTTCGGCCACCAGTGCGTCCGCGGCCTCCTGGTTGCCCCGGTAGCCGATCGCCACGGCCGCGCCCTCGCCCGCCAACCGCCGGGCGACGGCCGCGCCGATCCCGCGGCTCCCACCGGTCACGACGGCCGCCTTGCCTGCGAACCGTCCCTGCTGCGTGGTTGACACCATTGCTCTACGCCCTCGTCTCGTGTCGGAATGCGTGTGTCGGAAGCTCCCCGGCCCGGCTCCGGACGCTCAGCAGCAGCCCCACTGCGGGGTGGGCGCGGTGGCCGGGGTCGCGGAGGCCCGGGCGGCGGGTGCCGGCGGGTGGACGGTCGTTCCGGCCTTGATCGTCTCGACGACCTCGATGTCGCGGATCGCCTCCGGGTCGACCGTCAGCGGATTGGCACTGAGGATCACCAGGTCCGCGAGCTTGCCGACCTCGATGCTGCCCTTGCGGTCCTGCTCGCCGTACTGGTGGGCGGCGTCGAGGGTGATCGCGCGGACCGCCTCCAGGGCCGACACCCGCTGCTCCGGTCCGAGGACGACCCCGTCGGTTCGGGTGCGCCGGGTCACCTGGCTGGACAGCACGGCGATCGAGTCGGGCAGCGCCACCGGCGCGTCGTGGTGCGAGGTGTAGCGCAGGCCGCGGTCGAGCGCCCAGCGGGCGGGGGAGATGGCGGCCGCCCGCTCCTCGCCGAGGACGGTCCCGCGGTACCAGTCGCCCCAGTAGTAGGTGTGCATGGAGAAGAAGGACGGCACGATCCCCAGCCGGGCGAACGCCTCGACCTGGTCCTCGCGGGCGGTCTGCGCGTGGATGGCCACGGTCGGGCGCCGGCCCGGCCCGGCCGCCTCGACCGCCCGGAGGAACTGGTCGATCGCCGCGTCGCCGTTGACGTGCGCCAGGACCTGCCAGCCCCGCTCGACCGCCGTGCTGACCTGCTTGGCCACCACCGCGTCGTCCCGCTCCGCCGGGTACCCGCAGTAGTCCTCGGGCTGACCGGCCGGCGGCGTCAGGTACGGCGCGGTGAGCCACGCCGTGCGGCCCTGCGGCGAGCCGTCCAGCACCAGCTTCACCCCGGCCGCGCGGACGCCGTCCACGTACTCGTCGCTCACCCCGATCGGGTCGTCCAGTGCGGAGGAGGTCGCCTCGCCGGCCTTCACGTACGCGACCACGTCGACCGCGAACGGCACGGCGGCGGCCGTGTCCCGCAGCGCCTTGAGGTTGGCGAGGGTGGTGCCGCCCTCCTGGACGGTGGTGAAGCCGAAGCTCGCCGCCGTGGCGGCGCCGGTGATGAACAGCATCAGCTGTGCCCGTTCCGGCAGCCCCGCGAGCGCCAGGTCCGAAGCCGGGGTGAACGCCTTCTCCTCCAGGACCCCGTCGGGCTCGCCGTGCGCGGGCGGGACGGCGAGTTCGCGCCGCCGGATCACCCCGCCCTCGGGGTCGGGCGTGGCGGCCGAGTAGCCGAGCCGTTCCAGGCCGAGGCTGTTCACCGCGCCGAGGTGGAAGGACTGGTGGATGGCGAGCACCGGGCGGTCCGTGGACACCTCGTCGAGGTCGTCGCGGGTGGGGTGGCGGCCCTCGGCGAGCATCGCGTCGTCGTACCCGAACCCGACGATCCACTCGGAGTCCGCGCCCACCGTGCTCCCGGCCCAGTCGCGCAGCTTGTCCTTCAGCGAGTCGAGCCCGGTGACGTCGCCGTCCGGCGCGGCCAGCAGGTTGGCGATGGTGGCCTGGAGGCCGATGCCGCCGAGGTGCCCGTGCGCGTCGACGAAGCCGGGCAGCAGGGCGCGGCCCTCGAGGTCCCGTACGACGGTGTGCGGGCCGCGCCACTGGTCCAGCGCCTCCTGCCGGGGGCCGACGAAGACGATCGTGCCGTCCTTGACGGCCACGGCCACGGCCACGGCCACGGCCACGGCCACGGCCACGGCCTCGGCCTCGGGGCGCCGGGCGTCACTTTCGCTGCTCGCGGTGCTTCCGGTGCTCTCGGCGACGGTGACGATCTCGCCGCCGTGGAGGATGAGGTCGGCCTGCTGGGCCATGCGGGTCTCCTGGAGGTAGGGGTTTGCGCCACGCTCCTACCCATGGTGACCGCGGAATCACCTTCTGTGGCGCCGGTCTGTCCGTATGTCGCTCCCGCACGGTGGTTGCGGGTGTCTCAGGTGTCTCAGCGCTGTTCCTCCGGGCGTCTCTCCAGCTCCCAACGGGTGTGGAAGGTCCCCTCCCGGTCGACACGGTGGTAGGTGTGCGCGCCGAAGAAGTCCCGCTGTCCCTGCACGAGTGCGGCCGGGAGGCGCTCCGCCCGCAGGCCGTCGTAGTAGGCGAGCGCGGTCGCGAAGCCGGGGGCGGGCACCCCCAGTTGGGCCGCCGTCGAGACGACCCGCCGCCAGGCCGACTGCGCGGAGCCGAGCGCCTCCCGGAAGTGCGCGTCGGTCAGCAGCGTGGGACGCTCCCGGTCGGCCTCGTACGCGGCCCTGATCCGGTCCAGGAACCGGGCCCTGATGATGCAGCCGCCGCGCCAGATCGCGGCCATCTCACCGGGGTCGATCTGCCAGGAGTACTCCGCGCTGCCGGCCTGGATCTGGTTGAAGCCCTGGGCGTAGGCCACCATCTTGGAGGCGTACAGCGCCTGCTCGACGTCCTCCGCGAACCGGTCCGCCGCCGCGCTGTCGAGCCAGGTCTCGGTGGGGCCGGGCAGCCCCCGGCCGGCCTGCCGGAGCGGCACGCTGCCGGACAGCGCCCGGGCGAAGACCGCCTCGGCGATCCCGCTGACGGGCACGCCGAGCTCCAGCGCGCTCTGCACCGTCCAGCGGCCGGTGCCCTTCTGCTCGGCCTGGTCCAGCACGATGTCGACGAAGGGCTTCCCGGTCGCCGCATCGGTGTGGGCGAGGATCTCGGCGGTGATCTCGATCAGGTAGGACTCCAGGCGCCCGCCGTTCCAGGTCCGGAAGACCTCGGCGATCGCGTCGGGTTGCAGTCCGGCGCCGTGCCGCAGCAGGTCGTACGCCTCGGCGATGAGCTGCATGTCGGCGTACTCGATGCCGTTGTGGACCATCTTGACGAAGTGGCCGGCGCCGTCCGGTCCGACGTGGGTGCAGCAGGGCTTGCCGTCGACCTTGGCCGCGATGTCCTCCAGCAGCGGTCCCAGGACCCGGTAGGCCTCCGGGGTGCCGCCGGGCATGATGCTCGGCCCCTCCAGGGCGCCCTGCTCGCCGCCGGAGATGCCGCTGCCCACGAAGTGCAGGCCGCGTTGGCGCAGGGCCGCCTCCCGCCTCCTGGTGTCGAGGAAGTGCGCGTTCCCGCCGTCCACCACCACGTCGCCCTCGTCGAGCAGCGGCACCAGCTCGTCGATGACCGCGTCGGTCGGCGCCCCGGCCTTGACCATGATCACGATCAGGCGGGGGCGTTCCAGGGCCGCGACGAACTTCTCCGTGGTCTCGGCGGCCACGAACTCGCCCTCGTGCCCGAACTCCTCCAGCAGCGCCGTGGTCCGCGCCAGCGTGCGGTTGTGCACGGCCACCCGATAGCCGTGGCGGGCGAAGTTCCTGGCCAGGTTGCGGCCCATCACGGCCAATCCGGTGACGCCGATCCGGGCCGGTGCCTGCTCGGTCATGGCGGGAATCTCCAAGGGGGTCTCGGGGGCACGGTGGTACAGCGACTCGGGGCTGTCGGGGCTGTCGGGACTACTCGGCGGAGAGCGCGAGGATCTCGTCCTCGGGAAGCTCGACGTACTCCTCGCCCTCCACCCGGATCTCCGAACCGGAGAGCCTGTTGAAGAGGATCTTCTCGCCGACCTTGACGTCCACCGGGTGCGGCTTGCCGCTCCCCAGCTGTCGGCCGGGCCCCACCGCCACCACCTCGCCCGTCCACGTCTCCGGGTCCTGCGGGGTCGGAACCCCGATCGGCTTGACGATCAGATGATCGTGCTTCGGGTGGAAGTCGGGCATGGCATGGTCCTCTCACGTAGCCGCCTGCGGCGCAGCCGGGGCCGCCCCCACGCCTCGATTCTGCCGATCCGCGTCCGCGACCGCCCCACCAGCCGCTCGACGTCCACGCACCGGCGCGGCCGTTCCCGCTGCCCGTCGCCTGCGGCGGGCGCTGCCGAGTTTCCGGGCGCGGCATACTCCGTTCGGGTCGCGGGGCGTCGGCCCGGGCGCAGCGCGGCGGCTCCGGCCGGCTACTGCAGCAGTGCGGCGTGCGGGTGGTCCGGGGCCGCCGGGCACGCGTAGATCTGCTGGTTGTACCCGTCGCCGACGGTGATCATGGTCGGTGCCGCCGGATCGGGGTGGACGGCGTCCCGGTTCGCGGCGGCCCGGTCCTCGTACGGGATCCAGCTGTGGACGTCTGCGCGGTGCTCCTTCGTGGCGATGGTCAGCATCGGGTCCATCCGGCAGCCGCAGGCGCGGCAGTACTGCGGAGCGGGATCGGTGAAGCTCCAGGGAGCCCAGCCGCCGGCCTTCCAACCGGGGGCGACGGACAACTCCCGGTCGTAGTAGCCGTCCTCCGCCCCGTCGTAGGCGCTGTCCGGCTCCGCGCCGGTCTTCCGCCGCGCGCTCCACGCCCGGACCTGCGCGCGCAGGTCCGGGTCGAGCTCCACCGCCAGCGGGTACTCGGTGACCTGCTCGGGGGAGACCAGGCACGGCTGCGGCAGGTAGTCCTCGTACTGGATCGCGGGCGGCTGCGGAGGCGCGGTGAGGACCTCGCCGACCGCGGTGGCGGACCGCCAGAACAGCTCGGTCCTCGGCATGTTCCCCCAGGGGCGGTCGAAGGGGTGGTCGAAGGGGTGGTCGAAGGGGCACCACAGCACCTGGAGCAGGTCCGCGCCTTCGGGCGGACGCAGGTCGGGCACCTCGCGGACGTACAGCTGGGCCACGGCCAGCATCGCGACCGGCCACGGCGGGCACTGGCGGCCGGCGCCGGCCCGAGCCAGCACGGCGCGCTCCTGCGGGGTGTAGGCGCGGGCGCCCGGTGGCCGGGACCGGGCGGCCGCCCGGATCTCGCGCAACAGCCGGACATCCGCCGGGGAGGTCGCCGGCAGCACGGCCGGCACCCGGTGCGTGCCCTCGCAGTGCGGCCACGGCTCGGCGGCGGGCCACAGCAGCGGACCTCCGACCGAGCTCTCCCGCGGGGACGGCGATCCGGGCCGCGGGTGCAGCCGGGTCGCCGTCCGGGCCAGCGGGGCCAGCCGTGGGAAGGCCGCCACGATGTCATCCGGCCTCGGCGGGGTGGTGCGGGTCATTCCGGCCTCCCAGCCGTACCGGTCTCGGTTCCCCTGTCCCGGTCTCCCGGTCTCAGTTCCCCAGACTGGGCCCGCCGTCCCCGGGGACGTTCAGGAGGGTCTGCTCGTTGAAGACGGGCCATGACGCGCCATCGGGCAGCTGAACCGTGGCGCTCATGCTCGCGCCCCACGGGATCGTGCTGCCGTCGTCCCGGTAGAGGGGCGTCACCACGTAGTACACGGCGGCGTCCCCGTCCGCGGACAGCGCGTTCACCTCCTTCTGGACCCTGGCCTCGAACATCCTCATGCTGATCCCCTTGATGTTCATCCCGAGCTGGTAGCACGGGACGAGGTTGATCCAGTCCTCCTTGTGACTGCCCCTTCCCCCGAGGACGTTGGCGATCAGGTGGCAGCGGGCGAGGCCGCCGCCGGGGGATTGCGCGTTCGCGTCCTCCCAGCCCGTGATGTCGCCGCCGGCCTCGTCCCCCTTGACCAGGGGGTTCGTCAGGCAGGCCTCCGCCTTGCCGGCCCTGGTGGCCGGCGCGGGGGCCCGGGAGCCGGAGGGGCTCGGGCCCGCGGTCCGGTTGCGACTGGGCACGGGCTGCTCGGTGTTGAGGATCCATCCGCTGCCGCTCGGCCTGCCCCGGGGTTGGGTCAGGCAGGCGGCCTTGCCGGAAGGAGAGGGCGACGGGCTCCCGGGGCCGGTCTCCGGGGGCTCCGGCGCCGGCTGGACGGTCTTGATCTCGTCGATGACGAGTTTCACGCCGGCCTTGTACGCGACGAGCCGGCCCCGGCGGTCCATGGCGGTTCTGAAGACCTCCAGGGCGGGGGCCGCGGCAGCCCCCGGCATCTGCACCTGGAGGGCCGTGTAGTTCCCGTCGGGCTTGCGGACCAGCCCGTCGTAGGCGATGGACGGGCTGCCGAGCTGCGCCGCCTGTGCGGCGGGAAGCTGCCCGACGGCCTCGGGCAGCAGGTACGCCGTGCCCGGGCGCATGTCGACGGTGGTGCCGGCCTGTTTCGCGTAGGCCTTCAGGGCGGAGGTTCGCGGCTGCTGGTACGGGCTGTCGGCGGTGCCGGCGGCGTCGGCCGTGTCGACGGTGTCGACCCCCCGCCTCCGGCTCTGGGACTGGCTCTGACTCTGACCCTGGTTCTGGCTCCGGTTCTGGCTCTGGGACGGGGCGTGAGCGCGGTGCTGTGGAGGGGCGGCCGCGTCACCGCCCTGGTCCATCGCCGCCGCCGGGTCCGGTGGATTGTCGGCGAGGCTCTGGGTGGCCTGGGCCATCTGCTGGAGCAACTGCTGGGCCCGGGGCTGGAGCTGCTGCTCCTTGGCCTGGAGCTCCTTGGCCTTCGCCTCCTGGGCCTTGGCGGCGGCGCTGAGCTGGGACTGCCTGGAACTGAGCTTGGACTCCTCCTGCCCGAGCTGGGACTGCTCGTTCTCCAGGCTGCCCTTCTCGGCCTGGAGCTGCGCCTGTTCGGTCCTCAGTTCGCTCGCCTCGGCGTCGTACGCGCTGGACGCGGCGGCCTGCGCGGGCAGTTCGAAGGTGTGCGGCTTGTTGTTGTGGGCATCGATCCTGGAGGCCAGGGCCGCCGCGCGCGTCCCGAAGCTGCCGGCCTTCTGCTTCGCGGCGGCGGCCTTGCTCTCGAACGCCGCGGTGTCGTTGCGCAGGGCTGCGGCATCCTTGGTGATCTGTTCCGCCTCGGCGACCACGGCCTTCTCCTGCTGCGCGATCTCCGCCTCCTGCCGGTTGAAGTCCTCGACCTCCCGGATGAGCTGCGCCGAGGCGGCCGCGACGTCCCCGGACGGGACCAGGAGGGCGACGCCGCCCGACTGGGCCAGGACGGCCGCAGCGCCGGTGGCCGCGAACGCGGGCGCTCCCGCGCCGACGACCGGCACCAGCACGGCCGCCAGCGCCAGGAGAACGAATCGCCGTACGGTCGTCCGTACGGTCATCCGCACAGTCGTCCGTACGGTTCGCCGGCCGCGAGCGGCCGGGCCGTACGGGGACGCGGTCATCCGCTCACCTTCTCGGTGAGCTCGTCGGCGAGCTTCGCGGTGGTCGGCTGGCCGTCGCCCGCCTGGCAGACGGCGACCTGGACCAGACTCGTGCCCTTCACCCGCGCCTGGTGGTGGCAGGCCCACTGCGCGCCGCCGTCCTGTGCGCCGTCCTGCGCCGCCGTCCACGCCACGGCGACCTCGGTGGGAGGGTGGGCCGTGTAGGCCCACTTCGCGGTACGACCTGCCTGGTCGGTGACCGTCGAGGACGGGCACTTGGTGAGACCGTCGGTGAGCGCCTGGAAGGCCGCGCCGGTCTTCTCGCTGTCCGGGAACACGCCGATGACCTGGTTCACGGTGTAGGCACCCGTGGCCCCCGCGTCCTGGTAGGTCGCCGACAGGAACGCGGTCCACGCCTGTCCGTAGACCGACTGGGTCGTCGGTCCCGCCGCGACGGCGCATTCCGACGGCGACACGGCGAGCGGGGCGTGCGGACGGTTCGACTGCGGGCCGGCGACCAGCGTCGTCCCGGCCAGCCGACTGACGCTGTCAGGGCTCACGAGGTCCGCTTGGACCGTACCCGCGGCCACGTGCGGCGGCAGGCTCGTCGGCTGCTGCGGCCAGAGCCACCACCCGACGCCGGCCAGGACGAGGCAGGGCACGACCGCGGCCACGATCAGCTGCCAGTGGCGCGGTACCCGAGCGAGCCGGGGCCTGCCCGGGCCTGCCGTCGGCGCGTGCTGCGGAACCGGCGACTGCGACTGCGACTGCGGCGACGGCGACGGCGACGGCGACGGCGCCGCGCCGGATGCCGAAGGCGGCCCAGCAGGACGGGCCCCAGCGCCTGCCGGGCCACCACCGCCCGGGCCCGTCGGCGGCGAAATGATGTAGTCGGCGTCTTCGGCCACGCTGATCTCCCCCACGACACGCCGCCATCCGGGCGACTCAGGTTGCGTTCTGTAAACGAAGCCGGTACATACCGTCACTCATCCGACGCGGCGGGGCAAGACCTTCCGGTCGGATTTGAGGACCGTCTGAGCATTTCGCCGAAACCGCGAACTGACACCCAGAGCCCCGAAGTTGGATCAACCCGTGTCGTGCCGCGCAGAGCCGAAGGATCGGAGCTCCCAGGGGCTGCCGGTGGGTGGTGCGCTGTCGGCGGCGGCCGTGGACATCATTCGTCGGGCAGGGCGAGTGCCAGTTTGCCGAATCCTCGACGGCCTCGGACAAGCCGCGCGCTGACGGGCCGCCGGCTCCCCCGCGACGGTCGTCCCCGTTGTCATCGGCTGTCTGTCAAGGTCAGGGCCTCTGTCACGCCCATGCCCCACTGCCCCTGTTTCGTAGGTGAGTTGAAGCAATTTGACGATCAGTCAGACGAAATCTAACGTCGACCCCGTACCGATCGTCGCTCACTCGTTCGATGGCCCGGAGGGGTTTTCGCATGCCTCCTTACGAACAGACTCCTGTCGGCATATCAGGAATTTCCGAGAATCAACCGAAAACCTTCTACAAGGCGAGTGTTGACTCAGTCTCCCCTCCGGCCCGGCGGACCGGACTGGCGGATCAGGGGCAGTGCTTCCTCGGCGTCAGTCTGGAGAACGGCAATTTCGCTCCGGGCAAGATCGCCGCGATGCTCCGCTGGATAGCCAGGCGGTTCCCCCGCTGCACGGTGCTGGTCGGGGACAGCATCCACCGGATCACCCTGGCGTCCACCCGGGGCCTGCCGGAGGACGAGGAGCTCTCCCGGGCGCTGGCCCTGGGCGACCGCTTCATCGCCGACACCCGGGCCCTGTTCGCGGCCGAACGCGAGCAGACCGAATTCACGTTCCTGCGCTGCTCCGAAGTACAGCGGTGGGATTCCTACGCAAAGCACCATCGAAGCCTCACCGACTACCACCGGGCCGACCGGAACTTCCGGGAGTCCGTGGACGCGTTCGGGCGGAGCTTCCACACCAGGAATTCCGGCCAACTTGCCGAGGCCGACCTGGAGAGGCGGGTCGAAATGTCCGCACAGTACTTTCTGGAGGAGTCCGCAATATTCGCGTGTCTTGTCCAGGAAGGCCTTTCTGTCATGGTCTACCCCGGTTCGTTCGGCACCCTTTCGGAGGTCACCGACGGGAGGCACCCGGACGCCCCGGAGGAACTGCGTCGGCTGACCGTCGTCTCGCTCGATCTGCGGAGGCGTTGACGGCCGTCCCTCGCCCCACCGAGCGCTCTGCCGGACCGCAGGACCGGCAGGTTCAAGCTCGGGTGCCGCGTCAGCATGACCGGTGGTCAATGGTCGGTTCTTAAGGACTTCTTAGGAGTCCTCCGTATCACTGTGTCATGCACACCGGTACTCATACGTCATCCCTTGCGGGCCCCGCCCGCCGACACGTTCCGCGCGCCGTTCTCGTCCTCGCCATGGCCACCGCGCTGGTGTCCGCAACCGTGGCGAGCGCCACCGGCAGCTCCGCCTCGCCGATGCGGGTGCGGGTCCATGACGGGCGCGTCGACGTGCCGGTGCGCGGCGGCACCGCCACCATCGACGCGGCCACGCTGCGGGCCGAGGCCCGGACCGAGGACGGGCGGGTGGTCCTGCTGTCCGCTCCGGCCGCCCAGGGGCTGGGCAGGGCGAGCGCCCCGGTCAGGACGGCGAGCGGCGCCGCCTGGTCGTATCCGGAGAAGGGCCTGCGGGCCGAAGTCCGCGCCGATCACGGCCGGTTGCTGGTCACCCTCACCGGGACCGCCCTCACCGGGAGCGGCGGCGACACCTCGGTGCGGTGGCCGGTGACCGCCACCGATCCGGCCGCCGCCGAGGTCCAGCTCCCGCGCGGCGAGGGGCTGTCCGTTCCCGTCGACGACCCGTTCTGGAACTCCTCCGACGGGGCGCTGGTCGGCGAGGAGCAGGAGCTGAGCTCGCAGCTGTCCATGCCGATGTGGGGCTACACGCTCCGCTCCGGCCGGGCCGGCGTCAGCTACATCGTCCCCACCGACATCGGCACGTCGCTGACGTTCGCCTCCCAGGACGGGCGGCTGCGGGCCACGGCCGAGCACGGATTCTCCGCCGGGAACGGCACCGGCGCGTACACCGTGGCCTTCTCCCTCACCGACGGCTCCCCGGTGGCCCCGGCCGTGGACTACCGCAACTGGCTTTCGGAGCACGGGCAGTTGGGCAGCCTGAGCGAGAAGATCAAGCAGAACCCGCAGACCGCGAAGCTGCTCGGGGCCTTCCACGCCTACGCCTGGGGCGGCGCCCGCCGGCCCGCCTACCTCGACCGGCTCAAGGAACTGGGCGTCTCCCGGCTCTGGCTCGGCTACGACTCCGACGACTCGCCGATGACGGGCGAGGACGTCAAGGCCGCCGAGGCCGCCGGCTACCTGGTCGGGCCGTACGACTCCTTCGCCAACGGCCAGCAGAAGACGGACGACTCGTCCCCCAACTCCGTCTGGCCGGACGACGTCTACCCCCGGTTCTGCGTCCTCAGGGCCGACGGAACACCGCAACCCGGCTTCCACAAGAAGGGCTGCTACCTCAGCTCGCAGGCGTTCGAGCAGGCCGAGCCGCAGCAGCACTACCTCGCGGACCGCACCCGCTCGCTGGTCGCCAACGGGGCCGACAGCTACTTCCTCGACGTGGACGCGGCGGGCGAGCTCTTCCAGGACTTCGACCCCGGCCACGCGATGACCATGGACGAGGACCGCGCCAACCGGCTCGCCCGGATGCGGCGCCTGACGGACGGCTCGTACGACGCGTCCACGGGCCGGCCCGCCCCGCTGGTCCTGGGCTCGGAGTCCGCCGGCTCCTGGGCCAACCAGGTGCTGGCCTTCGACCACGGCTCGGGCACCCCGGTGGACGGGCGGCTGTGGGCGATGGAGTCCGGGCACTTCGACAACGGGCCGCAGGACCCCAAGGACGACGGCGCCTGGGGCGGCTACGCCCCGGAACAGGCCGCCGCCACCTTCTTCAAGCCGGTGCGCACCACGGACTTCAAGCCCGAGCACCAGGCCCGGGTGGCCGCCGCCCTGAAGGCGATGTACGACCCGCGGTACCGGGTGCCGCTGTACGAGACGGCGCTGCACGGTTCGCTGGTCAACGTCGAACGCTGGGAACTGCCCTTCAGCAAGCTGCCGGAGCAGAAGACCACGCGTGCGCTGCTGGCGATGCTCGACAACACCCCGCTCAACTTCGTGCTCAGCGACAAGGACCCGCACGACGGGCAGAACCTTCGGGAACTGGCCGCCCTGCAGCAGTACTTCGCGCCGCTGCACCAGGCGGCCGGCGCCCAGCAGCTGACCTCCTTCCGCTGGCTGACCGGCGACCACCTGGTGCAGCGGACCGTCTTCGGCGACGGCACGCTGACCGTCACCGCCAACTTCGGCACCACCGTCCACGACGGCCTGCCGGGCGGCTGCGTGGACGCCACCGTGCGTGGACGCCCGGGCACCCAGCGGCTCTGCCCGGCTGACGTGGTCTCCTGACGACCGTGGCTGACGAGCTGAGGAGCTGACCAGCTGAGGACCTGACTGCCTGACTGCCTGACTGCCTGACGAGCCGGCGGGACGGGTACCCCCGCCCGTCCCGCCTGGCCCCGCCGCCCCGCCGCCCCGCCGTCCCGCCGCCGGTGTCGGTGCCGGGCGGACGCGGCGTGGTGGGTTAGCCTGCGCTGTGGGCCGGGTGCGCGGGGGCGACCACGGGGTGCGTACGGACCGGCCGACGAACGACTATGGGGGGTTTCACATGTCCAGGATCATCACTGCCGCCATGCCCGCGCACGGGCACACCGCGCCGATGCTGGCGATCACCGCCGACCTGGTGGCGCGCGGGCACGAGGTGGTCTTCCTCGGCGGGGCGCGGTTCGCCGGGGCCGCCGAGGAGACCGGGGCGCGCTTCGTCGCCCTGCCGCCGGAGGCGGATTTCGACGACCGCCGGATCAACGACTCCTTCCCGGGGCGGGCCGAACTGCCGCCCGGGCCCCAGCGGTTGGCCTTCGACGCCCGGAACATCTTCATCGACCCGGTGCCCGTGCAGTACCGGGCGCTGCGCGCGTTGCTGGCGGAGTTCCCGGCCACGGTCGTGCTCGGTGACTGCTTCTTCCACGGAGCGGTGGCTCTGGCGCTGGCCCATCCGCGCGGCGAGCGGCCGGCCGTGGTGGGCATCGGGGTGTCCCCGCCGATGCTGCAGAGTGTCGACACCGCGCCCTTCGGGCTTGCGCTGGCGCCCCAGGCGGGACCGGAAGGGCTGGCCCGCAACCGGGAGTTGAACGCCGAGGCGGCGCTGCGCGGTGAGCCGCTGCGGCAGTACGCGGCCGAGGTCTTCGCCGGGGTCGGGGCCGAACTGCCGCCGGGGCCACGGGTGAACGCCGCCGTCACCGGGCCCGACCACTACCTGCAGCTGACCGTCCCGGGGTTCGAGTACCCGCGCAGCGACGCGCCGGCCTCGCTGCGCTACATCGGCGCGCTGGCGCCGCAGAACCGGAGCGAGGTGGAACTGCCGCAGTGGTGGCCGGAGTTGGCCTCCGACCGCCCGGTCGTGGTGGTCACCCAGGGCACCCTGGCCAATGACGACCTGACCGAGCTGCTGGTCCCCGCGGTGCGGGCGCTGGCCGACCGCCCCGACCTGCTGGTGGTCGCGGCCACGGTCCGCCCGGACGGGCCCGAGCTGCTGGCGCAGGCGCTCGGCGGCCTGCCGGACAACGTGCGGGCCGCCGGCTACCTGCCGTTCGACCGGCTCCTGCCGCACGCCGACGTGTTGATCAGCAACGGCGGCTACGGCGGTGTCCACACCGCGCTGGCCTTCGGGGTGCCGCTGGTGGTCGCGGGCGGCAGCGAGGACAAGCCCGAGGTGGCCGCCCGGGTGGCCTGGCGCGGTGTGGGCATCGACCTGCGCACCGGGCGCCCGGGCGAGCCGGAGCTGCGCGAGGCCGTCGACCTGGTCCTGGCCGACCCGGCCTACCGCGCCAACGCCGCCGACCTGGCCGCCGAACTCGCGGCCCACCAGCCGCTGACGGCGATCGCCGAACTGGTGGACTCGCTCGGCTGACCGCCGCGGGGCGCCGCCGGGTGCTCGGGAGGATCGACCGGCGGGATCTGCCGACACACCGTCACCTCGCGCGACCGGCCTCCTGCCCCACCCGGCCGCACGGGTTGGACTCGGCTTGTCGTCTTATCGCTCGCTGGGCCGATTCCATCTCCGAAAGGAACGGGATCGTCCGGAAAGAGGCCCGATGGGCGGGGAGCGGTTGAAGTAATTTGATGATGCGTCAATTGACTTCCCCCGATGGCAATTTGCGCGATGCGGTCCAGGGTATTGCCTTCCCGATATGCGCTAGCCTCGTCCTGGCGTGATCACATGCCGATCTCGAATTGGGGGGAATCACATGGCAATCGGACGACGGCAACTCCTCACCTCCGTCGCGCTCACCGCCCTCGCCGCGCCCGTCCTGGCCAAGGGGACCGCGACCCGCGCGGCCGCGGCCGTGGGGGCGGCCCCGGCCGCCCCCTCCGGGCCGCTGTTCATGCAGGTCGTCGCGCACGAGGACGACGACATCCTGTTCATGAACCCGGACCTGTCCAACGCGCTCGCCATCGGCACCCCGTCCGTCACGGTGTTCGTCACCGCGGGCAACGCGACCGGCGACCCGTGCGCCACGTCCTGCTGGGACACGGCCGGCGAGCCGCTGCGCACCTGGAACCGGCAGATGGGCGCCATCAACGCCTACTCCCGGATGACCGGGGTCGGCGACACCGACCCGGCGACCGACGAGGTCGGGCACTGGACGGCCGAGGCGTGGACGGTCGCGGGCAAGCAGGTCGAACGGTACGTCCTCAAGGGCCGCCCGGTGCACCTGATCTTCCTCAACCTGCACGACGCCGGGCTCGGCGCAGTCCTGGCCGGCGGCACCGACACCACGGTCGTCCCGGTCGGCAGCCCGCTGTCCGGGCCGTCGACCTACACGGCGGCGGACGTCGTCGAGGTGCTGCGGCAGCTGATGGTGACGTACCAGCCGACCGTGCTCCGGGCCCAGGACGAACTCCCGGACAGCCGCTACTCGGGCGACCACTCGGACCACGTCTCCGCCGCGAAGTTCGCCGGCCAGGCGGCCCTGCTGTACGGCGGCCCGCTGATCCAGGTGAACTACCGGGACTACAACATCAGCGACTCCCCGGTGAACCTCGACCCGGCGACGACCGGCGCCAAGGGCGTGTTCGTCTCCGAGTACGCCAGCCACGACCACTCGGGGAACTACTCCGACGCCTGGTTCTCCCGGATGTACTACCGCTGGTCGCGGGGCACATCCTGGGCCGGGCTGAACCAGGACGGCCGGCCTCAGGTCTTCGTCGTCCGGGCCGGCGTCCTCTACACCTACTGGCGCCAGGCGGACGGCAGTTGGGGCGGTCCGGTGCGGATGGCCGACCCGGGCGGGCGACTGGCGCCGGGCATCGCGGTCGGGACCAACGCCGACGGCCGGCTGGAGGTCTTCGCCCGCCGCCTGACCGATCACCACATCATCTCCCTGCCCCAGGGTGCGCCCAACGGCTGGTGGTGGAACAGCTGGGCCGACCACGGCAACCCCAACACCGGACTCGGCAACGAGGACCAGGTCGGCGTGCCCGTGGTGGCCGGCAACCAGGACGGGCGGCTGGAACTGTTCGTCAAGAACGGCGGGGGCGGTCTCAGCAGCATCTGGCAGACCACCCCGGGCGGGGTGTGGACGGGCACGTGGACGGACCTGGGCGGCACCGACCTCCAGGACCCGGTCACCGCGATCCGCAACGGCGTCGGGGCGATCGAGGTGTTCGCCAGCACCCGCACCGGAATCCTCGGCTGGTGGCAGGGCGCCCCGAACGGAGCCTTCGGCGGCCCGGGCCCGATCCCGGGCGCCCGGCCGGCCAGCCCGCCCAAGGCCGCGCTCGACCAGGACGGCCGCATCGAACTCGCCTACCGCGAGGCCGGCACCGGCGCGATGCTGGTCAGCTACCAGACCCGGCCTGGCGGCGAGTGGAGCCAGTCCCCGGCCCCCCTCGGCGGAGACGGGGGAGTGGGCGAGCCGGCGGCGGCCACCGTCGGCGGACGGGTCGTCCTGTTCGAGCGCAACCGCGGCGGCGGCGTGAGCACCACCGCCCAGACCGCCCCGAACTCCGGCTACGGCACCTGGCAGGACCTCGGCGGCACCGTCCTCGACTACCCGGCCGCACTCGTCGACGGCGGCGGCGTCCTCCACGTGTTCGCGATCGGTTCGGACGGCCGCGTCTACTACCGCGCGGGCACGACGCCCACCACCTTCGGCGGCTGGCAGGGCCTGCCGCTCTGACCGTCCCGCCCGGCGGCCGGTCGGGGGCTCTCCCGGCCGGCCGCCGGGCCGTGCGCCGCCGGGCCCGGGCCGTCGCCTCTGCCCGTGGCGAATCTGCGGCGGGCAGAGAAAACGCATCCGGAGGTCTCCCGGGGTCAAGAGTGGAGTCGAGGGCAAGCCCGCCTCAACACCTCGACTCGACACTTCGACACCTCGACACCTCGACACCTCGGCATCTCGACAAGGAGACCGGATGACTCCCCTCACCACGCTCGCGCCCCGCGCGGAGGAGGGCGGCACGCCGCCCAGCCGCTTCGACGACCACCTCGCGGCGCAGCTGCTCGCCCAGCGGATCGTCCTCCTCGGCACCCAGGTCGACGACGTGTCGGCCAACCGGGTGTGCGCGCAGCTGCTCCTGCTGTCGGCGGAGGACCCGCGCACCGACATCAGCCTGTACGTCAACAGCCCCGGCGGGTCGGTCACCGCGGGGCTCGCCATCTACGACACCATGCGGCTCATCCCGAACGACGTCTCGACGCTGGTGATGGGGTTCGCCGCCAGCATGGGCCAGTTCCTGGTCACCGTGGGGGCGCCCGGCAAGCGGTTCGCGCTGCCGAACGCGCGGATCATGATGCACCAGCCCTCGGCGGGCATCGGCGGCACCGCCGCCGACATCGAGATCCAGGCGGAGAACCTCCAGTTCACCAAGAAGGCCATCGAGCGGATCACCGCCGAGCACACCGGGCAGAGCGAGGAGACGATCGCGCGGGACGGCGACCGGGACCGCTGGTTCACGGCCGAGCAGGCCAGGGAGTACGGGATCGTGGACCGGGTGGTGGAGTCGGTCGCCGACATCCGCCCGGCCGCGTCGCGCCGACGGATGGGGCTGTGACATGGGGTCGTACACGGTTCCCTACGTCATCGAGCGGACCGCGCAGGGCGAGCGCTCCTATGACGTCTTCAGCCGGCTGCTGAACGAGCGGATCATCTTCCTCGGCACCGAGATCGACGACGGGGTCGCCAACGTGGTCATCGCGCAGCTCCTGCACCTGGAGTCGGAGAGCCCGGAACGCGAGATCTCGATCTACCTCAACTCGCCCGGTGGATCGTTCACTTCGCTGATGGCGATCTACGACACGATGACGTTCGTGCAGGCGCCGATCTCCACGTTCTGCGTCGGTCAGGCGGCGTCGACGGCGGCGGTGCTGCTGGCCGGCGGAGACCCCGGGCGGCGGTTCGTGCTCCAGCACGCGCGGGTGCTGCTCGGCCAGCCGGCCAGCGGCGGCCGGCAGGGGACGGTGTCCGACCTCAGCCTCGCGGCGAAGGAGATGGTCCGCACCCGCTCGCAGGTGGAGGAGGTGTTGTCCCGGCACACGCACCACGACGTGGCGACGTTGCGCGCGGACATGGACCGGGACAAGGTGTTCACCGCCGAGGAGGCCGTCGCCTACGGGCTCGCCGACGAGGTGCTGAGCCGACGGCTCGCGTTCGGCTGACTCCGCGCGGGCGTGGCCGGTACGGCGGGGCGCGCCACCGTCGTACCGGCCGTCGGTCGGGGCAGGTCCGATCAGGCGGCGAGGCAGAGCCCGTCGTACTGCGCCGTGGGCGACGTGCGGCTCCGGTCCAACCGGCTTCGGCCCACCGCGCCCCGGCCCACCTGGCTCCGGCCCATCTGGCTCCGGGTGTGCCGGGTCAGCTCGTCCTGCGCGAGCGAGAGCAGGTCGGCGAGGCCGAACCCGAGGGCCCGGGCGGCGGCCGCGAGGACCTCGGAGGAGGCCTCCTTGCGCCCGCGCTCCAGCTCCGACAGGTACGGGATCGAGATCCGGGCCGCCTCCGCCACGTCCTTCAACGTCCTTTCCTGGGCGAGCCGTTCGCGGCGCAACGCGTCGCCGACGAGGTCGCGCCACAGGGGTTCCCTCGGCGCGGGCGCGGGCGCGGGCGCCGGTGACGCTCCCGCCGGCCGCTGCGGGGCGCGGGTCGCCCCGCCGGAACCGGGCGACGAGGTGTGCGGGCGCAGGGGGATGACGCGGGCTTCGTTCGGCGCATGAGTGCTCACCCCTCCAGCCTAGGGATCCGGGGCACCAGGGGAAGGGAGTGGCGTTCTGCCCTGGGTGAAGCCGTACGGGCCGCCCGGCCGGGCCCGTGGCCGTCGAACTCGCCACGGGCCCGGCCTGGTTCCACTACGCGTGCCGCGCCCCGCGCCGGCGCGCGACCACGACCAGCACGCCGCCCGCACCCAGCAGCGCCGCCGCACCGGTCACGCCGAGCGGCAGCACGCTGCCGGCCCCGGTGGTCGGCAGCGCGCCGCCGGGCCGCTCATCGGGCCGGGACGGCCAGGCGCTCGGCGACGACGGCGGCGACGGCGGCGACAAGGACGCCACCGCCGCCACCGAGGACGACGGGCTCGGTGTCGGGGGCGGGGTCGGGGTCGAGACCGCATCCGGCGACGACGGGGCCGCGCCCGAACCGGCCGACGGGAGCAGCCGGTTGACGACCGTCACCGTGATCCCGTCGTCCAGGGTCTCGCAGGTGAGCACCAGCGGCCCGAAGACCGTGACGGCCGGCGCCGCGTAGCCGTCGGGCGGGCTCACCTCCACCCAGTAGTACGTCCCCGGTCCGACGACGATCCGGCAGATGCCGTCCGCCCCGGTGGTGCAGGGATCGCCGACCGGCGAGTCCTGGTGCCCGCCGGCGGTCTGCGGCCAGCTGGGCCCGCCGTTCCAGCGCCACAGCTGGAACGTCGCCCCGGCCAGCGGCCTGCCGTCCTGGTCGTGCTTGACCAGCGTCAGCGCGCCCTCCTGCGGCCGGAAGCCGAAGTCGAAGGTGTGGTCGTCCTGGCCCGGCCCGCCGGTGGTCAGTTCCCGCTCGGCGTACGTTCCGCCCGGCGGGACGACGCCCTTGGAGTTGATGAACGGGTTGTCGCCGACGTCGTGCCGGGTGGGCACCCACTGGTACAGCGGGCCACCCTCGGCGAAGTCGGCGGGGTTGTCCAGCCGGATCGTGTACTTGGTGTGCGGCTTGAGCCCGCCGTCCACGTTCGAGTCGTCGAAGTAGTACTCGCCGCGCGCCGTCGTCCGCGCCGTGCCGACGAGCTTCCCCGGCCCGTCGTACAGGTGGACGGTGGCGCCCTCCACCGGGCGCTGGCCCGGCTTCTGGATGCCCTTGTGCTCGGCGTCGTACCAGACCCGGTTACCGATCTGCAGCGGCGCCTGGTCGCAGAGCACCTCCAGGTCCCCCATCGAGGCGCCCTTGCCGAACGGCGCGGGCACGTTCGCCGGGTTGAGCCGCAGGCCGAACGCCGGGTCCTGCCTGCCGTCGCGCTGGACGAACGACGTGCCGTAGCCGAAGGCCGTGCTGTTGGGGTCGAACCCGGAGGTCCCGATGGTGTTCTCGACCTTGGACAGCGCCATCCCGGCGTAGGCCGCGTTGTGGTGGACGCCCATCCGGCTGGTGTCGAAGAAGCGGGCGCCCCGGGGCGAGAGCCCGCAGCCGGTGTTGGCGTCCAGCACGTAGGTGCCGCCGCTCAGGCAGGCCTTGTTCAGGTCACCGCCCGACAGCACCTCGCCCACCGCCGCGCCCGACCCCGACTGGCCCGTCGCCCGGTCGGCCATGCGGTCGCGGAAGGCCAGCAGCATCGAGCCGTCCGTCTCGAATCCGACCTCGCCCAGCTCCGGCTCCGGCTGCGCGCGGAAACCGGCGCAGGTCTGGCCGTTCTGCGTGGTCGGGTAGGTGTTCGTCCACGGGAACCAGCCCGCGCCGTCGCACGGGCCCGATCCGACGGTCGACTGGCGCGGGTAGTCCAGCGGCTGGTCCAGCACGGCCGCGCGGAACCGGCCGGTGGCCAGGTCGAAGGGCAGCACGACCGCCCGCAGGTCCGAGGCCTTGCCCGTCGACTCGCCCGAGCAGACCCCGCCGAGGTAGCCGACGCCGTCCTGGAGGCCCAGGCCGAACGGCCGCCAGTCCCCGGCCGAGGCGCAGCCCGGGTCCGGGACCGGGTAGACGCCCCTCGGCTGCGCGGCCGTCGGCGCGGTCGCGTCGTAGCGGTACAGCGTGCGGGTGTTGAGGTTGACGACGAACAGGTCCCTGCCGTCGTTCGTCACCTTGAGCCCGCCGAGGCTCTCCTTGCCCGGCGCGACGAGGAACGCGTCGTCCGTCCCCGGTCCGTGCGCCGTGCTGCCGGCGTCCGGGACGGTGGTGAACAGCGTGGTCCGCCCCTGCGCCGGGTCGGTCACGTAGATGCCGCCGGCGCCGCCGGGGCCGTAGTCCGTGGTGCGCTTGGCCGCCGCCGAGGAGAAGATCCGCCGGTCGGCCTTGTTCCACGCGATGCCGTAGAGCGTGCCCGTCTGCGCGTCGGTGGCGAGGTTCGTGACGTTGACGTCCACGCCGTCCTGGCCGCGCGCGCGGTACGGGAACGACACCAGCGTGCGCTGCGCGCCGCCTCCCCAGGTGGTGTTCTGGCAGGTCGTCACCAGCGGCGCGTTCTGCTGGCAGTAGTCCCCCGGGTACCACAGCCCGGTGGTGTACGAGACGTTCTTGCCGTCGGAGAGGTCGACGAACTCCTCGTTGGAGCTCAGCTGGTTCGGCGCGCCGTCCAGCCCCTGCCGCGAGGCGAACGCCGGGAACAGCACGCCCGGCTTCGGATTCACCACCTGCACCCGGTACGTGCCGCCGTGCTCCCGGCTCCGCGGCGGCGCCAGCGTCACCGTCCCGTCGGCCCCGGTGGTGCCCTCGACGTGGGCCCGCGCCTCGCCGGTGAGCGTCACCTTCACGCCCGCCAGCCCCGGCTCCAGCGCGGGCGTCCACACCCCGGAGGAGTCCACGGCCCGGATCACCCGGACCGTCACCGTCCCGTCCTCCGTCTGCGAGAACGCCGCCGGCGCCGTCAGCGCCCCGCCGCCGCACAGCGCGGCGGCGAGCACCGCGGCCCGCGCGACGCCCTTCCTTCTCCTTCTCGTCCCCACCTGATCCCCACTCTCCTGGTCGGCGGACATCTGCCCGATCCGGACAGGACCCCCAGGAGAGCGACAACCGGTCGTCCACGTCCTGGTTTCGGGGCGCATTCACTGGTGTGTGTGACAGGTGAAGGGCCGGAAATCGCATCAAGTTCGGATACGACCGCACAAGTTCGCATACCGCAGGAGAAATCCCGATGCCCGGAGCGTCCGGACCCCCGCGGCGGAGCGGATCCGCAACTCCCCGCAGTCCCGCCCGACGGCGTCGACCACAACGCCCTTTACCACAACGCCGCCCCTGCCACGCCGCCGTTCCGGTGCCCGGACGCCGTCCTGCCCGGGGGGCCTTTAGGCCTGAAAGCCGCTATCCGAAGCCGGTGATCAAACCGTAGGAATGGCTCCACGGCCTGATCGGCCACCCACCCGTGATCAGAAGGAGCTTTCGCCCATGATCCGTCTTCGCACCTGTATGGCCATCGCCGGCGCCGCGGCGACGTTCGCCCTGACCGCCGCGCCCGCCCAGGCCGCCCCGGGCGACGTCACGACCTCGTGCGGAAGCGTTCTCACCCCGGCCGGCTACGTCGACGTGAGCTGGGGCTACAGCAGCAGTTGCGGCACGCAGAGCTTCAGCCCGAACATCAAGCAGATGAAGCAGCTCACCGGACTGCCCGTCGGCACCGTGGTCCAGGCCTGCTCCACCACCTACCCGCCGGCGGGCTGGGTCCAGACCGGCTCGTACTACACCAGCAGCTGCGTCGCCTGGTCGAACCCGAGCCTCAACAACAACGCCTGGCAGCTGAAGCGCGTCTCCTGACCGGGCGACTCCGCTGGGCCGGCACACCCGGGGCGCTCCCTCAGGAGCGGGGTGCCCTGCCGTCCGGGCCGCCGTCCGGGAGGTGGTCCCGGACGGCGGTGTAGGCGGGGCGCGGACGGCGGCCCGAAGCCCGACCGCCGCCGAGCGGCCAGGACCGGGCACCGGCATCCGGCACCCGGCGCCCTCGGTGGATCAGCTTTCGGACAGCTGCTCGCGCAGCACCGTGCGCAGGGTGACGGGATCGCGGCCGAGCAGGTCGGCCAGGGTGGGGTCGGTGGCGGCGAACTCGCCGGCGCGGCTGGCGGCGAAGATGCCGAGCAACCGGTCGGCGGTTTCCGCGGGGACGCCTTGGCCCGTCAGCTGCGTGCGGAACTGGTCGTCGGGGGCGGTGGTCCGCGTGACGGTGCGGCCGGTGAGCTCGGTGGTGATGGCGGCGATGTCGTCGAAGGTGAGCGCCTGTCGGCCCGTGAGCGGCGGCGTGGGGCCGTCGAAGCGGCCTTCGTCGGCCAGGATGGCGGCGGCTGCGTCCGCGAGGTCGGCGTGCGCGGTCCAGGCGACCGGCCCGTCCGCGGGGAGCGCGAGCCGGCCGGACTGTGCCGCGTTGCCGAGGAAGTGCGCCGCGCTGGTGGCGTGGAAGCCGTTGCGCAGCGAGGTGAACGGCACGCCGCAGGTGCGCAGGGCCTCCTCGGTGGCGGCGTGGTCGCGGCAGGCCTGGAAGCGCGACGTCGCGCCGGCCCCCATCTGGCTGGTGTAGAGGATGCGACGGGCGCCCGCCGTGACGGCCGCTTCGATCGCGGTGCGGTGCTGCCTGACGCACTCCTCGCCCATCTTGTCGACGGAGACGACGAGGACCTGCGCGGCGTCCTCGAAGGCGTGCGCGAGGCCGGCGGCGTCGGTGAAGTTGCCCTGGCGCACCCGTACCCCTTGGTCGGCGAAGTCCTGCGCCTTCTGCGGGTCGCGGACGCTGACGCCGATGCGTGCCGCCGGTACGCGCGTCAGCAGCCTCTCGACGATCTGACGCCCCAGCTGTCCGGTGGCTCCGGTCACGATGATCATGATGTGCTCCCGTGTCGCGACGAGGTGGTTCCAGTGGAAACACTTTAAAGGTATCACTGATAATAACGATGGAACCAGTGGTGCGGTATCGTTGATTCATGCCATCGCCTTCACGCGACAGGGACGGCGCCACCGCCACCGCGTCCACCATTGAGTCCGCCCCCGCCTCCCCGGGCCGGGAGCAGACCAGGCAGCGGGTCATCGAGGCCGCCATCGGACTGCTGACGCGCGGGGGCCGCGACGCGGTCACCACCCGCGCGGTCGCCGATGCGGCGGGCCTGCAGCCGCCGGCCATCTACCGGCTGTTCGGCGACAAGGACGGGCTGCTCGACGCCGTGGCCGAGCACGGTTTCGCCGCGTTCCTCGCCACCAAGCACGTCGACCCCGACCCCCGGGACCCGATCGAGGACCTGAGAGCCGGCTGGGACGTCGCGGTCGAGTTCGGTCTGGCCAACCCCGCGCTGTACACGCTGATGTACACCGAACCCACCGGGACCACCTCGGCCGCCTTCAAGGCCGGCATGGAGATCCTGATGGGCCGCATCCGACGCCTCGCCGTCGGCGGCTGGCTCCGCGTCGACGAGGAACTCGCGGCCCAGATCATCCACGCCACGGCGCGCGGCGCCGTGCTCACCTGGCTGTCCCTGCCCCGGGACCGGCGCGACCCGGCCCTGTTGACCACCCTTCGGGAGTGCATGGTCGCCGCCGTCACCAACCGGCAGCCGGCCGTGAACGAGCCGGGCCCGGCCGGCGCAGCCCGCGCCCTGCGCGCCGCACTGCCCGAACAGACGACGCTCAGCGGCGCCGAGCAGCATCTGCTGGGGGAGTGGCTGAACCGCCTCGCCGCCGACGGCTGACCACCGGCGGCTGGACCGGGCAACGCTACCCCGGCCCCGGTGTCAACTGATGGTGCACCACGTCTCGGACCGTCGCGAGCTGCCCTGGTGGACGGCGACGGAACGAGCAGCCCGTGGCCCCGAGCGCTCGGGACCGGCTCAACCGCACAGGTGGTTCAGCAGCGCGTCGTCCGCCGGATAGGGGCGCTCGACGGGAAGGAGCTGCCGGGCGGCATCCAGAGCCCCGTCCCTCACCTGGGCCTGGACCGTGTGCGCGAGTGCGGTGACGTCGTCGATCGAGACGATCCACTGCTCCGCGTAGCGCTCGGCGGCCTCGCCGGCGAGGCCGAGTTGGAGGGAGCGGTGGGGGAGCGGCTGTAGGTGCAGATCGCGTTCGGGATCCCACTGCACCCGGGCCGGGGCCCGCTTCAGCTGGCGCTTCCAGGTGGCGCGGTCGGGGTGCAGCCCGTGTTCGTAGTGGGCCAGGCAGGCGTTCGCCAGGGCCCATTCGAAGCCCTCGCGGGTGATCTCGACCGCGAGGACGGTCTCCTGGCCCTCCTTGCCCGCCCATCCGCAGCGGTACATCATCCACAGGAACGACGGTTTGATCCACGTCATTCGGTCCCTCTTCCAGGCAGCCGGGAAGTGGCCGTCCTGTGCGGCGGGCAGGCCGATCTCCGGAGGGTACGCCTGGTAGACGGTCACCGTGGTGGCCGTGTGGAGGGCGCGGATCCGATGCTTGGGTTCTGACACGGTGACCAGGCTCGGGGTTCGGCGCGCAGCGCGCCATCGAATTACCGGGCCGGAGGGGGCTGGTGCGGCGCTCGGCGGTCGCTGCGGCACCTGCGGTGAGCGCGTGGTGGAGGTGTTCCCGGGTTCCTCCGCTTCCCGGCGGTGCCGGCCGGCGGGTGCCGAACGGCCCGGGCCGTTCGGCACCCAGTGGCGGGGCACCGTCTTCTCATGCTTTTCATGCGGCGGCGTGCGGCGAGCGGTGCGGCGGTACAGGCGCCGGATCACCCGATACAGGCGCCGGGGGGCGGGGGCCGGACAGATCCTGGACTATCTGGCGGCGCTTGCGCGACCCTGGCGGTGCCCGACGGCCGGGATCAGTTCTTCCACACGCCCCAGTAGACGTCGGCGTTGTCGCCGGAGCCGCTCTCACGGGTGGTGCGGAAGACGCTGCTGGTGCCATTCTCGTCGTAGCTGTTGGAACCGGTGTAGGGGTTGGCCCAGTGCAGCTGGACGGTGTTGTTGTTGCGCCAGCCTTCCTCGCAGCCGTACGTGCTGAACGTCGCCCAGCCCTCGGTGCCGGTCAGGAACCCGTTGCTCTCCGACTGGAAGGTGGCGTCGCCGGTGTTCCCCAGGGTCTGCGGCGGCTCCTGGCCCTGCGTCCAGATGCCGTGGGCCAGAGCGTAGCCGGTCCGGTAGAGCGAGCAGCCGGTCCCGTTGTGCAGGTGGACCGTGGTGCTCCGGGC
The DNA here is from genome assembly GCF_044750105.1 of Kitasatospora sp. NPDC088861. Classification (NCBI taxonomy): domain Bacteria; kingdom Bacillati; phylum Actinomycetota; class Actinomycetes; order Kitasatosporales; family Streptomycetaceae; genus Kitasatospora; species Kitasatospora sp. NPDC088861. Next base: position 301,111 of record NZ_JBIVJF010000006.1, read on the forward strand.
CGCCTGGGTGGTGGCCTGGGCGGTGGCCGGGGCGGCCTGGGCGGTGCCGGTGGCGATGGTGCCGAGCCCGATGGCGCTTACCGCGGCCAGCGCCGCGAAGCGTGCGGAGGTACGCATGGTTCCCTCGATTCCGTGTGCCTTCGGTGGGTGGCGCGGGCGGTGTCCCGCGCCGTGGTGAACGATGCGCCGCGCCGACAGACAAACGATGGACGGTGCGGCTCGCGCCGTTCACCGCACCGTTCGCAACGCCCGTCCATCGTTTGTCAGTTGGCGTGGCGTACGAGCACCCGGGCGGCCGCCCGTCCCGACGAAGGCCCCGGAGACGTCCTCCCTCACAGTGGAGTGAGGATGTCCTGGTCCGCCCCGTCGAGGACGAAGCCGTTGTCCAGCCGGACCCGGACCGTCACCCGGTTCCCCCGTTCCCGGTGCGCGGTCCACTGCGGCTCCAGCGCGGCGATCTCCGCCTCCAGGCGCTCGCGGCTCGCCACCGGCATGGTGTGCCCGTAGTCCTCGAACAGCGCTTTGAGCCGCTGGTACTCGCGAACCTCATGGCTCTCCGGGAGTTCCCCGTCCACCCGCTCGACGGTGCCCTCCACCCCGGATCCCAGTGAGAGGAACCCGACGACGGCCCCGGGCTCCCCGGCGACCGCCTCACCGATCCCGAGATCCTCGGCCAACCTGACGCGCCGGCCTTCCTTCAGGGTCATCCGTCCTCTGCCTCTCCATCGATCGAGGCCGCCGGCGCCGCCGGCCCGCGGCCACGGCCATTATCCGCGGTCGCGTCACGGTGCACCCTCTCCCGCCTGGAGGGCGGCACCCGCAAGCCCACCCTGGAACTGCTGCTGCCGCTCACCGAGGTCCACGCCGTGCCCCTCGACGACCTCGTGGGCGCGCCTCGCATCCGAGCCCGCACCACCTGACCCGCGCCCCGGCCGGGACGGCCCTCATGTGGCCGGTTCAGGAGAAGTCGCGGAGCCGGGCCAGGGGTTGAGGCGGCGCGGGGTGGTGCCGGCCGATCGCGTCGAGTCGCCGGAGGCTTGTACGGTCTTCGGTGTCACGCCGAGGAGGTCATCGCGGCGGCGCAATTCCTGGGGGATGCATGAGGCTTCGACGGCCTGGTCGGTCGGATCGCTCGAACGGCACGCCGATCGTGGTGGCGTGTCTGCTGGCGCTGGATGTCGTCCTGTTCGCGGCCGTCCTTCAGGCCGCGCTTGGGCATGGACTTTGTCCGGCCCTCGGCGGACGTCAATGCGGCGCCCGTACTGCTGTCCCTCGGTTGGTCGTCGCGTTCACGGCGACATTGGTCACCGGCGGTCTGTGCCTCTGGCGGCGGCGCCCGGCGTCCGCAACCCTCCAGCTCGCCCTGGCCCTCCTGTTCGGCCTATCGGCCGTCAGTACCCACTGAGGGATATTCGGTGTTCTGCCTGCCCAAGAGGGCACAAGATGGTGCGCATGACTTTGGCCACCCCCGTTCTGCACACCGCTCGCCTGCGACTGCGCCCCTTCACCGACGCCGAAGCGGACTCCCTCCTCGCGCTGCACAGCAGCACCCATGTGATGCGCTATCGGGACTCCCCGCCGTGAACCGAACAGGCCCGCGCCGAGCGCCTTCATCGCGATGTGCCGGAAGATGGCGGACGAAGGCACCGGGGCGCGGGTGGCCATCGACCGTGCTTCTGACGGGGCCTTCGTCGGCTGGTGCGGTCTGACCGGATGGAACCCGGACTACCGCAGCGCGTCGTTGGGCTACTGCCTCGACGATGCGGTGTGGGGCCACGGCTTCGCGGCGGAGACCGCAACCGCCGTGCTGCAGTGGGCATTCGACGCACTGGACCTGAATCGGGTGCAGGCCGTGACCGATACGCGCAAGGTGGCATCTGCCCAGGTCCTGGAGAAGATCGGATTCGTGCGTGAAGGGACGTTGCGGGAAGACTGCGTCGTGAACGGCGAGGTGTCCGACTCGTGGGTGTCCGGGTTGATCAGGCGAGAGTGGCGGCCCTCGACCGCGTCGGGCCGGTGACACGCGGGGGCATTGCTGCCACCCTGAGCGTATGAGTACGGGCCAGGCCCAGCCGCTGTGCACGGACGTTGCTCCACGGCACCGGGAAGGCGATGCCGCCTCCCCGGCCCAACCGCCCACGCCCGTAACCCCCGTGGTCTGGTCCTACCGATCGTTGTTTCTCAGGGAGGCACGATGACCGGCCGAGTGATCTACGCGTCGTTCGAGTTCCAGTTCCCGCTGGGCGGCATTCGGGTGCTGAACCAGCAGGTCTCGCTGCTGCGGGCCGTCGGCGTCGAGGCGTTCCGCTGGACGCCAACGCCGGGATTCCGTTACACGTGGTTCGACGACGACGTGCCGACGCTGTCCGGCATGACCTTGGACCTCGGGCCCGAGGACGTGCTGGTGCTGCACGAGGTCAGCGTGGTCCCGGGCCACGACCCGGCGCCCGGCGGCCACAAGGTGATCTACTCGCAGGGGCACTACGTCAACTTCCTGACCTGCCCCGAACCCGGCCCGTATCCGGGATGGTCGGACCGGCCGGCTCTGTGGACGATCTCGAAGGCGGGCGTCGACATGTTCCGCCGCGCCCTGCCCGAGTTCGAACCGCACCTGGTGCCGAACGTCATTGACACCGAGTTGTTCCGACCGGCGTCGACCGAGCGGGTTCGGCGCATCGCGTGGATGTCCCGCAAGCGCCCGATCGAGACCACGCTGCTCCGCCGTCTGCTGCACGCCGACCCGCGGTTCGAGGGCGTGGAGCTGTACGACATCCACGCGGTCCCCCACGAGGAGGTCGCTCGCGTCCTGTCCGACACGTCGGTGTTCATCGCGTTGGGAGCGCCCGAGGGCGAGGGCTTCGGATTGCCGCCGGCCGAGGCGATGGCCAGCGGCTGCCTGGTGACGGGTTACGCCGCCGGCGGCGGAGCGGAACTGTTCGACTCGCCGTCCGCGTGGCGGATCCCGGAGCTCGAAACGGATCGGTTGGCGGACAAGGCCCTTGAGCTGCTCGACCTGCCCGGCCAGGACGAGGTGCGGCGGGCGGGCCGTCAGTGGGTCGCCGACCGGTACACCACCCGGGCCGCCGTCGAGGCACTGATCGAGGGCATCCGCAAAGCGCGTGCCCTCCCTGGCGGGGCGGCGAAGGCCACCCATCCGGCCGCCTGGATGGAGGAGTTGTTGAGGCGCTTCCCGGTGCCGCCGGAGACGCACGCCCGGGTGGAACCACCGGCCGCTTCGTAGTCCTCCAGCCGGACTGCTCCGTTCCCGCCGGCCACCGGCCCGAAAGCGGGGAGCGACGGCCCGCACCAGCGCGGTGCAGGCCGTCGCCACCTCGCACGACCCCGTGCTCGGCGGGTGACGCAGCAGGTCAGGCCGGACGTCGGCCTGCCCACCCACGGCCCGCTGCGACAGGCTTCAGCGGGAGTGTTGCCGCGCGGGCGAGAGGTGCAGTTGCTGCGGGGCGGAGTGCAGGTGTGTCGAGAGGTCCGGCAGGGGGGCGGTGTCGCCCGTGGTGAACCACACCAGGACGTCCTCGCCGGCCCGTACGGGCAGGGCGGGGAAGTCGTTCTCCGCGTGTTCGGTGCGGTGAACCGCCAACGGCGGGGTCCGGACGGCCAGTTCCGGGCGCAGACGCCGCTCGAAGTGGTCGGCGAAGGCGGCGGGGTTCAGGGGGTGGCAGATGGTCGCGACGACCGGTCCGGCGTCGGCCGGGGTGGTGAAGCCCGGGCCGCGCAGCAGCAGGACGTCGTCCGAGTCCACCATCGTCGCGTTGGCGGCGTCCCGGTGCTCCTTCCAGACCGGCCCGTAGTAGAAGGCGTGCAGTGCTCGTGCCCGCGACGCCATGTCCGGGAAGCTGCGCAGCCAGACGAAGCGGTCCGGGTCGTCCAGGTCCCGGAACCGGCCGCCGACGGTGATGCCCACTGCCTGCTGTCCGGTCACGAACTCCCGCTCGAAGAGGTCGATCAGAGTGTCGCGGGCACCTTGGTGCAGGGTGTACTGGCGCAGTTCGACGATGCTCACGAGGCGTCCTGCAACTGGACACGGCTGAGCTCCGTGACCCGGTCGAGCGCCCTGCTGTGTCCGCCGTTCACGGAGAACTCCTGCGCCCGGCTGTCACCGCCGGCCGGAACCCCGGTGAGTCTGCGGACGGCCATGCCCCGGGAACCGTGGAGGAAGTCGGAATCGATCATGGCCGCAGGCTAGAACCGGTCCACTGACACCTCCTGTCAGTGGATACTGACAGCTGTGCGCGCCAGCCGACTGATCTCGCTGCTCCTGCTCCTCCAGAACCGGGGAAGGATGACGGCCCGGCAGCTCGCCGACGAGCTGGAGGTGTCGGTCCGCACGGTCTACCGGGACCTCGAAGCGCTCGGCGCCGCCGGGATCCCGCTGTTCGGCGAGGCCGGTCACGGCGGCGGCTACCGGCTGCTCGACGGGTACCGCACCCGGCTGACGGGCCTGACCGCCGATGAGTCGCAGGCCCTGTTCCTGGCCGGGCTGCCCGGCCCGGCGGCCGAGTTGGGCCTGGGCGAGGTCCTGGCGGCCGCCGAGCTCAAGCTGCGGGCCGCCCTACCGGCGGAGCTCCGCGAGCGGGCCGGGCTGATCCAGGAGCGCTTCCACCTCGATGCGCCCGGCTGGTACGGGGACGTGGACGAGACGCCGCACCTGGCGGCCGTCGCGGCCGCGCTCTGGGACCGGCGCAGGGTGTGGGTCCGCTACCGACGGTGGAAGGCGCCCACCGAGGTGGAACGGCGACTGGAGCCGTACGGACTGGTCCTCAAGGCCGGCCGCTGGTATCTGGTCGCTGCCGCGGGCGGTGCCACCCCGCGTACGTACCGGGTCGACCAGATCCTCGAACTGCGAGAACTGGAAGAGGAGTTCCAGATACCCGCGAGCTTCGACCTGGCTGCACACTGGCGGGACCGGCTCGCCGACTTCCATGCCCGACTGCACACCGCGGAGGCGACGGTGCGACTGTCGCCGCGCGGTGTCGCCCGGGGCCGCGAGCAGCTCGGCCGCGCGTTCGACCGGGCGGTCGCGGATTCGGGGGTGACCGAGGCGGACGGCTGGACCAGGGCGTCCGTGCCCATCGAGTCCCTTGGCCACGCCCACGACGAGTTCCTGAGACTGGGCACCGACGTGGAGGTCCTCGAACCACCGGAGCTGCGTGCCCGGCTGGCCGCGACCGCCCGCGCACTCGCCGACCGATACGGGGCCTGACGTGGGTGAATTCCCGGCCCTGCCCTCCGTCTCTGACGGGACGTGTGCCGGGTCGCCTGTCCGCCGGCCCGGGCCGGCCTGCCTGCCCGATCCGCTGGGCCGATCCGCTGGGCCGCACGGTGCGATGCGGTGCATCGAGGAAATCCGCTTGACCGTTCCGGCGGGGCCATTTGATAGTGGCCCAAACAGTCTGCGCACATGCTCGGATTCCACACGGGAAGCCCTGGTGGCGTGGATGTCGTCATCGACAGGGAAGCGGTGATGCAGACGCCGGAACCGTCCGCTCGTCCGAGCCGCCTGCCGTCGCTGACCGGTATGCGGTTCATCGCGGCGTTCGCCGTGCTGGTATCCCACCTGGCCGGTCAGATCGTCGGATCGATACACCCCGGTCTGCCGTACCTGATCACGACCCTCGGACCGGTCGGGGTGGCGTTCTTCTTCGTGCTCAGCGGCTTCATCCTCACCTGGGTCGCCGACCCGAACGACACCGCCGGACTGTTCTGGCGCCGACGCCTGGTGAAGATCCTTCCGAATCACCTGACGACCTTCACGGCCACCGTGGCGTTGATGGCCGCTGCGGGCGTTCCGATCATGGTGATCAACACGATCCCGCCGCTGCTGCTGATCGAGCCCTGGATTCCCGACTTCGACGCCCTCGGCGGGCTGACCGGATGCTCGAATTCGTCTTCGGCATCCTGATGGCGCGCATCGTGATCTCGGGGAAGTGGATCCGTCTGGGCATGACGCCGGCGTTCCTGCTGACCATCGCCTGCGTGGTGGTCCAGTCCCACCTGCCCGGCGTGTTCCGCCTCTGCGCCGGACCGACCGCGGCCGCACTCGCCCTGCTGATCGCGGCCGCCGCCTCCGCCGACGTACGCACCGCACGCACCCCCTTCAGCGGCCGGACCATGGTGTGGCTCGGCGAGATCTCGTTCGCCCTCTACCTCGTGCACTACCTCGTCATCCAGTACGGCCCGATCGACGGCGTGCACGCCACGGGCGGGACGGCGGGCGGCGCCGCGTCGACGCGGCTGGTGCACATCCTGCTCACCGTCGCGATCAGCCTCGTCCTCGCGGCGGCCCTCTACACACTGGTCGAACGCCCGGCGGTCCGACGCTTCAGCCGGCCGCGCGGCCGCCGCGCCGGACCCACCCCGGTCCGTGAGGACGGCCGGCCCCGTACGCGTCGGCGCGATGAGCTCTCCCTCCGTCATCCTGGAGCCGTCACCCATGACGAAACCCAGCCCTGACCCGGCATCAGAACTCTCCGGACTCCCCGAATTCCCGGTCACCCGGCCGGACTCCCGCCCCCTCGACCCCGACGAGACCTACGCCCGGCTGCGCGCCCACGCGCCGGTGTCACCGGTGCGCTGCCCGGCCGGGATGGACGCATGGCTGGTCAGCCGCTACGAGGACATCCGGAGCGTGCTCACGGATCCCCGGCTGAGCTCCCGCGGCGCGGGATCGATGCACATGCTGCCCTCCTACGACCGGCGCGACCCGGCCCCGGGCTCGATGATCCAGCTGGACGGGGAAGAGCACGCACGGCTGCGACGGCTGCTGATCGGCGAGTTCACCGTGCGACGGATGGAGGCGCTGCGTCCGTCCGTCCAGCGGATCACCGACCGGCACGTCGATGCGATGCTCGCCGGGTCGAGCGCTGACCTGGTACGGGACTTCGCGCTGCCGATCCCGTCGCTGGTGATCTGCGAGCTGCTCGGCGTGCCCTACGACGACCACGAGTCCTTCCAGCGCGACAGCGAGGTGCTGGTCGGCTTCGGGGCCGACGCGGCCACTCGCGACGCGGCCACCCGACGGCTGGAGGGCTACCTCGGCGAGCTGATCGTTCGGCGCCGGGCCGAGCCGCAGGACGACCTGCTGAGCCGGCTGATCGTCCGCGGCGAGGCGACCGAACACCCCCCGACCGTAGGGGAGTTGGCTACGCTCGGCGTACTGCTGCTGGTCGCCGGGCACGAGTCGACGGCCAACATGATCGCGCTCAGCGCCCTGGTGCTGATGGCGGACCGGGAGCGGGTGGCCGCGCTGCGGGCCGCCCCGGACACCATCGGCACGGCCGTGGAGGAACTGCTGCGCTACCTGTCCGTGATCCAGTTCGGGCTGCTGCGGTACGCCACGGAGGGCGTCACCGTCGGCGGTACCGCGGTGGCGGCGGGAAGCTGGCTGGTCGCCGCGATCCCGTCCGGAAACCGGGACGAGGACGTGTTCCCGGCCCCGGACACCGTCGACCTGCGCCGACCGCCCCGCACACACCTGGCGTTCGGGTTCGGTCCGCACCAGTGCATCGGCCAGCAGCTGGCCCGGATCGAGTTGCAGGTCGCGCTGACCACACTGCTGCGCCGCGTGCCGGGGCTACGGCTGGCCGAGCCGTTGGCGCAGTCCGCGTTCAAGCACAACGACATCGTCTTCGGCCTGCGGAGCATGCCGGTCCTCTGGTGACGTCCGGGGCTTCGAGGGCTCGCGGCGCCCGCCGGCGGCCACGGCAGCGGCGGGCCCGCGTTCTCCCGCGTTTCCCTCTGGCCGGATCCAGCCCCTCCGCCCTCCGTGCGCGCGGACCGGCACTCACGTGCCCGGCAGCCCCGGGAGCGGCACCGGCCGCCCAGGTGGGAGACCGTCAGGTTCCGGCCGAAGCCTCCGGCACCGCTTGTCCATCGGGGAGTCGGCAGAGAACAGTTGTACTCGACCGGCCGGTGATCGCGTCCCACTCCTTGTGAACGAGAGGACATCGTCATGACCGACGTGTACGAGCCCCCGACGCTGGACGTGTACGAGCCCCCGATGCTGATCGAACTCGGTGACTTCGCGGACCTCACCCGGGGCTTCGACATCGGCAACCAGTCCGATGTCCACGGCTACTACCTCGCCCCCTGAGGAACCGGCCGATGAGCGGTCACCCGCGGACCTGGTTCGTGGTCCTTCCGGACACCGAAGCCGGGGCCGCGACGGCCGCGGTGTGGGGCACGGCCGAGTGCCGTGCCCTGCACCACCCCAGCGGGCGTCCCTGGATCCTCGGCCACTGGCCGGCCGACGAGCCGGTCACCGCCCAGGCCGGACCGGTCGCGCTGGCCGTGTTCGGCACCTCCGACGCCGACCCGCACCGCCTGCGCCGCCACGCCGAACGCGTTCGCGACCCGCGGGACGTGCTCGCCCTCGGCGGCGACCTCGCGGGCAGCTTCCACCTCCTCGCCACCGTGCACGGCACCGTGGCCGCGCGCGGCTCGCTGTCCGGACTGCGCCGACTCCACCTGGCCGAGGTCGACGGCGTCCCCGTGCTGTCCGACCGGGCCGACGTCCTGGCCGCCGCCGCGGGCCTCAGCCCGTCCCTCGACCGGCTCGCCCTCAGGCTCGCCGAGCCGCTGCCGCACCCCGTCGACGCGCTGCCCCTGTGGCCGGGACTCGCCGCCGTGCCGCCGAACCACGCGGCCGTGCTCGCCCCCGGACGCCCCGCCCGCACCGTCGCCCACTGGCACCCGCCGGCCCCGCGGCGAGCCCGGCCCGAAGCCGCGACGGCGCTCGGCCAGGCCCTGCGCCGGGCCGTCGACACCCGGACCAGGGACGGCGGGCTCATCGCCGCCGACCTCTCCGGCGGGCTGGACTCCACACCCCTGTGCTTCCTGGCCGCCACGGGCCCGGCCGAACTGCTCACCGTCACCATCGGCTCCGTCGACCCCCACCACGAGGACGCCGCCTGGGCGCAGCGAGCCGCGCACCACCTGCCCGGCCGACGACTCGTGCTGGCGGCCGAGGACATTCCCGCGATGTTCGCCGACATCGACACACCCGGACCGCAGGGCGACGAACCGTTCGCCTGGACCCGGACCAGAGCCCGCGACGAAGCCGTCGCCCGGCTGCTCGCGACGCACGGCGCCCGGCTGCGGATCAGCGGCGAAGGCGGCGACGAGGTGCTGCAGGCCCTGCCCGCCTACCTGCGCACCGTCCTGCCACGGCACCCGGCCACCGCCGCCCGCCACCTGCGCGGACACCGGGCCCGCCTGCGCTGGACGCTACCGGACGCCCTGAGCGCCCTCAGCGACCCCCGGCCGTATTCGGCCTGGCTCGCCCGCGCCGCCGACCGCCTCACCCACCCCGACCCGCCGCGCACCACCCAACTGCTCGGCTGGGGGATGGCACCCCGGCTGCCGCCCTGGGCCACCGCCCGGACCGCCGAACTGGTACGCGAACAGCTGCGGGCCGGCCAGGGCTCGGAACCGCTGGCGCCGGAGCACGCCCAGCACCAGGCGCTGCGCATGGTCCGGCACAGCGCGGCGGCCATGCGGCAGCTGATCGACGCCACCGCCCGCGCGGGAACGCCGTACAGCGTGCCCTTCCTGGACGACCAGGTCCTCGACGCCTGCCTGGCCGCCGACCCCGCCACCCGCGGAACGCCCTTCGCGTACAAGCCGCTGCTCACCGCGGCCGTCGCGCCCGACGTGCCGGCCGACCTCCTCCGGCGCACCGGCAAGGGCGACTTCAGTCCGGACACCTACCAGGGGCTCGCCCGCCACCGCGCCGAACTCGCCGCGCTCATCGACGACAGCGCCCTGGCCCGCGCCGGACTGGTCGACCCCGCCGTCCTCCGGCAGGCCTGCCTCGGGCTGTACCCGCCCGGCACCTCCTACGCGGCCCTGGACGCGACGCTCGCCTGCGAGCACTGGCTGCGCGCCCACGGGACGAGCCGGCACCCCGCTTCCCCGACCACCGCCCAAGGAGCTTGAATGGCCACCCGGTTGCGCCCCGACGTGACGCTCACCCCGACCGACGACGGCGCCGTCGTCCTGGACGAACGCTCCGGCCGCTACTTCCAGTTGAACCGCACCGGGCTGCTCATCCTGCGGTCCCTGCTGGAGGACCGGACCGCCGACGAGATCGCCGCCGACCTCGGCGGCCGGTTCCCGGTCACGGCGGCCCGGGCACGTTCCGACGTCGACCGGCTGCACGAGAGCCTGCGCACCGCCGGGCTGGTCACCGGATGAGCCTGCACGCGCACGCCGACCACGTGGGCCGGCCGCCCTGGCACCTGCGGCCGGCCGTGCTCGCGGCGATCGGCGCGGCGCGGCTGGTCGAACGGCTCCCCCCGGCCCGGATCCGTCGGCTGATGAGCGCACTGCGGCGCGGCGCCCGCCCCGCCGGCCGGGCCGAGGCGCTGGCCGCCCGGCAGGCCGTGGTCGCCCTCAGCATGCGCTGCGCCGGCCAGGGGTGTCTCCAACGCTCGATCGCCGCAGCGCTGTTGTGCCGCACGCGCGGCACCTGGCCGACCTGGCGCACGGGCGTGCGAACCGCCCCGTTCCGCGCCCACGCGTGGATCGAGGCCGACGGCGAACCCGTCGACGAGCCCGCCGAACTCGCCCACTTCCACCCGCTGATCACCGTCGCACCGGAACACCGACCGGGCCCGTGACCTCGTCGCCTCGCCCGGGTCCGGCCGTGGGTGGGTGCCGGTGGTGTGGTCGGGGTTACTTGCCTGCGGCTGTCATGGAGGTGACGGCGTCGGCGGTGGTGGCGCGGTAGTTGCCCAGGTGGGGGTTGAGGACGCGGGTGTCGCTGGTGAGTGGGAAGTTGTGGGTGGCGGCGAGGGGCATGTTGGTGTCGTCCTGGTCGGTGAGGACGTTGAGTTCGTTGATGTCGGGGGTGGTGCCGGTGGTGGCGCCGCTGGGGTTGAGGTCGATGACGGCGTAGGCGTTCTGGCCGGCGGGGAGGGGGAAGCGCTGGGTGCCGCTGGCGAGTACGGGCCGGATGTTGTTGCTCTGGTCGCGGGCGGTGGAGTTGCCGAGGTTGACGCCGGGGGAGGAGCTGAGGCTGCAGGCGGTGGTGCCGGTGTTGTGGATGTCGATGACCCGCTGGCTGGGTGCTCCGGGGCGTGCGGTGACGTGGATGGAGAGGTTGTTGATGTCGCACGGGCTGGCGTCGGCGGGGGCGGGGGCGGGGGCGTTGCCGGTGCCGGGTCGGGTGCTGGTGGAGGGGCTGGTGCCGGACGGTGTGTGGGGTGCGCCCGTGGGGGTGTGCGAGGCCGGGCCCGTGGTCGGTGCGGTCGGTGCCCCGGTTGCGGGGGTCGCGCCGGTGGGGGCGGGTGTGACGGCCGCGGTGGTGGGGGAGGCCTTCGGGCCGGCGGCCGGGTCGGTGTTGTCGGGCCCGCAGGCGGTCAGGACGAGTCCGGCGCCGACGGCGAGGACGGCGGTGACGAGCAGCGGGCGACGGCGGCGGACGGACATGGTGGCTCCCCGATGACGGTGCGTGCTGGCTTGCTGGACACCCACCATGACGGTCGGTCAGTGGCTTTCGGTGGCACGTGTGGCGTCACAATCACCAGGACATCGCGAGGATCGGACTGTGACAATCGGTCGGGGCGCCGCGGGTTGACACGGCGTACTTCGGGCCGGTCAGAGCCAGCCGTTCTGGGCGGCCTTGATGCCGGCCTCGAAGCGGCTGCTGGCGTTGAGCCGCTCCATGATGGAGGCCATGTGGCGGCCGACGGTGCGGGAGGAGATGCCCAGGCGCTGGCCGGCGGTGTCGTCGGTGAGACCGTTACCGAGCAGGCGCAGCAGTTCGCGCTCGGTGGCGGTGAGTCCGGTGGTGGGGTCGCCGGGGGAGGCGGCGCCGAGCGGGACGGCGGTGTTCCAGGCCTGCTCGTAGAGGTCGAGCAGGGCGGTGAGGATGCCGGGTTCGGTGACGTGCAGTGCGCCCTTGCGGTGGTCCTCGGGGTCGATGGGGACGAGGGCCTCGCGGCGGTCGGCGATGACGATGCGCTGGGGGATCGTGGGGGCGGTGCGGACTTCGCCGCCCTGGCTGAGCAGCCAGTGGGCGTATCCGGTGACGTGCGGCTGGTGGCGGGTGGAGTCCTGGTAGAGGGTGCGGATGGTGATGCCGCGGGCGAGCGCGCCGGCGTCGCCGGGGCGGGAGGAGTCGAGGTCCTCGGGGCGCTGGTTTCCGGGCTGGCTGCTGAGGGCTTCCGTGGTGGTGGTGCGGCTCATCTGTTCCAGGCGGTGGTGGACGGCGTCCATGCCCAGCAGGCGTTCGCCGTGGGCGGCGTGGTGTTCGGCGCGCTCGGCGACCATGCGGGTGACGGCGGCGCGGGACGCGGCGAGGGCGGCCTGGCGGGCGGCGAGGTCGGCTTCCTGGCGGGCGAGCATCTCGGCGAGGCCGACGGCCGGGTCGACGGCGCGCATCCGGCCGGGGTGGTCGGCGGAGGCGCGCACGAGCATGAGGGCGCCGAGTTCGTCGAGGCAGTCGTGGACCTGGGTGGCGGTGGTCGCGCAGCGCCCGGCTATCGCTTCGACGTCGTCGGCGGGGTGGTCGAGCAGGGCTTGGTAGACCTGTTCGGCGCGGGCCGATAGTCCAAGCGCCTGCAACATGGTGTCCCCCTTGTGTGATGATCCGTGAGCTCTCGTGGCTGTGACAGCACACGAAGCTTCATGATCCTTTCATGGGATGACACGGCCCTCAAGGTCGAATATCCGGCCTCGACGGCAGGCCGCGCCACCCGGTTCTGGTCATGTCCATGACGGCCTGTCCGGAGTCGGACAGGCCGGTTGGCGACACCCGCAAGGCCTTCCGAGCCGCCCCCCGACCGGCAAAGCTAGTGATCGCCGCCAGGAAGACAGCCCGGACGGCAGCCGGACGGAGCGTCAACCGCGGGACGCACCGATCGGAGAAATCCCTTCGTGTCAGCAACAGTTGAGGACAGCCGATCGTGATCCAGAACCGTATCGCCAAGGCCGCCGCGGCCATCGCCATCTCGCTGGGCGCGCTGCTCGCCGCCCCCGCCGTCCTGTCGGTGAGCACCCCGGACACCGCCGTCAACGCCAGCTTCGGCTGGGGCGGCTGACCCGCGGATGGACGTCATCTACGCCGCCCTGCACCGCAGGCAGAGCGCCGGGCCGGTCCCGTCCGGCGAGGCGGCTGGGGCGGCTGAGGCGGCCGAGGTGGACAAAGCGGGCGAGGCGGCCGAGGTCCGCGCCGTCCTGTGGGCCCACGCCCGCCCCGACGACGGCCTCCAGCACATCACTGTCCGAAGCGAGGCCGACCGCGTCGACCTGCTCGTCTACCTCGCCAGCCGTGACCCCGCCGTCGACCAGGACACCCTGAGCCGGGCCCACGTCCTGATCGCCCGAGGCCACCAGGCCTCACCCCTGATGCGCCGGCGCTACCAGCCACCGGCGCCCCCCGGCTGCTGAACCCACGCCGCCGCTGAACCCGCAGTACCGCTGCGCCCGTACGACGCTGTCCGGCATCCGATGCCGTCTCGACCCTGCAACCCGCAACCAGCAAGAGGAGTTCCGCCATGCCTTCGTCCACGCTGTCCAGGCTCGCCCACGTCGCCCTCGCCGCCTCCCTCGCCGCTTCCGGTGCGATAGCCGCGACGGCCGTCACCACCACCGCGGCTCACGCGGCCACCGCCGCTGTCTCCGCCTCGTCCTCGATCGACGGCAAGGTCACCCGCAGTGAGGTCATCCAGCGGGCGCAGTACTGGCTGGGCAAGTCGATCCCCTACAACCAGGGCGGCTCCTACCCGGACTCCAGCGGCCGCAACTACCGTACGGACTGCTCGGGTTACGTCTCCATGGCCTGGCACCTGGGCGCGAGCCCCAACACCCAAGGCATCGCGGACTCCTACACCTACGAGATCCCGCGCAGCGAGCTCAAGGCCGGCGACGTCCTCAACAGCTACTACAACCACGTCCTCCTCTTCGAGAAGTGGGACGACGCCGCGCACACCACCTTCTCGTACTACTCCTTCGGTTCCACCCCGGTGAAGCACGTCACCGGCGCGTCCATCAACGGCACCCTCGACTCGCACCCCAACAGCGAGTACAAGGCCCTGCGCTACAAGAACATCGTCGACGACGTCCAGACCCGGGCCACGAAGGCCGGCGTGTACCACTCGTCCACGCAGACCTTCTACGAAGGCGACAACGCGGGCTCCACGCTGGGCTCGGCGAAGTTCGGCAACGTGGGCTGGACCCCGCTGGTGGGCGACTGGAACAACGACGGCGTCGCCAGCGTCGGTGCGTACGACCCGGCCACCGCGACGTTCTACCTCAGCAACGACAACAGCACCGCCGCAGTGACCGCGAAGTTCGGCAACCCCGGCTGGATCCCGCTGGTCGGTGACTGGAACGGCTCCGGCAAGGACAGCGTCGGCGCGTACGACCCCGCCACTGCCACGTTCTACCTCAGCAATGACAACAGCACCGCCGCAGTGACCGCGAAGTTCGGCAACCCGGGTTGGATCCCGCTGGTCGGCGACTGGAACAAGGACGGCAAGGACAGCATCGGTGCCTACGACCCGGCGACCCAGACCTTCTACGAGAGCAACGACAACAGCACCGTCGCGGGCTCGGTGAAGTTCGGTAACGCGGGCTGGACCCCGCTGGTCGGCGACTGGAACAACGACGGCGTCACCAGCATCGGTGCCTACGACCCGAACACCCAGACCTTCTACCTCAGCAACGACAACAGCACCACCGCCACCAGCTTCGTCTACGGCAGCCCCGGCGACGTCCCGATCGCCGGCCGCTGGTAGTCCGCCCCCAACCGACACGAGAGGAAGTCAGTCGAGCATGCCCGAGAACAAGTCGACCGCCCGTCAGACCGGTCACACCCGTCGCACCCGCTCGCTCGCCGCTGTCGCCCTGGGGGCGGCCGTCCTGTCCGTCGCCTCCCAGGCACCGGCCCAAGCCGCCTCGGTGGCCACCTGGGACAAGGTCGCCCAGTGCGAGAGCACCGGAAACTGGAGCATCAACACCAACAACGGCAACTACGGCGGCCTGCAGATCACACTGCCCACCTGGAAGGCCTACGGCGGCGTGGCCTACGCCTCCCGGCCCGACCTCGCCTCCAAGAAGCAGCAGATCCTCGTAGCGGAGAAGATCCTCGCCGGCCAGGGCCCGGGTGCCTGGCCCAACTGCAACGCGGGCCTGAGCACCGACCACGCCAAGCCGTACTCGGACCGGATCGGCGCGTACGACCCGGCGACCCAGACCTTCTACGAGAGCAACGACAACAGCACGGTTGCGGGCTCGGTGAAGTTCGGTAACGCGGGCTGGATCCCGCTGGTCGGCGACTGGAACGGCGACGGCGTCGCCAGTGTCGGCGCGTACGACCCCAGCACCGCCACGTTCTACCTCAGCAACGACAACAGCACCACCGCCGTGACCGCGAAGTTCGGCAACCCCGGCTGGATCCCGTTGGTCGGCGACTGGAACAAGGACGGCAAGGACAGCATCGGCGCGTACGACCCGGCCACCGCCACCTTCTACGAGAGCAACGACAACAGCACCGTCGCGGGCTCGGCGAAGTTCGGCAACCCGGGGTGGACCCCGCTGGTCGGCGACTGGAACGGCGACGGCGTCACCAGCATCGGCGCCTACGACCCGAACACCCAGACCTTCTACCTCAGCAACGACAACAGCACCACCGCCGTGACCACCAAGTTCGGCAACCCCGGCTGGAAGCCCCTCGTCGGAGACTGGAACGGCTCCGGCAAGGACAGCGTCGGCGGCTACGACCCGGCCACCGCGACGTTCTACCTCACCAACGACAACAGCACCGCCGCCGTGACCACGACGTTCGGCAACCCGGGCTGGATCCCCCTCAAGGGAAGCTGGTAACCGCTCACCGACCGGCTCACCTGGACGCGAACCGGGGCCGACGGCGGGACTTGAGGACCGCGGCCTGACAACGCCGCGCACACCGGGCGGCGGCCTGCACCACGAGGTGCAGGCCGCCGCTTTTGGCGCGAGACTGGACGGTCAGACAAGGGAGGGCACCGATGTTGACCGATACGTCGACCAGCGCCGGCAGGGCGGTCCTGCTTCATGACCGGTACCCCACGCTGGAAGAACTCGCCGACACAGCACACCTGCTGGCCGCCAGACACCCGGAGCTCTGCCGCGCGCGCCCCGTCGGAACCTCCCGCGCCGGCCGGCCGCTGGTGCTCCTGACGATCGGCCACGCCGCTGCCACCGCCAACGTGCTGATCGTGACGGGTGCGCACGCCGACGAGTTCTCCGGCCGCGCCGGCATCGTGGAACTGGCCCACCGCGTCCTCGCGCAGCCGTCTCTGCACCAGGCGGTGACCTGGAACTTCCTGCTCTGCCTCGACCCCGACGGAGCACGCCTCGCAGAGGCCGGCGCCGGCACCCGAAGCCTGCCCGAGTACTTCGAGCACTACTTCCGCCCCGCCGCCGAGGAGCAGCCCGAGTGGGCGCCGGCGATCGGCGGGAGACTTCCCGAGAGCCGGATCCTCCTCGACCTGATCGACGACCTCCGGCCGTCCCTCCAGTTCTCCCTCCACAGCGCCGACGTCGGCGGGACCTTCCTCCAGTCGACCTGCGATCCGGCCGGCCTCGCCGAGCCGTTCGCGAACTCCGCCGCCGGACTGGGGATCCCGGTCGAGACCGGCCCCTACGACGCCTTCTGGCTGCGCGAAGCGGGCCCGGGCGTCTTCATGATGGCGCCGCACCACATCGACCAGCAGGAAAGCAGCACCGGAATGCTGGCGCCACCTCGCCCCGGCCAACCTCGCCCCGGCCAACCTCGCCCCGGCCAACCTCGCCCCGGCCAACCTCGCCCCGGCCAACCTCGCCCCGGCCAACCTCACACCGCCCAGCCCCAGCAGGAGACAGGAGGCGTCCGCGCCACCACCTGGTTCGCCCCCCAGCGCTACGGCGGCGAGACGGTCATCGTCGAGACGCCGGCCTGGGCCGGCGCCCACCTCGGGGACACCCGCCCGGCCGACGACCCCTACGCGCGCCTGACCGCCTGCGCCGGCCAGGTCCGGGAGCGAGGGCGCCTGCTCACCGACCTGATGGACGAAGCTCTGCCCCACCTGGACGACACCGCCCTGCTCCGGGCTGCGCGCACGCCGCTGACGGCAGCGCGACAACTGGCCCACGCATGGGACCCGCGGGCCGCCGGACAGCGCCTCCTCCACCCGACGCCCATGACGGAGGCGAAACTCGCCGGCATCGAACTGTGGGCCCACCGGATCCCGGTCCGCGCGGCGGCGCTGCTCCGCCGCGCCGCCGAGGCGGCCAAGGCACCCACCACACCGGCCACCGCCCGACTCGACCACCTCCTCCAGGACTGGTGCGCCCAGTACCAGCGGCGCTTCCAGCCGACCTGGCTGCCCGTCGCCCGCCAGGCCGAGCACCAGGCGAACACCGTCCAGGCAGCCGTGGCACTCAGCCGCCCGACGACGCCCGGCCCTCGGCGCGACCGGTAGAGCACTCCGCTGCCTCGGCACCGTGGTTGCGGCCGCCGGTCGAAGCCGCCTCAGAATCCCTCACGAAATGATCTCCGAGGTGGTTGGATCACTCCGGGAGCGTGGATCCGGGGGTGCGGGATGGCTCGACCGAAGCCGTGAGACGTCGATGACGAGTTGTGGGCAGTGGTCGAGCCACTGCTGTCCAAGGTCGAGCGTCGGGTTCGGCATCCGGGGCGCGAACGGCATCCGGACCGGTGGCAATCACAACGACGTCACCCAGCTCATCCCGCTACTCGAAGCCGTGCCGCCGGTACGCGGCAGGCGCGGACGCCCCAGACGTCGCCCGGAGATCGTGCTCGGCGACCGCGGCTACGAACACGACAAGTACCGCCGCCTTGTCCGGGCTCTCGGAGTGAAGCCGGTGATCGCCCGACGCGGTACCTCCCACGGCTCTGGTCCTGGCACTCAACGCCGGTTCGTGGAGCGCGGGTTCGCCCATCTGCACTGGTTCCGCCGTCTGCGGATCCGCTGAAGAGATCCGCGACGAAATCCACGAAGCCTTCCTCACTCTCGGATGCGCACTCATCTGCCGGCGGCGGCTTGTCTCCCTACCTCGACAGCATCGGAACCCAGTGATCCATCACCTGGCGCAGACGCTGGCGATGGTCGGCGATCCAGTCGTCCGGCGGGACGAGCGGGATCCGCACAGTGACCATGGACCTGGACTCGTCCTCTACGACCACTTCCGGACAGTCACGCTCGCCGGTGAGCTGGATGAAGATGGACGGCCCTCTGCTCATCTCCATCCACGCAACGTCCTCGCCGGCGTCGAGCCGGTCCAGCGCGTCGGCCCAACTCTCCATCTTCGAAACGGACAACGCCAGGTCGATGCGGCCGGACACGAAGGGCGTCTTGACGACGATCTCGGCGTCGAGCCCGGTGGTCCACCTGAGGTTACGCCCCAGGACGTTGACTGTGACGCTGTTCCCCTCGTCATCGGCGAGGTAGATGAGCTCCCTCGGCGACCTGTCGCCCATTGCTGCCCTTTCGTCGGCGAGTAGTAAGAGATCCTCGCTCGGCCGGAAGGCATCTTCCACCCCATTTTGTTGGGATTTCTCAGCGTGCTGAGGGGAGGTCGGCTCCCAGCGTGGCTTTGTTCATGAGAACCGGCTCTGGCCAATTCCAGGGAGCTGGACCAGAACCGGTTCTTTTGTGAACAAAGCCACCCAACGCCCGTCGCGTGGCGGCGGCGAGGACTGTGAGGGGGTTCGGGGCGGCGTGGGCGGTGCGCCAGGTGATCACGTGGTCGGGACGGACCAGCAGGGCGCCGTGGTCGCCGATGCCGCAGGTGTCGGCGGGCCGTTCCGTTGCTGGGGCGATCCGGCGGGGCAGGAGTGCCGTGTCGAGGAAGGCGTTGTGCGGATCCAGCTCGCGTGCGGCCCGGATCCAGGGGTGTCCTTCGGGTCCGGCGAGAACCAGGTAGCGGCCGGCGCGGACCAGGTCGAGCGTGGAGCGGGGCCGGTCCGTGTCGGGGAGCGGTAGGTGCGGCAGCCGGGTGCCGGGCTCGCCGTGCCAGCGTTCCGGCTCGTCGGCCGCCGGGAGGGCGGCGGCCGGGTCGTCGCCGGGGATGGGGTAGCGGTAGCCGATGGCCACTGCCGCCTCGCTGAGCAGCGGGCGGTCCTCGATCGGGGCCCGGGCGCGGTCGCGGGCGCGCAGGAGTGCCTGGTCCACGGTGATCCGGCCCACTGCGCGGCGCTCGGTTTCGTAGTCGTCCAGCAGCCGCGGGTCGGCGTGGCCGCGCAGGACCGAGACGAGTTTGGTGGTGAGGTTCCAGGCGTCCTGGATGCCGGTGTTGGCCCCGAATCCGCCGGTCGGCGGGGTGACGTGGGCCGCGTCGCCGAGCAGGAAGACGCGGCCGGCGCGGTAGGAGTCGGCCAGCCAGCCGCCCATCTGCCAGGGCCGGTGTCCGGTGAGCGTGAAGTGCGATGGCGCCAGGCCGAGCGCGCGCGAGACGATGCCGCGGCAGCGCTGGACGTCGAACGCGGCTGGATCCGTGGTGTCGGGGTCGTAGGTCACCGACACCGTCCCGCGGTCCTGCGCCGTGTTCCAACTCAGGAACGCGTGCTCGGGTGGGCCGGTGAAGGCGAGGGCGAGCCGGCGGCCGTCGAGCACCTGGCGCAGGTCGGCTTCGAAGCCGATCTCCATGACGTCCGCGACCACCTCGGTGCCGCTGCGGCCGATGCCCAGGTGCTCGCGGACGGCGCTGCCGTTGCCGTCCGCGGCCAGCAGGTAGTCGGCGGCCACGGTGTAGGTGGCGCCGTCGGCGCCGCGGATCCGGGCCACGGTGTGGTCGTCGTGGCGGCGCAGTTCGAGAAGGCGGTGGCCGAGGCGCAGGTCGGCGCCGGCCGCAAGGGCGTGGGCGCGGACGACCTCCTCCAGGTCGGCCTGTTTGACGAAGGCGCTGGGGCAGGGCGAGAGGCGGCTGAAGTCCGCTGCGGCCGGTAGCCGCCAGCGCCGCAGCTCCGGGCCGTTGAGCGAGGCGACCACCGCGGCGTGTTCGGCCGGTGGGAGTCGGTGCTGGACGGCGTAGACGTCCTGGTCGGCCCCGACCGAGCGGTAGGCCTCCATCGTTCGCGGATAGAACAGCTTGGCGCGCAGCCTGGTCGAGACCGCGGAGTGCTTCTCGACCAGGACGGGGGTGATGCCCCGGGCCGCGAGGAACAGGGCGGCCGAAGCCCCGACGATGCTGCCGCCCACGATCAGGACGGGGACGCGTGCGGGCGGTGGCGTCGGGGCGGCAGCGGACGAAGCGGTCCTGCTGTCGGCCCTGGTGGCGGGAGCGATGGGACCTGGCACCGGCATGGACCCTCCAAAGGAAACAGAACAGCTCTGTTCCATTATTGCCTGCTGGCGGCCCCCTAACGCAACAGGCCTGTATCGTTACCGGCGTGACCACGGAAC
Source organism: Kitasatospora sp. NPDC088861 (assembly GCF_044750105.1). NCBI lineage: Bacteria > Bacillati > Actinomycetota > Actinomycetes > Kitasatosporales > Streptomycetaceae > Kitasatospora > Kitasatospora sp. NPDC088861. Next base: position 321,516 of record NZ_JBIVJF010000006.1, read on the forward strand.
TCCCCAGCCGCCGCGGGGGCCGGCAGCGTGACCCCGCCACCGACACGGCCATCATCGATGCGGTCCTCGGCATGGTCGCCTCGGGCGCCACCCTCACCGGCCTGTCGCTGGTGACCATCGCCAAGCAGGCCGGGGTCTCGCGCAACAGCGTCTACCGGCGCTGGAAGACCAAGGACGAGCTCTACCTCGACGTGCTGGAGACGATCAACGAACCGCGGCCCTTGCCGGCCGGCGCCGACACCCGCGCCGACACCCGCGCCGACCTCGCGGTCCTTCTCCAGGCCCTGGCCGAGCGCGTCGTCGACGAACGGGCCAGCAGCATGCTGCGCGCTCTCAACGCCGAGGCGGCAACCTTCCCGCGGCTGCACAGCCGTTACTTCGAAGAGATCGTCACTCCCCGCCGGAATGCCATGAACCATGTCCTGCGACGCGGCGTGGAACGAGGAGAGATCCGCCCCGACATCGACCTCGACCTGGTCTCCGAACTCCTCGTGTCCCCCCTCCTCGCCCGCATGGCATCGGGCAGCACCGACCAGCTGGACCCGGAACGGGCAAGCCGGCGGATCATCGACCTCGTCCTCGACGGTGCGGCGCCCGCGCCGAGCTGAGGAGAAGAGCGGACTGGGCCGCGGCCTCCGCCGCGCCGACACCGCCTCCACGTGCGCACGGGCGCGCCCGTCCGGCACCGCGTCGTTCATCGGCATCGGGTGCCGCCGGGCCCGGGTGGGGCATTGCGTGCCAACTGCCTTGCTGACATCCTCAGTTGGCCGTACCGGTCCCGGCGGTCGGGCAGGCCCCGCACCGCGGGCGCGGCTCGTGCGGCTCGTACGGCTTTGTAGCGGGGCGGTGGGCGCAGCAGCAACAACGGTGGGCGGCGGTCGTGGTGCGTGCGCGGGGAGGCGGCGTGTGGGGTGTGGCAGCGCGTGCGGCGGTGCGTGTGGCGGCGGGGATGCTGGCGGTGGCGCTCCTGACCGGGGCGGTGTGGCTGGCCTGGTGGCTGAGCGCGGAGCGGATGGGCGCGGCCATGGGGCTGGGCCCGCCAGACGGCGTGGTGCTGGTGGACCGGTGCTACGAGGTGTCCGACAGCGAGGGCAACAGCGACGGCACCGACTGCCAGGGGCGGTTCACGCCGGCCGGCGCCTCCGCGGGCGAGGCCCGCCCGATCGTGGTGAACGGCACGACCGGCAAGCACCGGGCCGGCACCCGGCTCCCGGTGCGGCTGGTGCGGGGCGTGGCCTACGAGCCGTCGTCGGCGCCCGCCGTGAAGTACGGCATCGGCGCGGGCATGATTCTCGTACTGGGCGCGGTGCCGGCCGGCTGGCTGCTGGTCGGAGTCCGGCGTGGTGAGGCCCCGGAGGCCATGACCCTGGTGGTCGGCCTCCTCATCGGGCTTACGGCCGTGGCGGTCCTGGGCATCGTCGTCGGCTTGCTCGCAGGCCTCGTCGAACTGGCGCTCTGAGTGGGACCGGCGGGTGCCCCGTCCCGCCGAAGGCCGGGCCCGCGCCCCGGTGGTCGGTGCCCCGTCGGCTCGTTCTCCTCGGAGGCTATGGCGCGCGGGCCGTGGTCATTCCCCTCGCGTACGGGGCCGGGCCGTCGACGCGGTGCTCACCTGGTGATGTCGCCGTCCGGCACGTCCCGGACGGTGACCTCCTTGCCCTGTCGGCCCAGGATCTTGGCCACCACGTCACCGATCCCCTTCGCGTCGCCCGTCGGCTCGGGGACCGACCCGTCGGTGTACCGCTCGATGGCCTTCTGAAGGTAGGAGGGGTTCCAGGCCCCGACGGCCCCGCTGACGTCGACGGCCGCCACCCGTCGGCCACCGACGGCACGCTTGATGGCCGGCAGGACCTCGTCCGAGTAGTACTTCCCCGGGACCTGGAACAGGCTGGCATGGCCGCCGACCTTGCCGCCGTCCCGCAGGTAGACGGTGACGACCAGGCAGCTGGTCACCGACGGGTAGGTGATCGTCCCGTGCGGACCCACCTCGCCGACCTCGCCCTCCGTGATCGAGAGGGTGGTCGCGGGTGCACCGGCCTGCCGGACCTCGGCCACCGGGCCGGACGCAGCGGCGGGCCCGGCGAGGTCCATGGTCCCGGCAGCCCTGCCGAACGCGGCCCTGACGGCCATGACGGAGCCGACGGAGCCGACGGAGCCGACGGAACTGAGGGAGTCGACCGCCTCGGTGGGGGCCGGGCCGTACGCCTGCTTGCCGGCCCCCGGCCAACCGGCCGACGCTCCATCGCCCCCGCCTACCGCGCAGGCCGCCAACACCAGCACCGCGCCGACGGCCAGCCCGATCCTTCCCACGCACCGCTCGGACACCACGAACCTCATGACCCCACACCCCACGAATCCGGTCTGCACACACCCGCGCACGCACGCGGCGACACATGCTCCCGGGCACGAACGATCTCGTCAACCCAACACCCAACACCCAAGACCCAACACCCAACACCCAAGACCCAACACCCAACAACCGACGGCCGACGGCCGGCTGCCGGGGGTCACCGCCGCCGGTCGTGCAGCCGCCGGCAGCGGTCGCCGTGGTCGACCCGGCCGGGGGAAGGGAATCGGCTCCGATCGTCGCCGGGTCAGGCGTTGGGGGAGTCGGTGATCCACCGCAGGATGTCCTCGGCGACCTCCACCGGGGCACGGTCGGAGCTGGTGAAGGCCGTGGGGACGAGTTCGCGCAGTTCGTCGGCGTCCCGGACGGCTTCCTCGACCTGCTCCGCGCTCCAGCCGCGGGCGGCCAAACGGACGCGGCGGTCGTGGTCCGCGCAGTCCAGCCGCGCCCAGACGACCTCCGGGGCGTCCGGCACATCGGCCGCGGCGGCCTCCCACTCGGCCGGGGTGATGGGGCAGGACACCAGGACGGGCCCGCCTCCCCGCGCGAGCATGCCCGCGATCCGCACCCACAGGCGGTTGTAGTCGGGCCAGATGCCGGACGCGTCCGGGGAGGTGATGTCGATACCGAGCAACCGACCGTCGTCGTCGGGCAGTTCGTCGAAGTCGACCACCGTGACCGGCCGTTCCCGCAGCCGACCCAGAAGTGTCGACTTGCCCGCCCCCGGTGCCCCGGTGATCAACCGCACCACAGACCTGACCATGACGATTCCAGCCCCGCTTCCGTCGATGACCGGTACCCCGGATCCCGAGTGCCCAGCCGACCATAGCGGGACACCTGCCCCTCGTTCCTCAGGGTCCGGCCGCAAGCCGCCCTCCGGCGCCGCAACATCCGTGTTCTGTCGGCGAGTTCGCGCTGATCCGGTGACGAACCGGTCGGGGGCAAATCACCGATCGGGCTGCGCGTCCCGGCCGGGCTGGCGGAGACTGGTGCGCGGCACGGGGGCGGGGAAGCGGCGTGCCATCGGCTCGACGGTGCCTCCGTGACGTCAACGAGAGACAGGAGCTGCACATCCCATGAGCAAGCGCACCTCTCGCACAGTCGCGGCGGCCGTCGCCGCCGCCACGGCCGCGGCCCTGGCCGTGGGTTCGGCACCGGCGGCGGCCGCCAACCCTTACCCCGGGGGTATCTCGGTCGGGTCGCCGCCCATCGAGCCCGGTACCTACTCCAGTGAACTCAAGGCCGCCAACGGCAACGGGGACAGCGTCTCCTTCGTCATCGTGGGGGACCTCACCCGTAACGAGAACATCAGGACGTACATGTTGCTCTGGAGGGCGGACTGGTCGACCGAACCACTCGCGCTGCTGCCGGGGGACGCCGGTGGTAGTCCGGTCGGGATCAACAACGCCCGTACCGTGGTGGGGACTTCCGCCGCGCAGGTCGGGGGCCGGCAGCACGCGGTGCGATGGACTTCCCCGTCCACACCGACCGAACTGCTTCCGCTGCCCGGCGACACGACGGCGGCCCCCGCCGCGATCGGTGACAACGGCACCGCGGTGGGGTCCTCCTGGGGCGCGGCGACCGCGAAGCACGCCGTTGCGTGGCCGCCGAGCGGTGCCCCCGTCGTCCTGCCGCCGCTGCCGGGTGACACCGAGAGCGAGGCCGTCGCCGTCAACAGCTCGGGTACGGCGGTCGGCTACTCGTACCCGGCCGGCGGTATCGTCTCCCGGCGGGCGGTGGCGTGGAGCCCCGACGGGACCGTCACCGCGCTCGACGTGCCGGCGGGCTACGTGACCAGCAGCGCGGCCCGCATCACCGACTCCGGCGTCGTGATCGGGGCCGGCCGGCCGGGCGGTGAGCCGGGCGCGGACCACGCCCTCGTCTGGAACGCCGCCGGCGCCGTCTCCGACCTGGGTGCGGGAAGCCAGGCGAAGGCCGTGAACAACGCGGGCACGGTGGTGGGCAGCCTGGGAGGACAGGCAGCGCGCTGGGCCGTCGACGGCACGCCTCTGCCGCTCGCGCCGACCACGCTCACGAGCGTCGCCACCGGTATCAACGACCAGGGCGTCATCGTCGGGTACACCAGTGACCCGTGGCCGGCCCGCGCCCAGCTCTACGCGCAGCGCTGGAACCCCGACGGGTCCGTCATCGCGCTTCCCGAGTGGTCGAAGGACTTCCCGTACTCCATGCCGTTCTTCGTCACCGACAGCGGAATCGTCCTGGGTGAGCTGCTCCTTCGAGGCCTCGCGGGCTACGGCAAGCCGTTGACCATCCGCTGGACCATGTAGCCCCTGCACGGCCCCGCCCTGACCCGTGGGGTGTCACCCCGCTACCGGAGGAGCGTGTATCGGTGGGATGACCGATGTGCGAGGGACGGGTGCGCGGACATAGTCCTCGGGAGAGCGTTTCCGGGCGGCCGTGGTGCGCCCGGTCTTCGAAAGGGGCCTTTCTGTGCACACGTATGCGGACCTGGTGTTTCTCGACGGGCGGGTGGTCACGGTCGACGCGGAGTTCTCCGTCGCCTCGGCCCTGGCGGTGACCGGCGGGCTCATCAGTGCCGTCGGCGGGCGCGACGACGTCGCACCGTTCATCGGACCGGGCACCCGGGTCGTCGATCTGCGGGGGGCGACGCTGCTTCCCGGTATCAACGACTCGCATCTGCACGGATGCGCCTTCGGCATGGCGTCGCCGCCGCTCTCCCTCCACCTCGGCCACCCCGCCGTGTCCTCCCTCGCGGACGTGGCCGAGGCGGTGCGGGAGGCCGTCGGCCGGGTCCCGGACGGGCAGTGGATCACGGGGCACGGCTGGGACACCGGCTACCTCGACGAGTGCGTCGCCGATCCGTCGCGGCTGCCCTCGCGGCGCGACCTCGACGCCGTGAGCCCGGACCACCCGGTCGTCCTGTACTCCTTCTCCGGGCACGCCACCTGGGTCAACTCCAAGGCGCTGGAGCTGATCGGGATCGACCGGCACACCGTCGCGCCGCCCGGCGGGGCCATCGTCGTGGACGAGGCGGGGGAGCCCACCGGGCTGCTCCACGAGGGCGCCCAGGACCTCGTCCAGAACGCGCTGCCGGCGCTCAGCCGACAGGAACGGACCGGCGCGGTCAGGTCGGCCCTCGCCACGCTCGCCCGGCTCGGCGTGACCAGCTACACCGAGCCCGGGCTCGGCCCCGGCGGCGACGGCATCATGCGGGGCGCGCTCGGCACGGAGACCCTCGACGTCTACCGCCGGCTGCTGGCCGACGGTGAACTGACCGCCCGCGTCGGCGTCCTGCTCCTGCCCACCGGAATGGCCAGCACCACCGAGGAGTTCACCCGCGGCCTCGCCGCGCTCACGGCCCTCGGCGAACCCGGCGGGTCCGGCGTACCCGGCGCACCCTTCGAGCCCGCCGCCCCCGGCGGCGCCGATCCGCGCCGCCTCGCGATCCACGGCGTCAAGGTCTTCGCCGACGGTGTCGTGCCCAACAAGACGGCCTGGATGCACGAGCCGTACGTCGGGGGCGGCTGCGGCTCGCTGTGCGTCGGCGGCCGGAGCGACACCGAGCGCAGCGCCGAGATCGCCGCCATCATCCGCCACGCCCACGCCGCCGGGCACCAGGTGGGCGTCCACGTCACCGGCGACCGGGCCATCGACACCGTCGCGGACGCCTTCGCCGCGGCCATGGCCGAGCACCCGCGGCCAGACGCCCGCCACTACGTCATCCACGGCGACTTCCTCACCGCGTACGGCATGGAGGTGCTGGCCGCGCACGGCTTCGGCGTCAACATGAACCCCACCATCAAGTGGACCGTCGCCGACATGGAGGAGGACTTCGTCGGCGCCGAGCGGGCCGCCTACGCCTGGCCCTACCGGGACGCCATCGACGCCGGGGTGCGGGTCGCGAGCGGGTCGGACGCCCCGGTCACGTTCCCGGACTGGCGCCAGGGCGTGGCGACCATGGTGCTGCGCGAGTCGAAGGCCGACGGCCGGGTCAGCGGTCCCGAGCAGCGCATCGGTCTGGCCGAGGCGATCCGCACCTACACCATCGACGCGGCCTGGCAGGACTTCGCCGACGACTGGAAGGGCTCCCTGGAGGTGGGCAAGGTCGCCGACCTCTGCGTGCTGGACGGGGACCTGCTCGCCGCCGATGCCCACGACATCCCGGCGATGCCCGTCGTCCTGACCGTCGTGGACGGGCAGGTCGTGCACGACACCCTGCGCGATTGACGCAACCCGGGCACATGATCATCCTTGGATGATGGCAACACGGCGCGGCGGTGCGGACATCCTGGAGGCGGCCCTGCGCGTGCGCGAGGCCGCCAGGAGCGCCACGAGCGGTGCGGGCGGCGTCGACGCGGTCCTGGCGGCGCTGTCGGAGGTGGTGGAGTACGACCACGCCTCCCTGACCAGGTGGGATCCGCTGCGCCGGCGCCACACCACCCTGGCCGGGAGCTACCCGGACGACGCCACGGCCTACATCGAGACCCGCCTGCACCGCGACCCGGTGTTCCCGGTGCTCCGCAGGCCGGCCCGGGGCGCCCTGTGGCTCGGGGACGTTCCCGGGCGGCTCCTGGCGGCATCCCCGGGCTTCCGGGAGGTGCTGTGCCCCCTCGGTATCGAGGACGGCGTGGCCCAGTGCCTCTTCGCCGCCGACGGCCGGTACGTCGGCATGCTGAACGTCAGCACCCGCCGGCCGCGGCGCGCGCCCGATCCGGCGCGCGCCGTGGTCACCCTCCTCACCGAGGCCCTCGCGGCGGCCGTCACCGCCCACGCGGGCCCGCCACCCGAGGCGTTCGCCGCGCCCGGCCCGGCCGCGAACGCGCCCCGGCCCGGCGGGCTCTCGCCACGCGAACTCCAGGTGCTGGCCGAACTGACCGCCGGCCGCACCAACCGGCAGATCGCCGAGCGCCTGCACATCACGCCCCGCACCGTGGGAACCCACATCGAGCACATCCTCGCCAAGCTCGACCTGCCCAACCGCGCGGCCGCGGCCGCCCGGGCCGCCGCCTGGGGCATCGGCCCCTCCCGCTGACACGGCCCCACCAGCACGAACCGCCTCACCCGCCCCGCAGACGCACGCCCGCCCCAGCCGGGCCAGGCCGGGCGGACGTGTGCCTACGGCCGGTACTGCTCGGCGAGGTCGCCGTAGCCGCCGGCCGTTCAGACCGCCTTGCGGAAGTCCGCGAGGACGAGTGCCTGGGTGCCCTGCCCGGCGGTGGGCGGGAAGTGAGCGGTGCCGCACCGGGCGCAGTACCAGGCCTGGTTCCAGAGCCGCTCGGCCTGCGGCCGGCCCTCCAGACGCCGCCGTCGGCTGAGGAGGAGCGCGGTCGCACCCGCCAGCAGGGCGATCGCGGCGGCTAGGATCACGACCCCCAAAGCGGGACCAGGGCGTCGTTCGCGTCGGCGAGCGGGGCCGTCCTGGTCGACCGCGCGACACCTCAGCCCGAAAGAGCCGTTCTTGAGTGCCGCTCACCCCCTGACGCGCCTTGCCGTGACCGCAGCGACCCTCGCCGTCCTGGCCAGTTGTTCGTCCTCGCACGGCAAGGAGCCGCACCGGCCCGGAGTCGAAGCCGCCACTCGGCTCGGCCCAGGCGAAGGCCCGGACCTACCGCCCCCGGCTGGCACGGCAGCACCCTCCAGCGCCGCCCCGAGCGTGGGGAGTCCGGCGGACTGGCCCACCGAGCCGGTGGCCGCCGCCGAGGCTCCGACGGTCAGGAGCCAGGTGATCGAGCCCGGGTACACCGGCGAGTCGTATCTGAACCACCTGGCCACCACCTGGGGCATCACCATGAAGGCCCGGGAGAAGGTCGACTTCCCCGGCCGGCCGACGGTCTGGCACGCCTCGGGCGTCAAGCAGGACGGGAACACCGCGATGTGGATCGCCGCGGCGTGGACCATCGACGGCGACTTGACGACCTGGTCCTGCCACGTGACGGCCACCGCCGCGAAGCAAGCCGATTTCCTCCATGATTGCGCCGGCCTGGATCACCCAGGAGCGGAACCGGAGTCCACCAAGACCTGGCTGGACGCCATGAAGCCCAGAGTGGACACCGCCTTCGCCGCCGGCCGGGCCCCCATCGACAGCCCGCTCCACCGCTCCGGCCCGGTGGCCTTCATGCTCCAGAAGGGACCCGACGGCACGTACAGCGGCGACTACTACGAACTGCGGACCTTCGGCGTCGGTTCGAGCTGATCGGTTGACTCGGTGTGGAGGAAGCGGGTGTACCGGGGATCGGAGGCACTCTCCATTGAGCGGAGCGCGCGGCGTCGGGCCTGCGGGGAACCGCCCGGGCGGGACGCCGTTCTGGTGCCCGGCGCCGTGCCAGCCTGCTGTTTTGCGGTCTGTGCGGTCTGCTCACGAGTGGCGTGCCGCCCCTGGTGTTTCGGTGGTGGGTCACTTGCATGAGGCGCCTTCGTGTTTGATCGAAGGGGATGGGTGGAGAACCCGTGCTGGCGCCGCGTCGGCCACTGCCACCTGGAAGGGCGACATCAAGTCTCAGATGTTGAAAAGGCGTTCAGCGTTGGTGTGTGCGATCTTGTCGCGGTCCTCGGGGCTGAGCGGAGCGGTTTGCAGGAACGTGGCGTGTTGGACGGGGTCTCCGAAGGGATAGTCCGTGGAGAACATCAGCCGGTCGGCTCCGAACACCGTCAGCGCACATTGCAGGGGAGCGACGGTGGTGTACCCGCTGATCGTGAGGTGGACGTGGGAGCGCACCGTGTCGGCGACGGACTCGTGCCCCGGCCGCAGACGGCTGAGGACCTCATCGGCACGCAGCAGGGAGAACGGCAGGTTCTCCCCCATGTGCCCGACAATGACCTGCAGACGCGGGTGCCGGTCGAACACACCGCCCAGCACCATGCGCAGGACGTGCATCCCGGTCTCGGCGTGCCAGCCCCACCCTGCTGTCACCAACAACGCAGCGACAGTCGGGTCGAGACCTGCTCCGTATGCCTTGATGACAGCAGCCGGCGGATATGTCGGGTGCAGGTATACGGGGACCCCGAGCTCCTCCGCCGCCGCGAGGACCGGTTCGAACTCGGCGCTGTCGAGGAATCGGCCACCGGTATGGCCGTTGATGATGACTCCGCAGAACCCCAGATCGCGCACCGCACGGAAGGCTTCGGCTGCGGCGGCTTCAGGGACGGGCATGGGTAGACTCGCCAGCGCGCGGAATCGCCCCGGGTACTGCCGGATCGCCTCTGCCGCCCGGTCGTTCAGCGCCCGCGCCAGGTCAACCGCACGCGGACGAGGTACTTCCTGAGCGGCCGGAGCGACCACCGACAGCACCTGGACATCGATGCCGGCCGCATCCATGACCGCTATCCGACCCGCGCCGAGATCCGCCAACGGGCCCGCCGCAGCGGGTGGTAGGCCATACCCGGCCATCACCTCCTTTCCGTGCTCGGACGGCAGGAAGTGCTCTTCGACAGCGATCAGTCGCATGCGTTCCTCGTTTCCTCGACGGCGGCGGCCGCGCAGGTCCGCGCCGGCTTGCGCACCGAGTATCCGGATCGGCCCGGATCGGTCGCAACGAGTCCGCGGGCGTATGCCGGATACCGCGCGAGAGAGAGCCCGGATGCATGGAATCCATCGACTCCACCCGCGAACTCGCCGCCGACCCCGGCCCGGACCTCGAACTGCGCGCCGAGCTGCTTCGGGAACTGGCCTCCTGCACCTCGCCCGTGCCGGGCTCTCCTCTCCCGGCCCCCGGACCGTTCCCAAGCGATCCCCCCTGCCGCTGACCACCGCCCCCCCCGCAGTGCGGCGACGAGCTCGCCCACGGACACGGCACGCGTCACCGCCGCTGCCACGGCTACGGCCCGGCCCGGTCCGGTCCGGCCCGGGCCTCGGCCACTCAGCGGGACCGGGAGAACCCGCCGGATGCCGCACGGTTCTGCGGCACGGCCTCCGGGGCATGATCGTCACATGCGAATCCTCGTTCTCGGCGGGTCGGTGTTCCTCGGCCGCGCCTTCGTCACGGAGGCCCTGGCCCGGGGCCACGAGGTCACCGTGTTCAACCGAGGCCGTTCCGGACCCGACCTGCCGGGCACCGTGACGGTGCGCGGTGACCGCCACAATGCCGGTGACCTGGCCGCGCTGGTCGAGCGGGCGCCGGGCCCCGACCGGGCCTGGGAGGCGGTGATCGACACCAGCGGCCAGCAGCCGCACGCCGTCGCCACCTCGGCCCGGTTGCTGCGCGAGCACGCGAGCCACTATGTCTTCGTCTCCTCGGTCCACGCCTTCGCCCGCTGGCCCGACTGCCCGGCCGACTCGCCACCCGGCCTGCCATTCAGCACCGCGCTCAAGGCGGGCTGCGAGCGGTCTGTGCTCGAACAGTTCGGCACCGATCGATCGACCGTCCTCAACTGCGGTCTGCTGATCGGCCCGCACGAGAGCATCGGGCGGCTGCCCTGGTGGTTGGAGCGGACGGCGCGCGGCGGGCGCGTGCTGGCCCCCGGCAGGCCGGACCTGCCGATCCAACTGGTCGATGCCAGGGACTTCGCCGCCTTCGGGCTGGACCTGGGGGAACGCGGCGTCGGCGGCCGGTTCGTGACCACCTCGCTGCCGGGGTCGAGCACCTACGGCGAACTGCTCACGGCCTGTGCGGCGGCCAGCGGTTCGAACGCCGAACTGGTCTGGGTTGAGGACCAGCGGCTGCGCGCGGCCGGCGTCCGGCCGTGGAGCGAACTCCCACTCTGGTACCCGGAGTTCGATGACAACGGGAGCGCCGGCGCGATCTGGCGGGCGGACTCCCGGGCAGCTGCGGCGGCCGGGCTGCGCTGTCGCCCGCTCGCCGAGACGGTGCATGACACCTGGGCCTGGCTGCAGGAACGCGGCCCGCGCGAGGAGCCCTACACCCAGGGTCTACAGGGCGACGTGCTCGGCATCGATCCGCAGAAGGAGCGCCGGATCCTGGCGGGCGAACTCTGACGGCGAACCCTGGCGGGCCCGCCGAATTCCCATCGCGGCGGCGGCCCGGGCCTGCCATGATGGCCCGCCATGGCCTACGAACTGTTGCTCATCGGTGGTGGTGCGGGCGTCGGAAAGACGACGGTCGGCTGGGAGGTGTCGGCAGTGCTGCAGGAGACGAGCACGGCGCACTGCCTGATCGAGGGCGACTTCATGGACACCCGGTGCCGAGAACGGACACCGGGCACCCCGCTACGACGTCGGCAGGACCGTCCGGCGCCCCGAGGTGCTGAGACGTCGGCGGCCCCGGAAGATCCTGACGGACGGAGAACGCGCTCAGCTCGGGCAGATGCCGCGGGTGTGGTCGACCGTGGCGGCGGCCTGCGAGTAGCGCCACTCGGGTGCCGGCAGGTTCGCGTCGAGCTGGGCGGCCGCGTCCGGGCTCTCCACCAGGTAGCCGAAGTCCTGTAGCCAGGCGGGGTAGAGGTTCTTCGAGCCGACGAAGAACGCCGAGCCGTCGACCGCGACGACCTTGTGGTGCAGTGCGTACGGGTGACCGTCGGCCCAGGTCGCGGTCGGCGCCGCGCGGAAGGAGGCGAGCTGGAGGTTCCGGCACATGGTGGCCCTCGCGCCGGACGCGTCGCCGGTCCGGGCCGCCAGCCGGGCCTGGAGCGCGTCGCTGATCTCGGAGAGGGATTTGATCTGCGAGTAGCCGCCGCTGCCGACTGTGCCGCGGTTGGCCGGGTCGCTCACCACGATGCGCACCTTCACGTCGTCGGCGAGCTTGGCGGCGAGCAGGTCGTAGAGGCGCAGGTCGTAGCGCGGCAGCGGCGGGCAGGTGCCGTTCAGGTCCTGCTGGGAGATCTCGATGTGGCTGGTGGCGCCGGCCACCAGGGCCCGGAGCGCGCTCTCCTCGGGGTTGACCGTCTCGTAGTCGCGGTCGCCGTTGGTGTTGTCGTGCAGGGCGACCAGGCCGCACTTGGCGTCGGAGGCGGCCGGCAGGTCCGGCTGGTGGGTGGAGGCCGGGTCTGCGCTCCGGATGCCGACGCCGAGACCGCCGATCGCGATCACCGGCAGGTTGCCGGTGGCCGGCACGGGGCCGGGGTTGGCGTCCTTCTCCAGGTTCGGCAGGCAGGGCGCGCCGTTGCTGGAGGCGAACCAGGCGCTCGACAGCACTCCGGTGTTCTTGCAGGTCCAGCCCCACAGGGTGTCGAGGTAGGAGCCGGCCGAGGCGGCGGCGGGGCCGGTCAACGCGAGGTCGACGTCGGACACCGGGTGGGTGGTGTCGATGTAGTCGTCCTTCCAGTTGTTGATGCCGCCGGTGATCACGCTGCGGCCGTCCACCACCAGCAGCTTGGAGTGGTTCCAGGACAGGGCGGTCCTCGAGGTGGTCATCGAGGCGACGTTCAGCGTGACGCCGGCGGCGGCCGGGCCGAGCCGGGCCAGCAGGTCGTCCCGGTAACTGGTCGGCAGCGCGGTGATGTTGTAAAGGGGGGCGGCCCCCACCAGGACCCGCACGGTCAGCTTGTTGCCCGCCGCCACCGAGGCCTTCAGGCCCGAGACGATCGCGTCCTGGAACGCGCCGTCGGGGAACGGCGCGAGGGTGGAGATGTGAGGCCCCTTAAAAATACCCGATAGTAACTTGAGGGTGTGTCAGGGGCCTGTCGGGATCCGCCCGCTGGGGCTGACGGCCCGGCTGCGCCGAGATCGCTCGTCGTCGGCAGGTGTCCGGAGATGGGGAGGAATTTCTTTCCGACCGCCTGCAACCTTTGGCCGGGCTCCACGTCTATGACAGTGAGAAGCGGGGCCGTGGTCGCCCCCCGGCCGCACACAAACCTGCTGCGGCCCGCTCGCCATCAGTCATTCAGTCATCAGTCATCAGCGCGCTGCTGCGGCCTGCCCGCAGAACGGTTTCAGGGGAGAACTGTGTCCGCCATCGTTCATGTTCGTCGTACCCGTCGTGCCATCGTCGTCGCCGCCCTCGGTGTGGCCGCAGTCTGCGGATCGGTCGTGGCCGCCGCCCCGGTGGCCTTCGCGGGAGAGCCGTCGCACACCTCGCTCTCCGTCCAGGCCCCGGCCTCGGTCGGATTCGCCGGTGGGCCGGTCGAGTTCACCGAGGACATCACCAACTCGGGCCAGGAGAGCACCGGTTACAACCTGGAGCTGCAGACCGTCACCGAGGTCGGAACGCCGCCGGACGCGATCGTCATCGACTACAGGGACCCGGCCGACGGTACGTGGAAGTCGGTGCCGCTGGTGATGACCGGCACCTCCGGAGGCGTCGTGTACGACGGGACGGTGCCCGGGCTCACCGTCCCGGCCGGGGGGACTCTCAGGGTTGACCTGCGGATCGGCGCGCCGATGGGCCTGCCCCACAACGGCGCCACCAACGGTGGCTTCCGGTCCATCGCCCTGCGTTCCGCCGTCGTCGTCGACCCCCACGAGGCGGCGCAGGCCGAGGTGACCCGCACGATCAAGGTCACCTCGATCACGAGCTCGCTCGACCACGTGCCCGCGACCGTCGTCGCGGGCGGCGCGCCGGTCGAGTTCGACGCCACCCTCGACAACCCCACGCCGTCCGACTACACCAACCTCGGCAACGTCCTGTTCGTGGACCGGTACGCGACCGTGCAGGTGCGTACGGCGGACGGGGCCTGGCGGACGCTGGACAAGGTGGCCGGAATCGCGCCCGACGACCCCTACGGCGTGTACCTCCAGGGCCGTGACTCCAGCCTCCGGTCGGGTGGCAAGGCCGTCGCCCGGGTGCGGGTGTCGTACGACGCGAAGACTCCGGCGGGCACCACCACGCTCGGCCCGTGCGTGTTCGTCAACGAGGGCCAGCCGTTCCGGGGAACCACGAACTGCGGTACCCGCTCGACGATTCAGGTGCTGCCCGCCGCCACGAAGGCGCCCGAGCCGAGCCCGTCCTCCTCCTCGGCGCCGTCGGCCCCGGCCGGCGCCGCCGTGCCGGTCTCCGCGTCCTCCCCGAGCGCCCCGAGCGCCTCGGCTCCGGCGGACCCGTCCACCACCTCCACCGCGCCGTCCATCCAGCAGGCCCGCGTCGCCGACGCCGCGCAGCCTGCCGCGCCGTCATCCGTCCAGCTCGCCTCCACCGGGACCGACCACACCGCGGGCCTCGCCTTCGGCGGCCTCGCCCTGACGGCCGCCGGGGCCGGCGCCCTCTGGCTGCGCCGGGTGCTGCGCCGGGCCTGAGCACGTACGGCGAGACCGAACGCGAAGGAGCCCGCCATCCTCCCCGGGTGGCGGGCTCCAGCCGCGGGCGGCCCGTCGGGCGCGCGGTGTCAGCGCCGGCGCGCGGATGCGGGTGCTGGCCAGTACCCGCCCACCGAGGAGGCCCAGCCGGAGCTGCGGGCCGCTCTCTCCCGCCCGGACGCCGACGACCGGTCCGCCGCCTGGGCGGCCCTGTTCCGCGGGAACGGGGCCGCCCGGGGGAGCCGGTCAGCGTCAGTCGCAGTGCGGCAGGGACTCCTGGCTGCTGTCGTAGCTTCCGTTGGAGAAGTTCCACGTGACGGTCTGACCGTTGCAGTTGTGGCCGCCGGCGGTGAAGTTCCAGTTGCCGTGGTAGAGGCGGGTGTTCGAAACACCGGTCACCGGAATGTATCCGGAGTCCCACCACCACGAGCCGACGTTCGGCTGGGGCGAGCCCGTGTTCGAGTTGTAGTTCGAGCTGGACTTCACGTCGATCAGTCCGCTGTGCCAGTTGCCGTTGACGTAGTTGGTGTTCCACAGGTTGATCTCGGTGTAGGCCTGCTTGCTGCAGGAGTTCCACGCGAGGTAGGCCCGACCGATCGACTGGCCGCCGGCCACGATGGTGCGGGCAGGTCCGAGCACCTGGCCGCAGTCGGCCGCGCTGGCGGTTCCCGCTCCGACCGTGGCGAACGTGAGGCTGCCCGCGCTGGCGGTTCCCGCTCCGACCGTGGCGAACGTGAGGCTGCCCGCGATGACGGTGAGCACAGCCGAGGCGGCGCGCATGCGCGTGCTGATCCGCATGACTCTCCTTGGGGAGAACTTCGAGGTGACTGTAGGTCACCCGTTGGCACCAATGCTTCCACCGGACGCGCACGCGGTCTATACGGATGACGTCAAGGGCCCGCTGGGGCGAGTTCACCCGGACGCCGCGACGAGGATGACGCCGGGCCGGGGCGCCGGGACGCAGAGTGGAAAGTCTGAAAATAATCTCGCGAAAGGGACGTGGCAGTGTGCGCAAGAGCCGGAGCGGGCCTCAGGGTGGGATCCGTCCTGGGCGGCCTGATGCTGACGGCGTGTTCGACCCCCGCCCCGCATGCCGTGGACGGCAGCGGCGGAGAGCCCCGCGGCAGTGCGGTGGTCATCGCGGCTGATCAGGAGGCCGGGCGGGCACCCGTGCCGGGTGGTCCGCCGCTCGCTGCGGCCGACCCGGGGCCCGGGCAGACCGACCCGGGGTCCGGGCAGGCCGGCGTTCGGGGCAGTGCGCTGATCGTCGCGGTCGATCAGGCGTCCCGGCAGGTTCTCGTCCTGGACGGCGAGACGGCGCGGGAGGCCGAACCCGAGGCCGACCGGTTGCCGGTGGTGTGGTCGTGGACCGCTGACGGCGACGATCGGCTGGCCGACCTGGAGCCGGCCCGCAGCTGGGCCAGGCCCACCGAGGCCAGGGACGTGGTGCTCGACGGTGAAGGCTCCCTCCTGGTCACCGCCTCGGGTGGCCTGGCAGCCCTGGTCGACACGGCGACCGGCACGCCGATCTGGGCCACGGATCTCGGCACCTCCGCCAACCCCCACAGCGCGGAGCTCCTACCGGACGGCAACGTCGCCGTGGTCGCCAGCACCGGCGGATGGGTGCGGCTGTACGCGGCCTCGGAGGGGCCTCGCAGCACCACCTATACCGAGCAGGAACTCGACGGGGCCCACGCCGTGCAGTGGGACGAGGGCGCGGAGCTGCTCTGGGTGCTCGGGGACGACACCCTGCTGGCCCTCCGGGTCGGTGGCACGCCCGACATCCCCTCCCTCACCCCCGAACGCAGTGTCCCCCTTCCGGAAGTCGGGGGACACGACCTCGCACCTGTGCGCTCCGCGCCGGGGACGTTCTGGCTCAGCACCGGCGACCGCCTGTGGCGCTACGACTCACACCTCGACCGCTTCGAAGCCGTCGGGCTGGGCGCGGAGGACTCGGCCCGCGGGATCAAGAGCGTGGGCAGTGAGCCCGTCACCGGTCGCCTGCTCACCGTCACGCCCGATCACGCGGGGCCCTGCTCCTGGTGCACCTCCGCCGTCACCTTCCACCACCCCGACGGGACGCTCGCCCTGACCGGAACCGAGCTGTACAAGGCCCGCTGGTGGACCACGCCGCTTCCTGGTCTGGGCCCGACGAACCGACCCCGGTAGCGCGGTCCTCCGGCAGCCGCGGGCCACGCTCGACGCCGAGGCGGGGCCTGCGGCGTCCTCGCCGGCGCGGCGGCCGACGCGGGCGCCCGACCTGGCGGCAGTCCGACCCGCGGCAGTCGCCGTGGTCGTGCCGCGGGTGCGCGGGTCCTCAGCTCCGCGGGTCCTCAGCTGATGTACACGGCGGCCCCGCCCCGGCTTGCCGCGCCTCGCCCGTGTCAGCGGGGGAGAACGGACTTCACCAGGTCGTTCGCTGAAATGAGCCCCAGCCCCGGGACGGCGTCCCGCAGCACCTTCACGGCCCGGACCGGGTCCAGCGCGGGGTCGACGTCCGCCGCGGACAGGATCCGGCTTGCCCACCGGCGGACACGCTCCTCGTCCGCCACGATCATCTGGCGATCCACCACACGCAGGGCTGCCTCCAACCCGGGTCGCTCCGCCGCGCCCGCCGTCTGTATTTCCGCCAGGAGCTCGGCGCGGACGTCGTCCAGGTCGTGCAGGACCACGACGGGGTGTGTGTTGTTGGTGAACACGCGAGTTCTCCGATCAGAGCACGAAGCTGAGCACGAAGCAGGGCACGAAGCTGAGCAGGAAGCAGAGCGGGAAGCAGGGCAGGAGGCGGGCGACTGCTTGGTGGGCTCTCGTGTTGGACCTGTCGCCGACTCCCCGTGGATTCCAACCTAAACCACCATGCGAACCTCCTGCTGCTGCGCCAGTGGCAGACTCCCTCGCCACGGAAACGGCCAGATCATCCGCACCACCGCGAAGTCGGTTCCAGCGAACTGATGTTCCCTCAGCTCGCAAGTCCCATATCCTCGCGTACGAGGGGAGGCCAACGGACCGTCATGACCGCCTCCCGCCTCCGCACACCGCCGTCGCACCGCTGCGCGACACGAATCCACTCGAACGAACCACGCCGTCAGCCGTGCAGGCCTTGGTCCGGCGTGCGCCGTGCGACGCCTCGTCCCGCCGCCGTCACCTTCGTCGACCACGTCGCCGACGTCCTGGGCGAGTCCTCCACCAGCGATGAGCCCGCGACCCCGGATGCCGCCACGCTGTCGCCCGGGCGCCTCGCCGAGCCTCTGCGACCACCATGTACTGGAGATTCCGATGCCAGCCCCCGGACCGACGACCAACGCCCCGCCGGTGAACGGGATACCGCCCGGGCGTCCGTTCTCCTGGCGATTCACCACCCCGTTGTTCGTAGGTTCGGCGCTCAACCCGATCAACAGCTCGCTGATCGCCACGGCCCTCGTACCGATCGCCCACGGACTCGGCGTGTCGATCGGGCAGACCGCCGCGCTGGTGACGGCCCTGTACCTGGCCAGCGCGATCGCCCAGCCCACCGCGGGCAAGGCCGCCGAGGTGTTCGGCCCACGACGGGTGTTCCTGGCCGGAATCGGACTCGTCATCGTCGGAGGACTCATGGGCGGCGCCGCCGACAGTCTTCCGATCCTCCTGATCAGCCGAGTACTGATCGGGTCGGGCACCTCGTGCGCCTATCCGACGGCCATGCTGCTGATCCGCCGCCGCGCCGAGGACGCCGGTCTGGACAAGCCGCCGGGCGGAGTGCTGGGCGGCCTGCAGATCGCCGGCATCGCCACCGCCTCGCTCGGACTGCCCCTGGGCGGTGTTCTGGTGGCCGCGCTGGGCTGGCGGTCCGTGTTCTTCATCAACGTTCCGGTCGCACTCGTCGCGCTGGTCACGACAGTGGCCTGGGTCCCACCCGACAGCCCACCGGACCGCCCGTCCGACAGCCCACCGGACAGCCCGTCCGACAGCCCACCGGACCGCAGCCGACGCGCCCGTGACGTCGCGGCCGCCCTGGACGCCATCGGCATCGCCGGGTTCGCCGCCGCGATGATCACGCTGCTGCTGTTCCTGTTCGCCCTGCCCGACGCCCACTGGTACCTGCTGGCGATCTCCGCCGTGCTGTGGATCGCCCTGGTGCTGTGGGAGCTGCGAGCCGGCACCCCGTTCCTCGACCTGCGCCTGCTCGCCGGCAACCGGGCCCTGACCGGCACCTACCTTCGCTACGGCCTGGTCCTGGTCTGCGCGTACGTCGTGCTCTACGGCGTCACCCAGTGGGCCCAGAGCGTCCGCGGCCTGTCCGGGACCGAAGCCGGACTGCTCCTGTTGCCCATGACGCTCATGTCCGGCCTGGTGATCTCGCTCGTCTCCCGGCACAACCCGGTGCGCGGACCGGTCATAGCAGCGGCCCTGGCCTGCCTCATCGGATCCGCCGGCGTACTGCTGCTCAGCACCTCGGGCTGGATCGGATGGGTCGTGGTGGTCACGCTCATCTTCGGCGTCGCCATGGGCACGTCCGGCGCGGGCAACCAGACCGCCCTCTACGAACACGCCCCCGCCGAACAACTCGGCACCGCCTCCGGCCTGCTGCGCACCTTCGGCTACCTCGGCTCGATCGTCGCTTCCGCAATCACCGGCATCGTCTTCCGCACCCACGTCTCCGACCGCGGCATGCACCTCATCGCCTGGATCATGGTCGGCGTCGGTGTCGTCCTGGTCCTGACGACCCTCGCCGACCGCACCCTGCGTACCCGGCCCGCCCCCTGAGCAGGTACTTGTGCTCCATGGCCCCACAGGTTCGCTCGACTGTGTGTGGGGAGCCGAGGTGTTTCGGGAAGACGTCGTCGACCCGGCCACCTGCGAATGTGAACGGGGGAGTGGGTTCAACGCCTCTTTGCTGCGGGGGTGTTTCGTTCCCATGTACATATGCCCAGATCACTGGCGTCGCGCACCAGTCGTACACAGACTCGCATCTGCACGATCGTGCACCCGGCTCTCGCCCCAGAAGGTTTCTACCTGCATGCGTACCTCCTCCAGACCCGACGTTCCCCAGGCGCACCCGCCGCACCTGGTGGGGAGGTGCCGTCCGTGCTCCGGTACGTGACACGCAGGGCGGCGGGCTGGTTCCTGGTGATCGCCATGGCCACCAACGCCACCTACTTCCTCGCCAGTTGGTTCCTCGACCCGCGCTCGAACTTCAAGGAACTGCGTCCGGTCCGCACCGAGGAGCAGATATCCCGGGCCCTGGCCCCCTACAACCTCGACCCGCACGAGCCGCTGCTCCACCGCTGGTGGGACTGGCTGACCAGCGTGGTCCTGCACTTCGACTGGGGCCGCTCCCCGGTCGGGGTCCAGGTGAACGGGGAGATCGGCTACCGCTCCCTCGTCAGCGCCGAACTGGTGATCGGCGCGACGGTCCTGTCGGTCGTCGTCGGTGTCGCCCTCGCGGTCCACACCGCCTCGCGCCAGTACGGCTGGAGGGACCGGGCAGCCCAGGCCCTCTCCATGGCGCTGTTCAACGTCCCGGTGTCCATCGCCGCCCTCGCCCTGGTGCTGCTGGCCATCCGGCTGAACGAGCAGGCCGGTTGGCACTTCCTGTACGTCGCGGGGGAGAACTCGCCCGGCGTGGAAGGGTTCTGGGCGACGGTCGGTGACCGGCTGCTGCACCTGATCCTGCCGACGCTGACGCTCACCCTGACGGGCTACGTGGGCTACCACCTCACCCAGCGCTCCCTGCTGCTGGACGTCATCGGTTCCGACTTCGTGCGCACCGCCCGGGCCACCGGGCTCACCCGTGCCCAGGCGATCCGCCGGCACGCCCTGCGCACCGCCCTGATCCCCACCGCACAGTCCGTGGCCTTCAGCATCCCGGCCGTCTTCACCGGCGCGGTCCTCACGGAGACGATCTTCGGCTGGAACGGCATGGGCCAGTACTTCATCCAGACCATCGGCAAGAACGACGTGCACGGCACCGTGGCGACCGCCGCCTTCGCCGCCGCCCTGACCGCGATCGGTGCGATCCTCGCGGACATCGCCACCGTTCTCCTCGACCCGAGAGTGCGGGTGAGCTGAGATGGGCACCCCTGTGAGCCCCGACGCGACCTCCGAAGGCGTACTCGCCATCGCACCCGCGCGAGCCGCCGATCCGCCGCCCACCGGGCACGATGGGCGCGACAGGCATGACGTGCATGACGTGCACGACGGGCACGACGGGCACTATCTGGGCCGGCGCCGTCTCTACCTACGGCGCTTCCTGCGCAACCGGATCGCCGTCGCCGGCGTGGTGATCTTCCTGCTGCTCGTGCTGTTCAGCGCGCTCGGCGACCTGTTCACCCCGTACGGCTACGCGGACGCCGACTTCTCGGCACTGACCCAGGCCCCCAGCGCCGAGCACTGGTTCGGCACCAACCAGGGCGGCAACGACGTCTACGCCGCCGCCGTGCACGGCCTCCAGCGCTCGCTCGTGATCGCGGTGAGCGTGTCCGTGCTGACCGTCGCCATCGCCGCGGTCGTGGGCGCGGGCGCTGCCTACTTCGGGGGCCGGGTGGAGAAGACCACCCTCGCCGTCATCCACTTCCTGCTGATCGTGCCCTCCTTCCTCATCCTCGCCCTGGTCTCGCACCGGCTGGCGGGCGACTGGCGGGTCCTCATCCTCGTGCTGACGGTGTTCGGCTGGATGTCCACCGCGCGCGTGGTCTGGTCGGTGTCCACGTCCCTGCGCGAGCGTGACTACGTGCGCGCCGCGGAGTACATGGGCGTGCGCCCCCTGCGCATCGTGGTGCGCCACATCATCCCGAACCTGGGCTCACTGCTCATCGTCAACCTCACCCTGGGCGTGGTCTCCACCGTGCTCAGCGAGACCGCCCTGTCCTTCCTGGGCTTCGGCGTGCAGACCCCGGACGTGTCGCTGGGCACGATGCTCGCCGACGGCGCGGGCACCATCACCAGCGCCCCGTGGCTCTTCGCCTTCCCCGCCGGGCTGACCGTCCTGCTCACCGTCTCGATGACCTTCGTCGGCGACGGCCTGCGCGACGCCCTCGACCCCACGTCCACCACCGGCGCGGCAGGAGGCCGACGATGACCCTCGCACCCGCCCACCACACCGGGCCCGTGGCCGGCTCCCCGGCCGGGCCCACCGAGCCCGCACCCGTCCTGTCCGTACGCGACCTGAGCGTCTCCTTCCCCTCCGAGGCCGGACCGGTGGAGGCCGTGCGCGGCATCGGCTTCGATCTGCTGCCAGGGCGCACCCTGGGCATCGTCGGCGAGTCCGGCTCCGGCAAGTCCGCCACCGCCCTCGCCGTCATGGGCCTGCTGCCGCCCACCGCGCGCCTCGGCGGCCGGATCCTGCTGGGCGGCCGCGACCTGGCGGCGATGGACGACAAGGGCCTCTCCCGGGTGCGCGGCAAGGACATCGGCATGGTCTTCCAGGACCCGATGTCCGCGCTCACGCCCATCTTCAGCGTCGGTCGGCTGCTCTCCCAGGCCCTGCGCGTGCACCGGGAACTGTCGAAGAAGGACGCGTGGGAGCAGGCGGTGGAACTGCTCGACCTGGTCGGCATCCCCGACCCGCGCGAACGCGCCAAGTCGTTCCCGCACGAGTTCTCCGGCGGCATGCGCCAACGCGTCGTCATCGCCCTGGCCATCGCCAACAAGCCCTCGGTCCTCGTCGCCGACGAGCCCACCACGGCGCTCGACGTCACCGTCCAGGCGCAGATCCTCGACGTGCTGCGCCTGGCCCAGCGCGAGACCGGCGCCGGCCTCGTCCTGATCACCCACGACCTGGGCGTGGTGGCGGGCCACGCCGACGACGTCGCCGTCATGTACGCCGGACGGATCGTCGAGCACGCGAGCGTCGACGAGCTCTTCCGCCGCCCCACGATGCCCTACACCGCCCGGCTGCTGGCCAGCGTCCCCACCGTGGACAGCGGCGTCGAACGGCCCCTGATCCCGGTCGGCGGCGAGCCGCCCTCCCTGGTCGGCCTGCCCGGCGGCTGCCCCTTCGCGCCCCGCTGCGCGGTGGCCCAGGACGTGTGCCGGACCACCGAACCGGACCTGACCGCATCGGACTTGACCGCGCCGGACTCGACCGCACCGGAATCGACCGCACCGGTCGGGCAGCGCGGCCGCGTCGCCTGCCACCGTGCGCGGGAGATCGCCGACGGAACCCTCGACCCGGCCGGGCGCGCCGCTCCCGTGCCGCCGTCCCGCGCCGGAGAGCGGACCGCGGGCGAGGTGGTCCTGCGCGTGGAGGACCTGGTCAAGACCTTCCCCGTCACCAAGGGGGCCCTCCTCAAGCGCCGGGTGGGAACCCTGCACGCGGTCAACCACGTCAACTTCGAACTGCGCGCGGGCGAGACCCTGGGCCTGGTGGGGGAGTCCGGCAGCGGCAAGACCACCACGCTGCGCGAGGTGCTGCGGCTGCGCGCCCCCGAGGGCGGTCGCATCGAAGTGGCCGGCACCGACGTCGCCACGCTGCGGTCGGCGGCCCAGGTGCGCGAGCTGCGGCGCGACGTCCAGATCGTCCTCCAGGACCCGACGGACGCCCTGGACCCCCGCCTGACCGTCTTCGACCTGCTGGCCGAACCGCTCCAGGCCGCCGGTGCCGACCGGACGGCCATCCGGTCCCGGGTCACCCGTCTCCTGGACCTGGTGGGCCTGGACCGCGCCATGGGCGACCGCTTCCCCGCCGCCCTGTCCGGCGGCCAGCGCCAGCGCGTCGGCATCGCGCGCGCCCTGGCCCGCGAGCCGAAACTCCTGGTCCTGGACGAACCGCTGTCCGCGCTGGACGTCTCCGTGCAGGCCGAGATCATCAACCTGCTCGCCCGACTGAAGCGCGAACTGGGCCTGGCATACCTGGTGGTGGCGCACGACCTGGCCGTGGTGCGCTACGTCTCCGACCGCATCGCGGTGATGTACCTCGGGCACATCGTCGAGTCCGGTGCCACCGAGGAGATCTTCGCCCGACCCCGGCACCCGTACACCCAGGCCCTGCTGTCGGCGATCCCGGTGCCCGACCCGGAGCGCGAGCGCCACCGCGAGCGCGTCGTCCTCGCGGGCGAGCAGCCCAGTGCCACCCGGCTGCCGGAGGGCTGTGTGTTCGTCGACCGCTGCCCGCTGTACCGGGAGGCCGACGAGAGCGTACGGACCCGCTGCCGCACCGAGCGGCCGGCGACCGTCGGCGCCCCGGACGGCTCCGACCACCAGTACGCCTGCCACGCGGTCTGACACCCGCCCCGTCCCACCCCCTTCTCACCGATTCCCACCAAGGACAACCCATGCGCCGGAAGCTCGCCCTACCCCTCGCGCTCGCCGCGGCCGTCTTGGTCGCCGCCACCGCGTGCTCCTCCCCGTCCTCCTCCTCGTCCTCCTCCTCGTCTGCCTCCGGCGGATCCCCCGGCGGATCCCCCGGCGGATCCTCCGGGCCGAACGCCGAGAACGCCGCCAAGATCGCGTCCTCGGTCACCGACTACAACCCCCAGCCGTACGAGAACATCAAGGACGGCGGCACCTACACCACCGCGGGGACCTTCGACGAGCAGGGCAACCCCTTCAACGTCAACGGCACCCTGAACTCCTCGCGGATCTGGTCCTGGTACAACGCCCACGCCATCACCTACTCGCCCACCGGCGAGGTCCAGTACAACCCGGACTACTACAGCGACGTGAAGGTCTCGGTCGAGGGCGGCGACCAGAAGGTCGTCATCACCCTCAACCCCAAGGCCGTCTTCAACGATGGCACCCCCATCGACTGGCGGGCCATCGAAGCCACCTGGAAGGCCAACAACGGCTCGGACAAGGACTACGCGGCCTCCTCCACCGACGGCTACGACCGCATCACCTCCGTCACCCGGGGCGCCGACGACAAGCAGGCGGTCATCACCTTCAAGGGCGTCAACGCCTCCTGGTCCGCGCTGTTCACCACCTTCCTGCACCCCCAGGCCGCCACCGTCGACAACTTCAACAAGGCGTACGTCAAGACGGCCCACCCCGAATGGGGCACCGGACCGTACACCGTGGGCACCTGGGACGAGCACTCCGGCAACATCACCTTCGTGCGCAACCCCAACTGGTGGGGCCGGCCGGGCAAGCTCGACAAGCGCGTCTACGTCAACCTGGAGAGCGCCGCCTCGATCAACGCCTTCAAGAACGGCGAACTCGACTACGCCCCCGTCGGGACCGCGGAGAACCTCAAGCAGGTGAGGACGGTCAAGGACGCCGAGATCCGCAGCGGCGGCAGCCCCTTCGAGTACGCGCTGTACCTCAACGCCAAGTCCCCGTTCCTCGGTGACGTCCAGGTCCGCAAGGCGGTGCAGGAGAGCATCGACCGTCCGCAGATCACGAAGATCCGGTTCCAGGGCCTCGACTACACGGAGCCGCTGCCCGGCTCGGCGGTGCTCTACAGCTTCCAGCAGGGCTACCAGGACAACGTCGCCGCTGTCCTGAAGTACGACCCGCAGGAGGCGCGGAAGACCCTGGACGCGGCCGGCTGGAAGCCCGGAGCCGACGGCATCCGCGCCAAGGACGGCAAGCAACTCGAGCTCGGCTACACCGTGCTCGGCGACGACCCCATCGAGAAGGCCACCGCCGGAGCGCTCACCGCGATGCTCAAGGCCGTCGGCGTGAAGGTGAACGTCAACAAGGTCTCCGAGAACGACTTCTCCAAGGTGCTCAGCGACCGCCGCTTCGACCTGTTCATCTCCGGCAACCGCTCGACGGACCCCTTCGGCGCGCGATACCTGTGCGACTTCTACTGCTCGGACCGCGACTCCAACATCACCGGAGCCGGAACTCCCGAGCTGGACAAGGAGATCCGCGCCACCGGCGAGATCGCCGACCTCGGCCAGCAGGTCGCGGCCGTCAACAAGGTCGAGCAGAAGGCCCTCCAGCAGTACGCCTTCCTGCCGCTCTACAGCGGCCCCTCCACCTACGGCATCAGGAAGGGCCTCGCCAACGTCGGTGCCACCATCTTCTACAGCCCGCTGCCCGAGACCATCGGCTGGCAGAAGTAGCACCGGTGTTTCGGCGCCCCTGCGGGGCCCGCTCGTGAGCAGCACCATTTGACGAGCGGGGCCGAGGACGCCGCGGCCCCGCAGCTCGCCGCCGCCCCCGGGCGCTCCCGCCCGGGGGCCGTCGCGCCTCAACGCCGGCCGTGCGCCTCCGGGTGGACGGCGCCGGGGTGTGGAGCAGTGGCCGGGTGTCCGTCCCGCGTGCTGGAGAAGAGGGGATCTGCACCACGCGGGACGGGGGAGCGGGTACGGGCGGGGGCCGGGACGAGCGCGGGGCGCGCGGCCCGTCCGTGGGCGCGGGACGGGGTGCGGGTGTGCAGGGAACGCTCCGCCGGCCGGCGCGAGGTGTGGACCGGCCGGCGGAGGAGGGTGATCAGGCCTGCGAGCGGCGGCGCGAGGCGACGACCGCGCCGGCGCCCAGCACGACGGCCGCGCCGGCGGCGGCGCCGAGCTGCCCGAGCGGGGCGGTCGAGCCGGTGGCGGCCAGCGAGCCACCGGCGGTGCTCCGGCCGTCCGTGGTGGCGGTGGTCGTCGTCGCGGTGGTCGTCGTGCCGCCGGCGGCCGAGACGGGGGCGACCGTGGCGTCGGGGGTCACGGTGGTGACCGCCCGGGTGGTACCGGAGCCGCTCCGCGAGGTCTCCGTAGCGGTCTCGGCAGTGGTCTTCGCGGCGGCCTGGTCCTTGGCCCGGGCGGTGAACTGGCCCTCCTTCAGGAAGGCCCGGACCTCCCCGATGCCGCCGTCGAGCGCGGCGAGGCCGGCCTTGCGGACCTCGGGCCCCCCGGCCTCGACGAGCTGCGAGACGTGGATCCGGTCGTCGCTCGCCCGCAGCGGCTCCAGCTGCGTCTTCAGGAAGTTCTCGACGTCCGCCGCGCTGCCGGCGAGCGCCTTCTCGGCCGCCTCCCGGACGTGGCGGCCGGTGCCCGCGTCGGCGAGGACGTCCTGGACCTTGGCGCGGTTCTCGTCCTCCGCCCGGGCGACGTACTGGCCGGTCTTCAGGAAGGCGCGGACGTCCTCGACGGTACCGGACATCGCGGCGTTGGCGGCCTTCTTCACCGCCGGGCCGCCGTGGGACATGATCTGGCTGAGCAGGACCCGGTCGTCGTGCTCGGCGGCCGTCTTCAGCCCCGTGTCGAGGAAGCGCTCGACATCCGCGGCGGTTCCCGCCAGCGCCTGCTGGGCGCCCTCGCGCACACCCGGTCCGCTGTTCGGGTCGTCGAGGAGGTGCTGCAGCTTGGCGCGGTTCTCGTCCTCGGTCCGGGCCGTGTACTGGCCGACGTTCAGGTAGGCGCGGAACACGTCGAGGTCGTTCGAGCCGAACACGGCGTTGGCGGCCTTCGTGGCGGCCGGGCCGGCGGCGTTCATGGTCCGCAGGATCGCGATCCGCGCGTCGTCCCGGCGGATCCTGTCCGCCTCCACCGCGAGGAAGTGCGCCCGGTCCGCGGGGGTGCCGGCGAGGGCCTGGCCCGCGTGCTCGCGCAGGTAGTCGCTCGGAGCCGTGAGCAGGTAGTCGTTCGGGTAGACGAGCAGCCTCTCGATCGCCGCCCGGTTCTCCTCGTCCGCCTTGGTCTCGGCCGGGTCGGTCTGCTCCTGCCCCATCGGGACGGTGTCGGCGAACGCCGGGGCGGCGCCCAGGGCGACGGGCGCGGCGGCTGCGGCGAGGAGGACGGCAGCGAGCGAATGACGGATCTTCAACGGTCCCCCGGGATCTGCAACACGGATGAGCCAGTCGCGGCCTCGCGACGGTCGGCCGAGTGATCGTATAGCAACGGTACCCCCCGCTGGCGAACACATTTCCGTCACGTCCCACGCTTCGGCTTCGTCGCGCACCGCCTGGTCACACCAGCCGGGAGAGCTGCCCGGCGTCCCCGTCCCTATCCGTTCGGGACGTCGTCCCGGTCCGCGCCGTCCACACCCCGGGCCCGGCACACCCGCCGCCCGCTCCGCACCGGCCCGGTCGGTGCGGCCCCGGGCGGCGCCCCCGTTCCGACCGTGACCCTCGACAGCTTCGGCTGGGGCGGCTGAGCCGGCCGTGGAGATCGTCTACGCCGACCTGATCCCCCGGCAGCCCGGCGAAGGCGTCCGGCCGAGCGGCGAGGCCGAGCCGAGCAACCCGAAGGCGGCCCGACGCCCCGCGCACCACCGGGGAGGTGCCGTCAACCTCGCCCGCCGGGAACGGCGGCGAGGCGGCCGAGCATCGCCATCACGGTGATCCGCGCGTCCTTGTCGTTCGTCACCGCACAGTGGGCATCGACGCCTCGCTCGTCCGGTGCTTCATCCGGCTCGGTCAGGCCCACCCGGACCAGGTCGACGGCGTACTCGCGGCACCGGGAGTAGTCCGCTACGGCGCGCACCGCCTCGACGTGGTCGATGCGGCCGGGATCCGCAGCGCGCAGCAGCGCGGGGGTGGGCAGCGGGCCCAGCACCTCCCCGATCCACCCCGCGACGGTCTCCCGGGGGCAGCCCCGCTCCAACCGCGAAGCGCTCGCCGCGGCGAGCGCCAGGTGAATGAGGAGCGACCCGAACCAGCTGGCGGCCTCGGCCGGAGGCGTGTCCGTGCCCGCCGGCGGCATCACGGCGCGGTACAGCGCAGCCGGGTCATCGGCGTGTGCGGCGGCGGCGACTGCCTTCACGGCGCTGCCGAGGGCAGCCTGGTCGATGGTCACGTCGGTGCTTCTTTCCATAGTCGGCAGCCGTCAACTTACCGCTCCGGCACGGTCGAAGGACCGTCAACCGCATCATTGTGTGGAATCAGCTCCGTCAGGCAGCGGTCGTCATCCGGTGGCTGTCGTGATCTGCTGTGCGGCTGCTGCTCGTGCAGCGGCCTCTTCCACCTGGCGTCGGCCGGATTCACCTCGGCTCCAGATGAATGCGCGCCGACGACGTGGCGCGTCGCTGCTCCGGTTCCGGAACTCCTCGACCGCGACGTTGTCGGACAGCCGCCATCGGATGGTGCGGCCTGATGCTTCGGGGACGTCGGTGAGGCTGTCGAGTTGCTCGGCGCTTCGGTGCAGTTCGAACCCCCGGTGGCCGTGGCCGTCGCGGGTTCAGCATGGACCTCCCGGACCGCACTCTCGGGGACGGGCGGTCACGTTGACGATCGGCAACAGCGTCGCGGTGGCTGGGACGCCGGTCTGACGTGGCGTAGGCCCTGCTGGCGGTGCGCAGCGGCCTTCGGCCCGGGCCCTGGCCGAAGGCCGCCGGGTGCTACTGGGCGCTATCGGGGTCGGTGCGGCCGGTGCGGCCGGTCGCCGGGTTCCTGGGTGGGGAACTGTTGGCCCGCGCCCGGAAAGGCGGGCGCCGGATAGTTCGACACCTCGTACTTGGCCAGTTCGAGCTGCTCGGCGGTCGGGGGCAGCGCCGGGGCCTTGCACACGCCGCCGTTGAACTGGAAGGCCGAGGTGAGGTCCCCGAAGGCGTTGCGACGCCAGTCGGTGACGGTGGCCGACCGGACTCCGGTGAACCGTTCCAGGAACTGCAGCACCGAGGTGTGGTCGAAGGCCTCGCCGGCGACCCAGCCGCCCACCGTCCAGGGCGAGATGATGATGCACGGCACCCGGAAGCCGCCGCCGATCGGCAGACCGCCGACGAACTCGCCCGGCGTCGCGGTCGGGGGCACCGGTGGCGGCACGTGGTCGAACAGCCCGTCGTTCTCGTCGTAGTTGAGGATGAACACTGTCTTCGCCCAGACCTCGGGGTTCGAGGCGACCGCCTCGATCTTGGAGGCGACGTAGTCGGCACCGGCGGCGGGCAGGTAGTCCGGGTGCTCGGACTGGTAGCCGGTCGGCAGGATCCAGGAGACGGCGGGCAGCCGGTTGTTGCGCGCGTCGTCCTCGAAGGTGCCGGCCGGCCGGGCCGTCATGCCCTTGCGGTGCAGTGCGCTGCCGGGCGCGGCCTGCTGGAAGCTCTTGAAGAGCGAGAGCATGTTGGTGCCGTAGTTGTCGGCTTCCTGGTAGACCTGCCAGCTGACGCCGGCCGCCTCCAACTGTTCGGGGTAGGTCTTCCAGGTCAGCGGCTCGGGCGCCGAGTTGCTGATGATCGGGCCGCCCTGGCCGCCGTCGGCTCCGATCGAACCCGTCATCCAGTACAGCCGGTTGGGCCAGGTCGGTCCCTGGACCGAGCAGAAGTAGTTGTCGCAGATGGTGAACGACTCGGCCAGGGCGAACTGGAAGGGGATGTCCTCCCGGGTGTAGTACCCCATCACGTACGGGCCGTTGACGCCGTCGGCGGACCGGTGCGCGGACAGCCACCGGTCCATCTTCCCTCCGTTCCAGGCCCGGTGCTGCACCGACCAGGAGTGGCTGGTGGACGGGATCGCCTGCGCGCTCGTGGTGAGGGTGTCCAGGTGGAACGGCAGCAGGTAGCCGTCCGGGTTGACGCTGTCGGGCTGGTAGAACACCGAGCGCCCGTTGTCCAGCCGCAGCGCGTTCGGGTCCGCGAAGCCGCGGACACCGGCCAGCGTGCCGAAGTAGTGGTCGAAGGACCGGTTCTCCTGCATCAGCAGGACCACGTGCTGGACGTCCCGCAGCGAACCGGCCTTCGGTACCCCCGCCGCTACCGCTCGTTGGACACTCGGTGGCAGCAGGCTCATCGCCGCTGCCGCTCCCATCGCGCCGGCCGCCGATCCCAGCAGCCTCCGTCGGGTTATTCCGGACATCAGCCCCACCCTCTCCGTCGCGCCGGTGCGCGTGCGGGATGTCACCGCACCGGACCACCTGTGGCCTTCCCCCGGGAGCTTCGAGGCAGTGGAGACGGCGGATGAACAGCCAAGGAAATGTCAGGTACCCGCCAGGCGCTGCGGGCGCCCCCGCACCACACTGCTGACAGCTCCGAAGGGACGCCCGAACGCCGGGCGGGGGGCGGTCCGTACGCTGTTCGAAGCCGGGCCTCCGGGGCACGGTCACCACGGTGACCTTCCTCCAGAGGCCGGCAAAGCCGGGTGGTGACCGCAGATTCCCGATCATTCGCCCGTTGTTCAGGGAACAACGTGGACCACCGCTCACCGGGTTGCCGAGGCCCTGGTGCGCGGGGTGGCGGCCGGGCAAGCTAGTTTGTCCGGGTGAGTCTCCTCGATGATGTGGCTGAGCGCGACGGCTGGCGATGCTGGGTGTGCGACGAACCGGTCGACCCCGACAAGTCGGTGAACGATCCCAGGGGGCCCAGCGTTGACAGCCGGACCGCCGACCGGAAGGCCAAGGTCGCCGAGCGGCTCGCGCACCGCGGGTGCAACACCCGCAAGGGCGCGGTCAAGGTGGTCATCGCCTGGCCGGACCGCCTGTACGTGGCCGAACCCGCGCCGCTGATCACCGTTGCCGCGAGGCTGGAGCGCAAGGGGGGCCGCGAGATGGTGGGCCGTTGTCCGACCAGGCAGGACGCCCAGGACGCGGCGGATTGGCTGGTGGACCGGTTCTCCCGACTGGCACCGGGGCTGCCGGTGACCGCCGACATCGAGCCGGGCGGCGGCCAGTTCCTCGTCATCCTGGCCACCGGCCGCCGCTGACCGGGGACCACCAGCGCACACTCGCGTCGAGCCGAACCGTCGACCCACATCGACCCGCCCTGACAAAGGCTGACCCACGGGCGCGTGACGGGCTGCGACTGCTCGACCGGCGGGCGACCCAACCGAGCGAGCCACCCCCGCGCGTGCGGGGCCGACGCGCCGCCGTGCGCTGCCAACGGCCGAACGATCTTGTCGCTGGCCTCCAGCGGTCGACCGCGTCGTCAGCTGGCGGAGATCAGGATGTCCACGAGCGGGCGGGTCCGGTTGATCGCGCAAGGTGAATTTCGACCTCAGGACAGTTTCGCTTCGGGGGCGAAGGCGGGCAGCTTCTCGAGACTGCTGCGCACGGCCTCGGCGCCGTACTCGAACATCTGCCGCTCGTAGTCGTCGACCGCACTGAGCAGATCCTGCCGGCCTTCGCGTGCCTCGATCAGGCAGCGGCGCAGCAGGTCGGCGTCGCGCAGTGCGGTGTTCGCGCCGTTGCCGCCGGTCGGGGAGGTGGCGTGGATCGCGTCGCCGAGCAGCGTGACCGGGCCGGACGCCCAGCGCTCACCGGGCCTGACCACCCGGATGGACAGCAGGGTGCTGTTGTCCGGGTCGGCCTGCTCGATCAGCGTGCGTAGCCGCGGGTGCCACCCTTCCATCCTGGACAGCACGGTGTCCTGCGCGGTCAGGTTCTCCGGTGAGCCGTTCGGCGGCAGGATCATGGCCCAGCGCACGTAGTCGCCGATGTCGGGCAGCGTGACTTCGGGGGCCAGTTGCTCGGCGGCCTGCTTCGGCGGGGTACGGAAGCGCATCGCGCCGAGCAGCAGGCTGACGCCGTCGCCCGCGATCTTCGAGCCGTATGCCTTGGACAGGCCGGCGAACTCGTCGGTCAGCGGGGTGCGGCCGATGACGAACCGGACGCCGGTGTCGGTCGGGGTGGTCTGCGGCGACAGCACCTCGCGGACCGCGGAGGTGACGCCGTCCGCGCCGACGAGCAGGTCGGCGGTGGCCGGGTCGCGGCGGGCGAACTGGGCTTGGCCATTGCCGTCGGCCAGCACGTCGTAGCCGGTCAGCGCGGCATCGGTGTGCACGGTGAGGCCGGTCAGCAACAGGTGTCGCAGCACCTGCCGGTCGACCACGATGCCGGTCCGGCCCGCGCCGAGCCTGCCGATCTCGTTCAGCTGCGGGTCCAGGATCAGCTGCTCGGCGGAGGCGTCCATGACGATCTCGTCCAGCAGCGGGTGCCAGCGCGTCGGCAGGCAGTCGCGCACCGCCTGGAAACCGATCGGGTCCAGGACGAGCCGGTAGCCCTGGAATCGTGCGGCGATCCCCGGGTCGCGCTCGAACACGTCGGCCTCGATCCCGGCACCGCGCAGACCCTGCGCGAGGGCCAGGCCTCCCAGGCCTGCTCCGACAATGGAAACTCGCATCGCATACCTCCGGAACATCGGTACGAACTTAGTTCGTTTCGGTGATCTAAGTTCTACTCAACGAACTTAGATCGCGTCAAGGTATAGTGGTCGGCATGTCCGCCGATCCCCGCCAACGCCGCGCAGCTCGCCACGCCCAACCCGCAGCGGAGGTCGCCGCGTCGGCGCCACGCAAGAAGCCGATCACCGTCGAACGGATCACCGACGCCGCCCTGGAGGTCGTCGCCACCGAGGGGTATGACGCGCTGACCATCCGCCGGGTCGCCGCCGTGCTCGGCACCGGTCCGTCGTCGCTGTACGCGCACATCGTCAACAAGGACGACATCGACGATCTGCTGATCGGCAGGCTCTACGCCGAGGTCATGCTCCCCGAACCGGACCCGGCCGCCTGGCGCGAGCAGCTGCTCGGGGTGTACACACAGATCCGCGACCTGTACCTGGAATACCCTGGAATCTCGCGCGCCGCGCTGGCCATGGTGCCGACCAACCTGGAAACGCTGCGAGTCGGCGAAGGAATCCTGGCGATCCTGCTCGCGGGCGGCATCGAACCGAGGACGGCCGGATGGGCCCGCGACGCGCTCTCCCTCTACGTCAGCGCCTATGCACTGGAGCAGTCGCTGGTCCGGCAACGGCGCCGGCACCAGGATCACGAATGGGTGCTCAGCCACGAGGAGTTGCTGGACCGCTTCACCGCACTGCCCGCCGAGAAGTTCCCGCACACCCGACGCCATGCCGCCGAGCTGATCTCCGGCACCGGACACGACCGCTTCGAGTTCGCCCTCGGCCTGCTCATGAACAATCTGCGGCCCACATCCGGTTGACCCGCGGCGTGCGGTGGCCACATGGCGCCGAGACGATCACAAGGCACGTGGATAAGAAGTCCCTGGCCATCCACTCCCAGCTGATCAACTGCACCGCCTCTGAGGTCGCTGCGATGATCGAGGGCACGATGCGGCACGACACCACCATGGACGTGGAGGCCAACTACACGGACTCGCACGGCCATTTAGTTACCTGGACACCTTGGCCCTCGTTGAGGGGCGGGGGCGGCCGGTCGTGCCGTCAGGTGCGATGGCTCCGGGGGCTTCCGTGCGGGTACAGCAGCAGCGTCACGAGGACGGCTCGACCTTGGTCCAGCTGGTCGACGAGGACGGTGTGCCGGTCGAGGTCGTTGCGGGGTTCCTACGGTTCCTCGGCGCCCGGGACTGCTCGCCGAACACCCTCGTCTCGTACGCCTACGACCTTCGGCACCTGTGGCGCTTCTTCGCAAGCAAGGATCTGAGCTGGGAGCGGTTCGGGCCGCCGGACGCGATCGCGCTGCTGGAGTACCTGCGGTCGGTGCCGTCCCGCCGGCCGCGCCGCCGCATGACGCTGTCGGTGGTCACGATGGACGCCGAGGGCCCGGCCACCAAGCTCGCGGCGAGCACCGTGAACCGGATCCTGGCCGCAGTGTCCTCGTTCTACGAGTACGTGATCCTGGCGGGGCTGCTGGAGCGCGCCAACCCGATCGAGAAGCGCCCGGACCCTGCGCTGCAGCGTGTCTCCGACCGCCACCGCCCGTTCATGGGACGGGCCAGCCGGCAGCGCCCCGTACGGCGGGCCGTGCGTGTCAAGACCGTTCAGCGGGTACCGCGCCCCCTGGACGACGACCAGGTCCAGTTGCTGCTCGCGCAACTGCGTGGGTTGCGTGACAGGGCGATCGTGCTGCTGATGCTCCACGGTGGTCTGCGGCCTGGCGAAGTCCTCGGCCTGCACCTGGACGACCTGGCCTACGGACGGCGCCGAGTGGTCGTCCGGCACCGTGACGATCATCCCAAGGGCGTCCGGTCAAAGTCCCGGTTCGAGCGGGTCGTCGACCTGCACGAGGCGGAGACCCTGGCCACGGTCAGCGCCTACGTGATGAACGAGCGCCCGCAGGACGCCGACAGCCGGCTCGTGTTCCTGATCGGCGGCCGCGGCACCCGGCGCCTGGAAGCTCTCGGCTACGACGGGCTGGTGCGGATGTTCTCCCGGGCCTGCGCCCGCGCCGGGATCCGCGAGCCCTGGGTGACGCCCCATTCCCTGCGCCACACCCACGCGACCCGCATGTGGGAGGGCGGAATGCGAGAGTTGACGCTGCAGAAGCGACTCGGTCACGCCTCGCCGGAGTCGACGCGTCTTTACACCCGGGTCTCCGACCCTGCCGTCGTCGCCGACTGCCACCGGGCCCTGGACACCCTGGGCAAGCCGCGGGAGGCCACTTCATGAGGGGTGGCCCGATCTCCACTGCGGCCATGGCGGCCAGCCCGGACCCGGTCCGCCGACAGCGCCCCCAACACTGCCCCGACCATGAGTACGTGCGATTCGTCCGCGCTCAGGACGGCTTCAACCACCACTACCTCAACGCCAAACTGCGCTTCTACCGGGCCTTTCGCGAACGGTGGCCGGACCTGTCCGCGTGGTTCGCTGAGCCGCTGGCCGACCGGGTGGGCCGACTGCCCGGCGAGTCCTTCCACTCCCCGCCGTTTCCCGCCTCGCACAAGGCCCGGCCCTACCTCACCTACCTCGGCCTGCGCGGATATGCGACGTTCGACTACCCGTGGATGTTCGCTGTCGGCCAGTTGCGTGTTCACGACCAGGCCACGCTCGCCGGGATCGACCTGGGCACCACAGCGCTGGTCGAGGAGGCGATCGCCCTCGGCTACAGCGGACCGGCGGTAAAGCAGGCGATGCACTGGTCGGTGGCCCGGATCGCGCTCCGCAACGGCCTGACCGACGTCGCCGACATCACCGGCGAGCACATCGCCGAGGTCCTCGAAGCCATCCGGCTCTTCCCGAAGAATCCAGAGTTCGGGGCCTTCTACCCCTCAGCCGAGCAGTTCTACGAGGGCCCGGCCAGGTGCTGGATCACGCACCTGCACCAGCTGGAGGTGGTGCTCTTCCACCGAGGCCAGGTCGCCGTCCAGCCACGCAAGCTGATGCCGTCGTGGAAACCGCCCCTGGCCCTGCCTCCCCGGATGCAGGCCGTCGCGGAGAAGTGGCTCGCGGCCCGCAGACTGACCGACGCACCCTCGACGGTGGAGAAGCTGGAGCTCGCGGTCCGGGTCTTCGGGCAGTGGCTCGGCGAACAGCACCCCGACATCACGACCTTCGCCGACGTCAGACGTCAGCACTGCCTGGACTGGATCGGACACATCGCCGAGGTCCCGGCCCCGACCACGGGCAAACCGCTGGGCGTCATGTCACGGATCCAGCGGATCTCCGGGCTGTCGCAGTTCTTCCGTGACACCGCGCTCTGGCAGTACGACGACGTGCCAGGCCACACCCTCATCGGCGCCGGCGACGCACCGAAGTACACCGAGAAGGTGCCGCAGTTCATCCCCGACCAGGACCTCGACCGGCTGATGCCCGCCATCGACGCGATCGCCTGCCCGTTCCAGCGAGCCGCCCTGCTGGTCGCCCGCTGGTCCGGAGCCCGCCGCACCGAGATCCAGCGCCTGCCGCTGGACTGCCTGGACCGCTACCCCGACGGAACCCCGCGGCTCCGCCTGTCCGGCCGCAAAACCTACCAAGAGCGCGTCGTTCCGCTGCACGAGGACGCCGCCGAGGCCCTGCAGAAGGTCATCGACCTGCGCAGACACGCACCGGAGCGGCCGTTCACCGACGAGCGGACCGGCGAGGAGATCCGCTACCTGTTCATGAGCCACGGCAAGCTGCTGTCGACGTACTACCTGTTCGAGACCCCGATCCAGGCCGCCTGCAAGACCGCCGGCCTCGTCCGCCCCGGCGGCCGCGGCGGCACCGGCCGCGGCACCGTCTCGGCCCACCGCTTCCGCCACACCGTCGGCACCCAGCTCGCCGAACGCGGCGCGAAACTCCACACCATCATGAAGGTCCTCGGGCACACCTCCGTGAACATGGCCCTCGTCTACGCGCAGATCAGCGACCAGGAAGTCCTGCGCGACTACCAGGCAGTGCTCGGCCCCGGCGCCACCATCGCTGGCCCTGCCGCCGACGAACTGCGCAACGGCACGTTGCCGGATACGTTGGTCGACTGGCTCAAGACCAACTTCTTCAAGACCGAACTCGAACTCGGCCGCTGCCTCCGGCTCCCCGCCGAAGGCCCCTGCGAATGCGACCTCTACCTGACCTGCGCAAAGTTCGTCACCACGCCCGAGTACGCACCACGACTGCGGGCACGGCGCGAGGTCGAGCTGACCCTCGCCCGCGACGCGGCCGAACGCGGCTGGGACCGCGAGGTCGAACGCCACCGCTGCACCAGCGAACGCATCGAAAGACTCCTGGCCGACCTCAGGCAGCCGGTCAACGCGGAAGCGGAGGAGGACGGCTCCAGTGCGTGATTGCCCCATGGCTGAGCTACCGGAGCGGTCCTTGCTCGTCAACGTGGACAGTGGGATCCGACAAGAACACGTCGGCATCCACCGGGCCATAGGCGATGTTGAAGGTGTCCAGCCAGTACGACCAGCCCCGCACACCCGCCGCGCTGCTGAAACGGTAGTTGAGCTGCCAGCGGACCCACTGGCCGGAGGCAAGGCGCACAGCTGGGGGCCGTCGCGGCCGAGGTGGGATGGCGAACAGGGGCTGCACTCGGGGAAGGACGCGCAGTCGGCCGTCGGCTTCGCGAAGCTGGACGTCGACCTTGCGCAGGTCTTCCTCGACGCCATGGGGCTCGAAGCCGTCTCGCTCATGCATGCGGACTACGTGCGCAAACGAGGGCGGCATATACGGGACAGTGAAGCCGACTGGGGTCGCGTTCCTCCGGGCGGCAGCCTCTCCTCCGCGGGACTGCTTCGTCCAGGACGTCCGTATCCACTGGACGGTGATTTCCACGGCCTCCACCCCTGCCACTCCATCGAAGATCTCACTCTATGCGCGCGGCTTCTCCGGCCCGCACCAACACCGCCAACGCCCCGAGCGGCAAGCCGAAGGAAGATCAACTTGAACTGTCCACATAAGGTCGGAAATCGGGTTCGGCGTCACGAGGCTGCTGAACTTTGATCTGCTGCCGAGGACCAAGCGGATCAACAAGGTGAAGCTGTACCGGCCGGGCCGGCGAGCCGGACGCCTACCCGCAGCTGGCCCCGGCGCTGACCCGCCCGATCCGCTGGGAACTCATCACCCAGCAGCACGATCAGATAGTCAAGTACGCGACCGCGATCCGGACCCGTACCGCGTCCACCGAGGTGATCCTGCGCGGGTTCACGGGCCAGCGCTCGGCCGTCTGACACGCGCCCGCGGAGTCGGCGGTCAGTGCTGAAAGCGGTAGCGGGTCTGGCTGTACGTCTCGCCCTTGCCGAAGGCGAATCCGGCCTCCGGGTCGATGCGGTACAGCAGGACCTTGCCGGAGCGGATGGTGTCACCGAGGCCGTGCCAGGTGCCGTCCGGGTTCGTCAGCAGGTCGCCGTACTTGCTCTCGTAGGCGTCGGCGGTGGTGCTGCGTTCAGCCGGATCGCACACCAACTCGGCACGTCCCTCGATGGTGATGTCGATACCGTCGAGGACGTTCGTGCCGGTCGTCATGACGCAGTGGTCGTTCGCGTGGAGGTTACGCGTCTTGCGCTCTTGGTCACCGGTGGCGAAGTACAGGGCGCCGCCGGTCCAGACGGCCAGCAACGGTGTCACGTGGGGCCGGCTGTCGGGCCGGACGGTGGACAGCCAGAACAGTCGCGCCTGCTCCAGCTCACGCAGTGCGGTCGGCCAGGGGGTCGCGTCGGCGCCTGAGTCGCTGAAGGGTCCGATCTCGGCGACCGGGTCACGGTCTGACATGGAAGCTCCTCAATGGGTCAGCTGGAAATGGGGTCGGTCACGATCTGGTCGACGGGAGGCGCCGCGGTCTCTCTGGTGACCGGTGCCGATCGCTTGCCGAGCACGGCCGGAGCGATGACCACGCCCACTGCCGCGACGAGGCCGATCACGCCGAACGCGGCCTGATGACCGGGAACCAGCGTCTGCGGCGCGGCGATCCCAGGCGTGGGTGCCTGCGCGGCGACAACGCTGCCGGCGATGGCTAGGCCGAGGGCGGTACCAACCGCGAAGCAGGTATCGGCGAGTCCGGCGGCCAGACCGGAGTGCCGTTCAGCGGCACCGGTGAACGCCGCGATCTGCGTACAGACGGTGGCGGTGCCCATGCCCGCCCCGAAGACCAACAGGGCAAATGTCAGCAGTTCCGGTGAGCTGTGCTTGGGCACCACCAGGGTGAGTAGCAGGCAGGCTCCACCGAGCAGGGCAGTGCCGACGGTCGCGACCGGACGTACGCCGATCCTGGTCACAACCCGCTGGCAGACCAGAGCGCCGACGACGGCCGCCACGGTCATCACCCCGGCCGTGAGGCAGTATCACCGGCGCGAGGATCAGCACCACCACCCCGACCGGGACGTCGGTCCAGAAGACCCACTGCCAGCCGAGCGTACTGGTGATCAGGCCGCCGAGCAGCAGCCCGGCGGTGGCACCGAACCCTCCGATCCCACCCCCAGATTCCCAGTGCCCTGTTCCGCTCGCTGCCTTCGGCGAAGGCGTTCATCACCATGGGCAAGGCTGCGGGGGCGATGATGGCGGCCGACACACCCTGCAAAGCGCGGGCCGCAACCGGGGCTTCGACCGTCGGGGCGAACCCGCGTCCCAACGAGGCCGACACGCGCAGCGACATCCCGGCCAGGAAGGCCCTGCGGCGGCCGAGCAGATCCGCGGCGCGGCCGCACAGCAGCAGCAGGCCGGCAAAGGCCAGCGCGTAGGCCGTGACCGCCCAGTGGACGGCGGTGCCGTGCACCCGAAACTCCCGCTCGACGGCCGGCAGGGCGGTGAGCAAGCTGGTCCCGTCCAGGATGGTCATGAAGAACGCCGTGCCCAGCAACACCAGCGCCCGCCATCTCAAGGCGGTCGCCCGCGGGCTCACTCGCGCCCTCCCGTACCCAGCTCGACGCCCAGCGCGTCAAGCCAGTCGCCCGTGCCGTGCTTCCGCCAGGAGGGCTCCTCCCGGCCGTCGAGGAAGGCGCCCTGCTCGGTGAGGACCAGCCGGGTGCCCCCATCGGCCGGGCAGAACGCCACGGTCGTCAGCGATACCGTCGCCAGGTCGTCTTCCACGTGCAACACGGAGGTGTAGACGATGCGCTCGTCCCGGACGATGTCGCGGTACAACGACTCAAACGTCATCGACAGGCCGTTGTCCGGGTGGCTGCGGTTGACCTCCCGGCCCCCGACCCGGAAGTCCAGTTCATGCTCCGCGTCGGGGGTGGAGAACCAGCGGGCCTTCGCCTTCGGGTTGGCCCATGCCGCGAACACCCGGGCCGCCGTGGCCGGGTAGAGGCGTTCGAGGGTGAACGTGGCGTGCGTGACAGAACGGTCGATCATCACAAGTTCCCTTGTTCCGGTGTGCCGGGATCATCGAGCAGGTAGTCGCCGAGCCGGTCCAGGCGCCATTCCCAGGACGTGCGCTGCTCGGCAAGCCAGTCCTCGGCCGTCCGCAGTACCTCCGGCTCGATGCGGCAGGTGCGGACGCGGCCGACCTTCTCGGATCTGACCAGCCCGCACGCTTCCAGCACCTGGATGTGCTGCATGACCGCCGGTAGTGACATCTCCAGTGGCCTGGCCAGTTCGCTGACCGGCGCAGGCCCACGGATCAGGCGCTGCACCATCGCCCGGCGCGTTCCATCCGCCAGCGCCTGGAACACCCGGTCCAGCGATCCAGCATAGTTAGGCATGTACTTAACTATGAGTCGGCACATATTTACAGTCAAGTACTTCCTTACTGCCCTCGGCGCTTCAAGGTGATTGGCCTGTTTGTGTAGCTGACTGGCAGTCATTTGCGCGCTATGCCGTTGGTATGCGCTATGCGGATGGGGGCGGGCTGACGGCGAAGGCACGTCAGTGTCGAGAGGCGGTACGGCTGGAGGCCGCCGCGTTGTTCGACGAAGGTGTCCCGCCGAGGGAGGTTGCCCGCAGGCTGCGGGTGACCGCGAAATCGGCCTACCAGTGGCACCAGGCCTGGCGGGAGGACGGGGTCGGGGCGCTGGCTTCACGGGGACCGGGCGGGCAGCGGTGCAAGCTGTCGGCGCGGTGCCGGGAGAAGCTGGCCGAATACCTCGGGCAGGGGCCGGCCGTGCACGGCTGGGACCAGGACCAGGTGTGGACCGGTGCGCGGGTGGCGACGCTGATCGGCCGCAGGTTCCACGTGTCCTACAGCGTCTCGGGGGCCACCCGGCTGATGCGTCGGCTCGGCTTCACCCCGCAGGTTCCCGCGCGGCGGGCCGCTGAACGCGACGAGCAGGTCGTGGCCGCGTGGAGGGAGGCGACCTGGGCGGAGGTAGAAGCGCCCGGGCGGCCTGCGACGGCTGGCTCTGCTTCGAGGACGAAGCCGGGTTCACCCGCAGGCCGTCCAAAGGACGCACCTGGGGACGTCGCGGCATCACCCCGGTCGTGAAGGTGAGCGGCAGCCGCTCGGGGAGGATCTCCATCGCCGGGCTGATCGCGATGCGCCCGGGCTCGCGGACCCGCTTGTGCCACAGGCTGCGGCGCCACACCGGGCGCAAGGGTGAACGCCGCAGCCTGTCCGAGCGCGACTACATCGGGCTGATAGACGGAATCCACCAGTTGGTCAAGGCGCCGATCGTGCTGGTGTGGGACCGGCTGAACACCCACGTCTCCCATGCGATGCGCGACCTGATCGACGCGCGGGACTGGCTGACGGTGTTCGTGCTGCCCGCATACGCACCCGAGCTGAACGCGGTCGAGTACCTGTGGGCCCACGTCAAACGAAGTCTGGCGAACCTCGCCAGTGTCGCCCTCGACCGGCTCGAAGCCCTCGTCCGCAACCGCCTCAAACGACTGCAGTACCGCTCCGACATCCTCGACGGCTTCCTCAGCGGAACCGGACTCTGGACAAGGTCCGAGCCTTGCAGTGGACGCTCTACCGCTGTGCCAAGCAAGAACCCGAACGCCGGTTCCATGCCCTGTATGGCCACGTCCACCGCATGGACGTCTTGTGGCGGGCGTGGTCCAGCGTGTGTACGAACCGGGGCGCGCCGGGCGTGGACGGCGTGACCGTCGACGCGGCGGTCGCCGCCGGGGTGGATGAGTTCCTCCAGGGCCTGTCGGAGCAGTTGCGGACGCATACGTATCGTCCGTCGGTGCTGCGGCGGGTCCAGATTCCCAAGCTGGGGCGGCCGGGGGAGTTGCGGCCGCTGTCGATTCCCACCGTGGCGGATCGGGTGGTGATGACGGCCGCGAAACTGGTTCTCGAACCGGTCTTCGAGGCCCGGTTCACCGAGGCGAGCTACGGTTTCCGGCCCAAGAGGTCCGCGATCGACGCGTGCGAGGCTGTGCGCGCTGCGGCGAACCAGCGGCAGGAGTGGGTGTTCGAGGCCGATATTCGGGACTGTTTCGGGACGATCGACCACGACGCGTTGATGGCCCAGGTGGCCAGGCGGGTGGTGGACCGCTCGATGCTGAAGCTGATCCGGGCGTGGCTGCGGATGGGAGTGCTGGAGGGCGGGGTGACCTCCCCGACCGGGGCGGGGACCCCGCAGGGCTCACCGATTTCCCCGCTGCTGGCCAACGTGGCCCTGCATGTCCTCGATGAGGCGTGGCAGGACCGGGGCCGGCGGCTGGGGACGTTGGTGCGCTACTGCGATGACTTCGTGGTCCTGTCGCCGACCATGCAGCGTGCCGAGCAGGCGCGTGAGCTGGCGGCGGAGGTGCTGGGCGGGCTCGGGATGCGGTTGCATCCGGAGAAGTCCGGCATTGTCTGCCTCACCGGGGGCGGACAGGGTTTCGATTTCCTCGGATTCCATCACCGGAAGGTGGAGTCGTGGAAGTGGCGGGGCAGGTTCTACCTGCAACGCTGGCCTTCGGCGCGGGCGTTGGGGGTGCTGCGGGAGAAGATCCGCGCGGCGACCTCCCGGTCCCGGACCGAACGGCCGGTGGCCGCCGTGGTGGCCAACCTCAACCCCGTCCTTCGGGGGTGGGCCGCGTATTTCCGTAACGGGAACTCCGGGCGGAAGTTCAACGCGGTCGACGGCTACGTTCACGAGCGGCTGGCGATCTTCGCCAGCCGGAAACACGGACTCGCGGGCCGGAACTGGACCACCCGCTACACCTATGGGTGGATCACTCGGCTCGGGGTCTACCGCCTGACCGGGAACGTACGCGGGGCGACGGTGCATGCCAGCCGGTGAACGATGTCGGAAAGCCGTGTGCGGGAGAACTGCATGCACGGTTTGAAGCGGCGGGGACTGGAAACGGAGCATCAGCCACCGCGCCAGTCCCCGACCCTACTCAGGAGTCGCGCCGGGGCTGCGTCTTCTGGTTGTAGATCTCCTTGCCGTCTGCGTTGTAGGCATGGACGTAGGGGGCCGGGGGGAAGGAGTTCCGGTCGAGGCTGGTGG